>JALVAK010000054.1 GCA_027011225.1 Nautiliaceae bacterium | reverse complement strand
AAAAGATTTTTAGCACTTCTTAGAGACTACGGAGGATTTGAAATTGAAGGAATAGAGCTTCCAAAATGGTTTGAGCCAAGTGACCCTATTTTAGAAGAGATACTTGAGAGTGAAAAAAGCTATGAGTATCATCTTGAAGAGATTGATGAGCTTCCAAGTTTTGATGGAAGTGTAGTTTATGCTTGTGAGGATTTTTATGTAGTAAAAGAAGATGAGCTTTTATGCTCTCATCAATTTGTAATTGCAAATAAGATAAAATCTCTAAAAGTTAAAGTTGATGGTGAAATAAAAAAAATAAAAAAACTACCTGAGCTTAAAGGAACTTTTGGTATAATATTTAAAAAAGTTGATGAATATCCTTTCTTAAGGGTTAAAATAGAAAATATTTAAAAAAGGAGGGGTTAATGGCAAGAGTATGTGTACCTTTAGCAAACGGATTTGAAGAAATTGAAGCAACATCTTTAATTGATGTTATGAGAAGAGGTGGGCTTGATGTAATTGTTGCTGGAGTTGGAGGAGATGTGATTTATGGAGCTCATAATATTAGAGTTATTCCAGATACAAAAATTGAGCTTGTAAATGCAGATGAGCTTGATTTGGTTGTACTTCCTGGAGGACTTCCTGGGGCAATAAATTTAGCAAACGATGAGCATGTCCAAAAACTTCTAAAAGAGATGGATAAAAAAGGAAAATATGTAGGTGCAATTTGTGCAGCTCCATATGCGCTAAAAACAGCAGGAGTACTTAAAGACAAATATACAGCATATCCTGGATGGGAAGAAAATATCAAAAAAGAAGGATATGTAAGTGATGCAAAAGTTGTGGAAGATAAAAATGTTTTAACATCTAAAGGTCCTGGAACTGCAATTTGTTTTGGACTTGAAATTGTTAGAAAATTTGCAGGTGAGGAAGTTTATAAACAGCTAAAAGAAGGTCTTTTAGCAGATTATTGCTAAGGAGTAAAAAATGAGAGGAATTGAAGCACTTGAGTGTTTTTTAGAAGATTGGCATGGTAAAATAAAAGAATTTGATGAAATTGAAGAATTTGAAGCAATGGTTGAATATGCTTTAGGAAGCGATGTAAGAGTTATTAATACAAAAGTTATAGTTGAGAAGTTTTTTGATAAAAGAATTAGATTTGAAGATTTAGTTTTTGAAGATTTAAAAACTTGCTTTTTGCCAGAGGAAGTGGAATATGACCCTTTTACTGGTAATTTGTATATAAATAGAAATCTTTATAGAGTTAAAATAGCGCCAAGAATTTGTTAAAACTTGCTAGAGTTTTTTACAAGTAGTCTTTAAGACTGCTTGTCTTTGAATGTTTTATTCTTCTAATTCAAGGGACATTAAATACATATCTTCACCATCTATTATTTTCAAGTCAGGGCTTTTACATTTTGGACATAAATATTCATCTTTACTAAGCTCTCCTTCAAATCCGCACTCTTGACATTTAATAACTACTGGTTGAATTTTCATTATAAATTCTGCTTCTTCACAAATTGTTCCTTCTTTAAATGTTTCAAATGCTGTTTTTAAAAGCTCAGGTTCTACTCCGCTTAATACTCCAATTTTTACTTCAAGTTTTGTTACTTTTTTTGCATTATGTTTTGCTGCGTGCTCTTCTGCTAAGTGTAGTAAAGAGTCAACTATCGAAAATTCATGCATTCATTAACCTTTTTTTGAAATTATATTATAATAACTTAAAAAAGGGTTTTTATGAGCAAAGAAGAAAAAAAACTTGAGATTATGAAAACTGCTTTAAATCTTTTTGCAAAAAAGGGATTTTATAATACTACAATTGCTGATATTGCAAGAGAAATGGGGATGAGTGTAGGAAATATGTATAATTACTTCCCTTCAAAAGAGTCTTTGGCAAAAGAGCTTTTAATTTATACTTCAAAACTTTTTGGAGAAGAGCTTAAAAAAATAAATGAAATGGATATTTCTACAAAAGAAAAGATTAAAAAGATAGTTGAGCTTTATTTCAAAAAAGCAAAAGAAGAGCCTGAGTTAGTGGATTATTTTATGAGAGTATATTTATCAAATAAAGAGATTTTTTCTAATGGGTGTGAGGGTATGCTTTGTGTAAGTAGCTTTGTAACTGAGATAATGATTTTCTTTGAAGAAGGAGTTAGAAAAAAAGAGCTTAAAAATCAAGATTTTTTTGCGGCTTTTGGACTTTTTATGGGATATCTTGGAGGACTTGTCTTTTTATATAGAGAGGGAATTCTTGGAAAAGATATAGAAGAATACATAGAAGTAGTAAGTGAGAATATATACAATGCACTCAAAGCCTAAAGTTTTATGGATAGATGCGGTTAGTTGTTATGGGTGCTCTCATTCATTTTACAATTATCCGCAAATCAAAGAAATTTTAAATAAAATAGATTTAATTTATCATCCTCTTTTGCCAACTAAAGAGTTTGAGATTAAATCAAGTGATATTTTGATAATAGAGGGTGCAATTAAAAGTAATTTTTTAAGATTAGGTTTTGATTTAATAGATTTAATTGCAAAACTTATAAAACTTTCAAGAAAAGTGATTTTAATTGGTACATGCAGTGTTTATGGCGGTATGTTTGGAGAGGGAATACTTTTTAATAAAGAGGATAAAGGAAAATTTTATAAATGCAAAGATAAAATAATTTCAATTCCAGGATGCCCTCCTCATCCTGAATGGATTGCATATGCAATTGAAATGGTTTTAAATGATAAAAAAATATTGCTTGATAGTGAAAATAGACCAAAAGAGATTTATTCATACACTTCTCATATGGGATGTGTTAGAAATGAGTATTTTGAGTGGAAAGTTGATGCTAAAAATTTTGGAGAGAAAGAAGGGTGTCTATTTTATGAGCAAGGCTGTCAAGGACCATATACTCATAGTAGTTGCAATAAAATTTTATGGAATGAAGTGAATTCCAAGCCAAGAGCTGGGACTCCTTGTTTTGGATGCACTGAAAAAACTTTTCCTAGAAAAGATTTATTTAAGACAGAAACTTTTATGGGAATACCTGCAAATATTCCTTTAGGTGTTAGCAAAAGAGCATATTTGACATTAGCTGGAGTTGCAAAAAGTTTAACAAATGAAAGACTTAATAAAAGACTTATAGATGAAGATAACTAAAAAAATTATAAGTAAAATTGAAGGCGAAGCAACTTTAAAACTTCATAAAAAAGATAAAATAATTGAATTTGCTGAGATTGAATTTTGGCAATATAGAGGAATGGAAGAATTTTTAAAAAATAGGCACTATTTAGATGCTTGTGTAATAAATCCTAGAGTTTGCGGTATATGTGGACATTCTCATTTAATTGCTACTGCAAAAGCAATTGAAAATGCACTTGATGTAAAAATTACAAAAAAAGCTGAAATCTTAAGAGAAATTACACTTGGACTTGAAATTATTCAAAATCATATCAAGTGGTTTTATTTAACTCTCTATCCAAGTGTAAAGCAAAAAGATTTTTTTAAAGCCCTAGAGTTTGCAAAAGATATTGCTAAAATTATTGCACTAATTGCTGGGCAGTTTCCTCATAATTCCTATGCGATTCCTGGAGGAGTTACATGTGATTTGACAAATCTTGAAATTATTAAAATTAAAAATTTTTTGTATGAAATGTTTGAGAGATATCAAAAAATTATGAGTGTTGATGGGAAAAGTGAGGATTTAGAAGAATTATTTGAAGATATTCCAAAGGATATAGGAAGAGGATTAAATAGATTTTTGGTATTAGGAGATAACTTATATTTTAGCTCAAATGGAGATTTTAAGTTTATAAGAGAAGAAAAATCTACTTCACTTAATAAAAATGTTTTATATAAAGATAAGTTTTATGAAGTTGGACCTCTTGCAAGAAATTTAAATAATCCTTTGGTAAGCTCAATATATAAAAAGCATAAGGATAGCGTATATACAAGAATTTTTGCAAGACTTTATGAAGTAAATTTAATTTTTGAATATCTTTTAAAAAGAATAGATGAAATTGAAATAAATGAAAAAAATTATATAAAACCAACTCAAAAAAATGCAAAAGGCTATGGAGTTATTGAAGCTCCAAGAGGAAGTTTAATACATGAAATTGAAATAGAAGATGAAAAAATTAAGCGATATAATATAATTGTGCCTACTCAATTTAATCTATCAAATGGAAATAAGCTAAATCCATCACCCGCTCAGGCGGCATTAATGAATGAAGATGAAAAATATGCTGATTTTATATTTAAGTGTTTTGATATTTGTGCTATTTGTGTGAGTCATTGAAACAATTTTTAAATTTAATTCTAAATTCATCTTGCAAATGAATGAATATTTAGTATATAATTATTTTGTGAATTAATCTTCATTTAAGGGGAAGAAAATGCTAGATATGCAACAAGTAAAACAAAGAATTGAAAAATTAAAAAAACTTCCTGGAATTGCTCCAAAACCAATTCCACAACTTTTAGAAGAAAATGGTTTTTCTAGAAGGGATTTTTTAAAATGGTCAGCTTCTTTAGCAGCAACTCTTGGTCTTCCAGCTTCATTTGCTCCAGTTGTAGCAGAGGCAGCTGAAGTTAGCGATAGACTTCCAGTTGTGTGGCTACACTTGGCTGAATGTACAGGATGTAGTGAGAGTTTACTTAGAACTGATGCTCCTACAATTGATAATTTAATCTTTAAGTATATCAATCTTCAATATCACGATACTATTATGGCAGCAGCAGGTTGGCAGGCAGAAGAAAACTATGAAGAAGCTTTAAAAGAATTTAAAGGTAGATATGTTTTATGTGTAGAAGGTGGGGTGCCAACAAAAGATGGTGGTGAATATCTTACAATTGGACCATATGCTGAGACTGGACTTCATAAACTCAAAAGAAGCGCAAAAGATGCAGCAGCAATTATTGCAGTTGGAACTTGTAGTAGCTTTGGTGGTATTCAAGCAGCTGCTCCAAATCCAACAGGTGCAGTAGGAATTCACAAAGTGCTTGATAAACAAGTTATAAATGTGCCAGGATGTCCTCCAAGTGATAGAAATATTGTTGGAACAATTGTATATGTAATTCTTTATGGACAACTTCCAGCAGTAGATAATTTTAATAGACCAAAATGGGCTTATGGGCTTAGAATCCATGATTTATGTGAGAGAAGAGGGCACTTTGATGCAGGTGAATTTGTAGAAGAGTTTGGAAGCGAAGAAGCGATGAATGGATTTTGTCTATACAAAAAAGGTTGTAAAGGACCTTATACATTCAATAACTGCTCACGTGAGAGATTTAACCAACACACATCTTGGCCAATCCAAGCAGGGCATGGATGTATTGGATGTAGTGAGCCAGATTTTTGGGATGCAATGGCACCATATGAAGAGCCTCTTGCAAATCATAAATTTGAATCAATTGAAGCTGATGCAACCGCTGATAAAGTAGGGATTACAATTTTAACAGTTGCAGGTGTTGCAATAGCAGCTCATGCAGCAATTAGTGCAATTAAAAAACCTAAGGAGTAATAGATGGCAAAAAGAGTAGTAATTGACCCAATCACAAGAATTGAGGGACATTTAAGAGTTGAGGTTGTACTTGATGAAAATAATGTAATTAAAGATGCTTATTCAAGTGCGACTCTTTGGAGAGGAATTGAAGTTATACTTAAAGGTAGAGACCCAAGAGATGCAGGGTTTATGACTCAAAGAATTTGTGGGGTATGTACATATTCTCACTACAAAGCTGGAATAAGTGCGGTTGAGAATGCATTAGGAATTGAGCCGCCTTTAAATGCAAAACTTGTAAGAACACTTCTTGATTATGCTCTATTTTTCCATGACCATATTGTGCATTTTTATCAACTTCATGCACTTGATTGGGTAGATATTTTAAGCGCACTTCAAGCAGACCCTAAAAAAGCAAGTGAAGAAGCATTTAAATATGTACCAAAAGGATATAACCCAATAGCAACTGGTGAAGATGAATTAAGAGAAGTTCAAAAAAGAGTAGCAGAGTTTGCAAAAAAAGGTGATTTAGGACCATTTAAAAATGGATATTGGGGTCATCCTACAATGAAATTTACGCCTGAGCAAAACTTAATTGCCCTATCTCACTATCTAAAAACACTTGAAATTCAAAGAATTGCAGCTCAGATGATGGCAATTTTTGGGGGTAAAAATCCACATCCACAAAGTCTTACAGTTGGTGGTGTTACTTGTATTATGGACCTTCAAGACCCAGCTAGACTTGCTGAATATATGACTAAATTCCAAGAAGTAGCAGATTATGTAAATAGAGCTTACTATGCTGATATCGTAATGGCAGCAGAGGCATATGGTAATGAGCCAAGTGTAGTAATGCCAAATAATCTTGGAAATTATTTAACATATAAAACTATGCAAACAAGTGCTGATTCTTGGCTTTTTGATGCTTGTGGATATATTAAAGATTTTGACCTTGGAAAATATTATGAGATTGATGAGAGTAAAATTGAAGAAGATGTAACTCACTCTTGGTATAAAGATACAGGTTTTGTACACCCATATAACGGAAAAACAATTCCAGAATATACAGGTTATGTAGATGGTAAAAGTATAGATGGTGAAGGAAAAGAAGTAGAGGTAAAAGTTGTTAATCCTAAAGGAAAATATTCTTGGATTAAATCTCCAAGATATGATAAAACTCCTATGGAAGTAGGTCCGCTTGCATGTATGGCAGTAAATTATGCAAAAGGAAATGAAAAAGTAAGAAAAGTAGTTGATGAATTCTTAGCTCAAACAGGTTTACCTGCAAAAGCATTATTTACAACTCTTGGAAGAACTGCAGCAAGAATGCTTCAAACAAAAGTAATTGCTGATTATGGTCTTGAAGCATTTAATAATTTAGTAGAAAATTTAAAAGTTGACCAAAGTACAGTTGCTCCTTATGTAATTGATAAAAATAAAGAATACAAAGGTAGATTCATAGGAGATGTTCCAAGAGGAATGCTCAGTCACTGGTGTAGAATCAAAGATGGTGTAATTGAAAATTGGCAAGCAGTAGTGCCTTCTACTTGGAATGCAGGACCTGCAGATGGTAATGGCAAAAAAGGTGCATATGAGTCAAATTTAATTGGTATGAAAATTGCTGACCCAACAAAACCGCTTGAAGTAATTAGAAATATTCATAGTTATGACCCATGTATCGCATGTGCTGTGCATGTAATGGATGTAAAAGGTAAAAAATTAGGTGAATTTAGAGTAGACCCATTATATGGCGCATGCTAAGGAGGAGAAAATGAAATTTTTAAAAGTTTTAGGAGAATATATCGGCGGAATTGAATTTTCCGCTGGATACAGATGGCAACACTGGATTAGAGCGATTTCTATTTTTGTGCTTATAGCAACTGGATTTTATTTAGCAAATCCATATATTACTTATGGAGCGCCATCTCCTACTCCTACAAGATTTTTGCATGCCGAGTTTCGTGAGTGGCATATTATTTTTGGATTTGCATTAATTGGTGCAGTTTTATATAAAACAATTTATTTTTTCTTTTTTCCTGAAGCTAAGTATGAAAGAGCTTCAATTAAAGATGCGTTTAATATCAAATTGTTATTTCAACAAATTGGATATTATCTTTTAATTTCAAAACATCCTAAGACAACTGGTGTATATAATCCACTTCAGTTTTGGGCTTATACATTAGCTTATGTGTTGTTTTATGGAATAATTATTACAGGACTTGCTCTTTATGCAGAAGTTTATCATCAAGGGCTTGGAGGAGCACTTTATCCATTTGCTAAAAGTGTAGAGAGCTTTTTAGGTGGTCTTGCATATGTTAGACTTTGGCATCACATTTTAATGTGGGCAATTATTATTTTTGTTGTTGTGCATGTTTATATGGCTGTTTATAATGCAGTATTTGGCAAAAATGGTGGAATGGATGCGATTTTTTCTGGTATGAAATGGGAGAAAGAAGAGCACTAATTCTTCTTTCTTTTTTTAATGAAAAATGAAAAGTAAAAGTTTTTTATTTTTCATTTTTCATTGAAAGGAAATTATGAAAATTTTAGTGTTAGGAATAGGAAATATTCTTTTTGGAGATGAGGGGATAGGTGTTCATTTAGTAAATTATTTAGATGAAAAGTATGAATTTAAAGGTCATCAAGTTGATTTAATAGATGGAGGGACATTAGCTCAAAGACTTATTCCTATAATAGTAGAATATGATAAAGTATTTATTTTTGATACTGTGGATGTGGATGATGGTAAAATAGGAGATGTCTATTTTTTTGATTTTTTAGATGTGCCTGAGTGTGTAAGCTGGCAAGGAAGTGCACATGAAGTTGAAATGCTTCAAACTCTTGAGATGATTCATATGATGGGAGATTTGCCAGAGACTAAGATTATTGGAGTTGTCCCTTATGTAATAGGAGAAGATACGACATTTAGCATTACTGAGCCTGTAAAAAAAGCAGCTAAATTAATGGAGAGAATTTTAATAAATGAATTAAAAAAGCTTGGAGTAGAAGTTAAAGTTAAAAATCCAAATGTAGATATAGGGGAAATTGCGAAAATTTCATATAAAAGAGGTGTACCAGAAGAAGCATTAAGAGGTTTTGAGGGTGTGAAATGATTTTAAAATTTACTTTTAATTTAATTTCTACACAAGGAATAATTGAAAAAATTCTTATAAGAAATGCTAAAAATGTAAAACTTGGATTAAGTAGAGATTTAGAAAATTTATATGCTTATGTTGAAGGTGATGAAGAAAAAATAGAAGAGTTTTCAAGAAAGATAGCAAATGAGCTTCCTTTATCTATATTTTTAAAATCTCTAAATGCTGAGGTTGTGGAAGAGTTTAGAGATGATTTAAAAAAAACCTTTCCTAAAATTTCTCTTCCTCCATGCCCCAAGTGCCTAAGAGAAGTAAAGAATGAAAAAAATCCTCACTATTTTGATATTTTTCATCATTGTGAAGTGTGTGGGTATGAAACTGATTCGAAAGTGAAAATTGAGAGTGGAGAATTTGATTTTAATAAAAAAGAAGATAGAAAAAAATTTTTTGGAAATTTAGCTAAAAAATTAGAAAATGAAAATATTTATATTCAGACAATGAACGGGGCTTTTGAAATAAGCAAAGATATACAAGATGCCGAATTTATAATGGCAAGAGATTTAGCAAGTATTAGTAAATATTTTATGGCGTTTGAAGGTGATGCTAAAGCCTTAGCAAGTATAGAAAAACCTTTTATTAAACTTAAAACTAATCTTGAATTTAAAAAAACTTATGGTTTGTCAATCCCTGCTTTTTATGTAAAACTTCCTGATTGTATGGTAACAGAGCTTTTGTTTGAAGCTAGTGATTTTGAGCTTTTAGGATTTAAAAAAAGTAAAAGTACTAAAGATTTAAGCTTTGAAGTAAAAGTACAAAAACCTCTTTTTGCAGTGGTTACTGATTCAAAAAATAAAGATATTTTAGTTGAGAGTGGAGATAGAAGTTTAATTCCAAAGTTTGAAAAAGATATAAATTCACAAGGCAAATATAAAGAGTATGGTTATAAAAATGGAATAATTGATAGGATAGAGAATTTAGGAGAGATTAACTCTAAAGAGAGTAAAGCTACTTTTAGCGGATTTTATGGAGTATTAGAGCAGTGGGAGTTAAGAGAAAAAAACATTATGGGGTTTTGTTTTTACGAGGATGAAAATAAAATTTTGATAAACTCTCCAAAATTTGGCTTAATTGAATATATTAATTTTAATTTTGAATTTGAGGATTTCAGTGATATTTTCTCTCAAATTGCTACAATGAATGAAACAGGAGAGAGACTAATTAAAAATTTTAAAGAAAAAAGAGCTAATCTTTTTGAAAATGCTTTAAATTCAGATATTAAAAGTAACAAAAAAGGAATTTACTATCTTTGGGGGCTTATTGGAATTATTTTAGGGGAAGCTAAAAATATTGATGATGGGTATAAAGCTATACTTAAACTCTCAAGTGAAGCTATGACTAAAAAAGGTCCTAGAATTGATTATAAAATGGATAAAAATAATCTAAATCCTCTTTGGGCAATTAGGACAGCTATGAGTTTTAATTTAGCTGGGGTTGATAATTATCTTTTAAGTTATGGTGTGGTTGAGAGTTTTGCTGAATTTTTATCAAATCAATATGATTCTTTTCATAAAGATAACAATTTAGATGGAGCTATAATTGTTGGAGATTTATTTAAAGGAGAATTTTTAAATAAAATCTATAGCTATATTGATAAAAACTATAAAGTATTTACTCCAAAAGCATTGCAAATTGGTGGAGCTATAGAAGCATATGGCAATGCTTTGATTAATAAAGAAGCTAAATCCTCTTAGCTAGACATTGACTAAATAAAGTGAAACAATTGCAAATTTTAGCTAAATAAAGGCGTTAGAAAAAGCATTTTGTTTGAGCTTTGCGAGTTAATGCTTTTTAGCTTTTATTTAGCGTTAAAAAATTTGCTTTCTTGTTGAGCG
>JALVAK010000053.1 GCA_027011225.1 Nautiliaceae bacterium | reverse complement strand
CCATCTTCACTTACTTCAATATCTTTTACAAATCCAAAATCAACTACACTTTTTTTAAACCCTGGATAAACAACATTTTTTAGGGCTTCTTTTATTTTTTCTTTCAATTTATCTCCTTAATATTTTTTTATTACTTATATAACTTTTTTTTATTTTTGTCAATACACTTTAAAAGCTTTTTATCAAATGTCTTAATTTCATCAACTTCACTATAAGCACAAAGCAAACAATCTACAAAATCAAGTTTTGTAGAACTAAATAATCTAAGTGCTTTAATTAAAAAATATTTACTTTCAATATAGATATTTTCAAAATTTATAAGTTGAATTAATGCTTCACTTATATCTTCTCTACTAAATTCATAAATTCCACACATTACATAAATAACTTCTGCAATTACTTCATTTGATATAAAAACTTCTTCATTTTCTAAAATCTCTTGAGCTTTATCAGCTTGCTCTTTTATATCATCAGCAAAATATCTAACAATTATATTAGTATCAACTCTTATCATAATTAGCTTTAACCCATTTTAGCCATGCATTACTTTCATCTTTTGTCTCTTTAACTTTTAAAATTCCTCTTAAACTCTTCTTAGGCTTTATCTCAACTCTCAAATCCTTATCTACCAATTCTTCCGGAATTTCAATAGTTATTTTTTTACTTTTTGGATGAATATTTAAAATCATTTTTAACCTTTCATTTTCTCCATCGCTTCTTGTTTAAACTCATCCCAATCAAAGTTTTCTAAAGCTTCTTGAGTTACTTTATAACTACAAAATTTTGGTCCACACATACTACAAAATTCAGCTTCTTTAAATACTTCTTGAGGAAGAGTTTCATCATGATATTCTCTTGCTCTTTCTGGGTCTAGTGCTAATTCAAATTGCTTATTCCAATCAAAATGATATCTTGCATCGCTCATAGCATCATCAATATCTCTAACACCTGGAATTTTTCTACCAATATCTGCTGCATGTGCTGCAATTTTATAAGCCATCATACCTTCTCTTACATCTTCTTCATTTGGAAGTCCAAGATGCTCTTTTGGAGTTACATAACATAACATACTAACACCATAAAACGCCGCCATCGCAGCACCTATTGCACTTCCTATATGGTCATACCCAGCCCCAATATCAAGTACAAGCGGACCTAACACATAAAAAGGAGCTTCATGACAATAGATTTGCTCTAGTTTTACATTTCTTTCAATTTCATTAATTGGCACATGTCCAGGACCCTCTATCATAACTTGCACATCTTTATCCCAAGCTTTTAGAGTCAATTCTCCTAAAACTTTTAACTCTTCAATTTGAGCTTTATCACTTGCATCATAAAGGCATCCTGGTCTTAGACTATCACCAAGTGAAAGTGAAACATCATATTCTCTACAAATTTCCAAAATATCATCAAAAATAGTATAAAAAGGATTTTCTTTATGGTGCTTTAGCATCCAAGAAGCTGTAAGACTACCACCTCTACTTACTATTCCCATTTTTCTTTTTGCAATTTCTGGCATATGTCTTAGAAGCAAACCTGCATGAATTGTAAAATAGCTTACTCCTTGTTTTGCTTGTTTTTCAAGTACTCTTAGTATATCATCATATGTAAGTTTTTCCACATCGCCAATTTCATCCATAATTTGATACATTGGAACTGTACCAATTGGAACAGGGCTAGCTTTAATAATAGCTTCACGGATTTCATCCATATTTTTAGCACCAGCACTCAAATCCATAACTGTATCAGCTCCATATTTAACAGCAGTTTTTAATTTTTTAACTTCTTCTTCAATATCACTAGCTAAGGCACTTGCACCTATATTTGCATTAACTTTTGTTTTAGTTACTCTTCCTATTGCCATTGGCTCAAGGTGAGTGTGATTTATATTTGCTGGGATAATAAGTCTACCTCTTGCTACTTCACTTCTTATGATTTCAGGCTCAAGGTTTTCTTTTTTTGCAATATATTCCATCTCTTCAGTAATTATGCCTTTTTTAGCATAATACATCTGAGTTCTAACTTTATCTTTTTTTCTTTTTTCAATCCAAGCACTTCTCATCAAAATCCTTTAATATTTTTTCTTCAATTTAGCTAAAAAAACTTAAATTTGGCTTAAATTAATACTTAAAATATCTTATTTTATTTTTATTACAAATTGTAACATTTTTGTGTATAATTTCGTAACAACTTTACAAAAGGAAACATTTTGAATGTTACTTTAATAATACTGAGTGCAGGAGAGAGCACCAGATTTAATTATCCTGTAAAAAAGCAATGGTTAAGAATTGACAATAAACCTTTATGGCTATTTGTAGCTGATAGATTTAATTCTCTATTTAATTTCCAAAAAACAATAATTACAGCAAATCCAAAAGAAGTAAGACTTTATGAAAAATTAAGTGATTATAAAATAGTAAGCGGAGATAAAGAAAGACAGCTATCTTTAAAAAATGCTCTAAAATATGTAGATAGCGAATTTGTTTTAATTTCTGATGTAGCAAGACCTTGTATTGATAAAGAAACACTTAATAGAATTCTCTCAAAAAAAGCAGACTCAGTAGTGCCTTTCTTAAAACCTGTAGATACAATAGTTTATGAAGATAAAACAATTGATAGAGATAAAGTAAAACTTATCCAAACTCCACAGCTTAGCAAAACTTCTACATTAAAAAAAGCACTTGAAGCAGATAGGCTATATACAGATGAGAGAGCAGCAATTGAAGCAATAGGTGGAAAAATAGAATATGTAAAAGGGAGTGAAAATTTAAAAAAAATAACTTATTTTAAAGATTTAAATCTTCCTTGCCTAAAACCTCCAAGAAAAGATATATTTGTAGGTAATGGATATGATACTCATAGATTTGAAGAAAATAAAAAAATGATTCTTGGAGGAATTGAGATTGATGTAGATTATGGGCTTAAAGCTCATAGCGATGGAGATGTAGTAATTCATTCCTTAATTGATGCACTTCTTGGTGCAGCTGGATATGGTGATATAGGAGAATTTTTCCCAGATACTGATGAGAGATACAAAAATATAAACTCAGTAGAATTATTAAAAGAAGTTTTAAATACTCTAACTTCAACGGGATTTGAAATAATAAATGCTGATATATCTATTATTGCTGAGAGACCAAAACTAAAAGAGTATAAAACAAAAATCCAAAGAAATCTCTCAAAACTTTTAAATGCGCCTGTAAATGTAAAAGCTACTACTAATGAAAAAATGGGATTCATTGGAAGAGGTGAAGGAATAGCCGTAATATCTACTGCAACACTAAAATATAAGGATTGGTATGAAGATTACAATAGTAGAAAATGAATTATATCTTGCTCAAAGTATTCAAAATAATTTAAGCGAAAAACTTAATGCAAGATGTGAAATATTTGGCTCTTATGATGAAGCTATGAATACGAATTCTGATATTTATCTAATAAATACAAATCTGCAAGGAAACCTTAAAAGATTTATTACTTCTAAAAAAGATAAAATAATAATACTTCTTGTACCTTATGTAACATATGCTACTGTTATGCAACCAATTGAGCTTGGAGCTGATGATTATTTGCAAAAACCTTTCTCTATTGAAGAATTAATTAGAAAAATTAAACATCTTAAAGAGTTTTATTTACTAAAAGAAGAATTAAATCTTTATAAAAAATTTATAGATTTTATACTAAAAGATATTGATGTTGAAATTCCAAAATATACTTTCCCTATTTTTATAAAAAGTACTATTAATAAAGCGGTTGAAAAGTTTATTTTTGAAATATCTCAAAAAGAAAATGCTCCAATTAAAATAATAGACTTAACAAGTTTTAATAAAAATGATATAAAACGCAAAAATATGATTTATGTTTGTTTAAATTATGACAAAATAGAAGATAAAGAGCTTTTGAAGTTTTTATCAAAATATAAAACTATATTTATCCTGCCTAAAAGCTACAATAAAGTAGATAAATGCATAGAATTAAATGTAAAAACTAAAAGTATTATAGAAGAAGAAATTTTAAGCATAGAAGAGTATATAAAATTTATAATTACCACTTATCAATATAAATTTCCAGATACAGAGCTTAGTAAAAAATTAGGAATAAGCAGGAAAAGTTTATGGGAGAAAAGGAAAAAATATGGCATCTTTAAACAGAAATAAAATTTTTATCGATAAAGAAGCCTGGATTACTCTTGCAATGGTACAAGCAGGGCTTCTTAAGCCAATAGATAAATTAATGAATAAAAAAGAAGCAAAAATAGCTGATGAAGAGCATATTTATAAAAATGGGCATGTTCCTTTCTCTTTTATTCTTGCACCTGCAGGGAAAAAAAATGAAGAAATTTTAAAAACAAATCCAAAAAAAATAGACCTCTACTCTGATGGCAAAAAAGTTGGTGAAGTTGATGTAGAAGAGATATATGAAATAGAGCCTTTACAAAGAGTAGAAAAAATATATGGCACAAAAGATTATAAAAATTATCCACAAGTTGCAAAAACTCTAAAAAGACTTGGAAAATACGCAATAGCAGGTAATTTTTGGGTAGAAGATACAGGAATTCAAAAAAAGATTGATTATGTAAAAGAAAAAACTAAAAACGCCGAAAATATTGTCGGAATGACAATGCATGCAAAACCAATCCATAGAGTTCATGAAAAAATTATGAGAATGGCAATTGAGAAAAATGATATCTTGGTAATTTTTTTAATAAAGAATTTAACAGAAGATGAAATTCCTTATCAATTAAGATACCAAGCACTAAAAGAAATTGTAGATAACTATTTTCCAAAAGATAAAGTTTTAATAGTACCTCTACTTAATACCTACATTTTCTCAGGTGTAAATGAAGCAATACTTGATGCAATGATAGCTAAAAATTTTGGTTGCAATAAATTTATAATGGGACAAACACATAAAGGGCTTGGAATTTATTATCAAGCTGACCATCTTCACTCAATTTTTGATTCAATGGAGCTTGGAATAGAAATTGATACAATAAACGAATATGTATATTGTGATAAATGCAAAACAATAGTAAGTGTAAATTCATGCCCTCATGGAAGCCACCATCACATAAGCTATCATAGTGATTCTATATTTGAGCTTATAAAAACAGGGCTTATGCCGCCAACTATTCTTATGAGAAAAGAGATTAGCGCAAAATATTTAGCTCATCTCTATCCAAATAGATTTAAAAATCTTCAAAAATTATATTATGATATAGCTCCAAATAAAGGTTTAATTGAAGAGAGCAAAGAAGAAGATTTTTATATATCTTTAATGAAACTATACCAAACAAGCTCACTTACATAAAGGCAACATATGATATTTAAAAATAGACTTGATGCAGGAATAAAACTTAGCGAAGTTTTCAAACTTCCCAAAAATAGTGTAATATTTGCAATTCCAAGAGGTGGAGTGCCGGTAGGATATGCTATTGCAAAAACTCAAAAAATACCAATGGATATAATAGTTGTTAGAAAACTTCCAATACCTTTTAATCCAGAAGCTGGATTTGGTGCAATAACAATTGATGGAAAGGTAGTTTTAAACCCAAGTTTTAATTATCTATTTTCTCAGATACCTATTGAAGATATCGCAAGAGAAGTATTACAAGAAGTAAAAAGAAGAGATAAAATCTATAGAAACAATGCTCCATATAAAAACTTAAAAGGAAAAACTGCTGTAGTAGTAGATGATGGATTTGCAAGCGGTTATAGCGCACTTGCAGCTTTCGAAATGCTAAAGAATTTAAACCCTGATAAAATTATTGCAATAGCACCAGTTTGCCCAAAAGATACAAAAGAGTTATTATTAAATTACTTTGATGATGTATACTGCTTAATTGAGCCAGATAAAAAGCCTTTTGCAGTAGCATCATTTTATGAAGATTTTCATGACTTAAGTGATGATGAGGTATTAGAGTTAATAGAGGATTTAAAAGAAAATAATTTATGGTGGGTGGATTATGAATAAGTTTAAATGGTTTATTTTAACAGGTTTTTTTAGTGGGCTTTTACCAAAAGCACCAGGAACATGGGGAAGTTTAGTAGGAGTTATTATTGCATACTTTATAATCAAATATTTCCCAAATCCAAATTTAACGATAATGCTTCTTGCTTTTCTCTTTACAATCATTGGATATAAATATATAAATGAATATGAGCAAAGTAGCGGTATTCATGATGATAAAAGAATTGTTATTGATGAAATTGTAGGAGTTTTAATATCTATTGGGCTTCTTGGAGATTTAAAACATGAT
Source organism: Nautiliaceae bacterium (assembly GCA_027011225.1). Classification (GTDB taxonomy): domain Bacteria; phylum Campylobacterota; class Campylobacteria; order Campylobacterales; family Nautiliaceae; genus JALTBU01. The sequence goes on along the minus strand of JALVAK010000053.1, from coordinate 4,502 downwards.
ACATTAATAAAACTTTTTTTTGCATTTATTTCATTTAGACTTTTAGATATTTGGAAACCTTCAATAATTGGAAAAATTGACAAAAACGCAAAAGGCGCATTAGGAGTTATGGGAGATGATATTTTAGCTGGTATTTTTGGAGGAATATTAGCAGGAATTATGTATATGATTTATTTAAAAATCATAACCTAACCCAAAATAAACCTGCGAAATAGTGAAATTTAAATTTGTATTTTTACTCATCAAATTTTGAGAGTTAATTTTTATTGAATTTACTTTCCAATAATCATATCTATAACCAAAAGTTAAAAAAAGAGCTGGCGTTAATTTTATAAAACCTATTTGTTTGGTAGTTTTTAACTGAAGTTTTGCTCCTACATCAAATATAAAATTATCTCCACTGCTTTTAGAGTTTATACCTAATTCATCATTTTTAACTCTTCCAGTTTGATAAGAGTAAGCCATATCCCCATAAACCTGTAATATTGGATTTAAGAGATACCCTCCTTTTATTATTCCTCCTATTTTATAAGTAATTATTTTAGTTTTAGATTCTTTTAAATAATTACTATCACTTGAAGATGATTTTATATATGGAATTGTCAACCCTGCTAAAACTCCAATTCCTAAATATGTATCTTGCAAAGAGCTATTTAGCAAATCTCTTCCGAAAACAAAATTTATATCAAGTCCTCTTATTTTATTTGAAAGGTTTATAAGAGTAGGAATTTGTGAGCTATTGACATCAGAAGCAGTAGAATTGTTACTTGTATTATTAGAATCAGTTGTCGAATTATTACTATAATCGCTCAATAATTTATTTATATTATTAACGCTATTTGCATTAGAATTATAATAATTTACAAGAGTTTTTATTGTTTTTGACTTAAACCATGAAATCCTGTATGAATAAAACCAATTTGAAGAAAAAATATTTTTATGTCTTTGCAGAATAGAAAATATTTGAATCTTTTCAGTATGATTTTTATTTAAACCTAGTAAACCAAAATCAATATTAAAATTACCATTACCATATTCAAATTCAGTAGCATTAAGATTTAATAAACACAAAAAAAGTAATATTATCCCTTTTTTCATCCTCTCCCCTTAAAAAGCAAATTAAGGAGGTGTAATTATACCTCCTTGACATTGTCTAACACCAATCATTTCTCTAGCTTTATCGATTAATGTTTTTAAATCTTCTTTTATAGGATTTCCTTTTAGGTTGATTCTAATTTCTGCTATATGCCCTTTTATGCATAAAAGTTGAAATTTTCTTCTATTTTTATTTCCAAAACTTCCACCAAAAACAAATCTAAGTCTTGCAAGAGACACATACTCTCCCATATGAGTTTGGAAAAATTTTACAAAATTTGACTCATTAAATTGTTGAGTTAATTTAATAGCAGTTAAAAAATATGTATTAGGGTCAGTCCCAAAACAAGTCCCATGTTTTAACCATTCATGTTTAGCAAGCCCAAATTTAGCAGCAGGCATATACTTTATTAACACTCTTTCTAAAAGAGGAGATAGTTTGAATTTATAATGTACATGACAATAATTTCTCTTCTTTGGCCAAAGCCCATGAAGTGTAAAATGAGTATAAGTATATGGGTCTCTTATTTTACACTCAGGCGCTTTTTTAAATTTACAATAAGTATTTTCCCAACTCAAAGCCAAAATATTTTCAGTTGAGACGGCAAATAAGCTTGATAATAAAGCAATAAATAGTAAAAATTTTTTCATAATTTATCCTTAATTAAATTTATTTTTTGCAAATCATCTCGAATTGTATACTCAATTCCATCAATTCCAAATTTTCTATCCACCACAAAAATATTATTTTTTTTAATTAAATACTCAATTTCTCTTGTTTTGTTGTAATCAACGCTAAAAGTATATTCAAAAATTTGTTTATATTCAATTAAATTAGCTTTTTTAATTACTAAATTTGCCACATCACTATATGCTTTAACAAGTCCTCCAACCCCAAGCAAAATACCACCAAAATATCTAATAGTAATTATTCCAACATTTATTAAATCATTACCTTCTAAAACTCTCAAAGTTGGTCTTCCACTACTTCCTCTTGGCTCTCCATCATCACTTGAGCCTTCAATTATTTGATTTTGATTATTTAAATATCTAAAAGCAGTTACAAAATGATTTGCTTTTGGATGAAGCTCTTTTAATTCTTTTAATAAATTTTCAAAATTTTCATAAGGAGTTAAAAAGGAGATAAATTTTGATTTTTTTATCTCCAATGAAGCTGAATATGTCTTATCAATAGTTTTCATTAATCAAAAAGTTTATTAATACTTTCATTATATACAATTCTTCTAATAACCTCAGCAAAAAGTTTAGCAGTTTTTAAAACTTTTATTTTTTTACACTCTTTCTTAAATGGAATAGTATCAGTAATTACAAGCTCATCTAAAACAGAATTTTTAATCCTCTCAAGTGCTGGACCACTTAAAACTCCATGAGTTGCAAATGCCATAACAGAATTTGCACCCTTTTCTTTAAGCGCCTTAGCTGCTTTTACCATAGTCCCAGCAGTATCAACCATATCATCAATTAAAATTACATCTTTACCCTTAACATCTCCAATAATATTCATAACTTCAGACTCATTTGCTTTTTCTCTTCTTTTATCAACAATTACCATATCAAGACCAAGTTTAGAAGCAAAATATCTAGCTCTTGCAACTCCACCAATATCAGGAGATGCAATAATTGGATTTTTTAGATTTTTTTCTTTAAAATAATCAAAAAATAAAATACTTCCATACAAATTATCAACTGGAATATCAAAAAAACCTTGAATTTGCCCTGCGTGTAAATCAAGTGTTACAACTCTATCAATCCCTGCTTTTTCCATCATATTTGCAACTAACTTTGCAGTAATTGGCACTCTTGGAGCAGCTTTTCTATCTTGTCTTGCGTATCCAAAATATGGCACAACAGCTGTTATACTTTTTGCACTTGCTCTTCTCATAGCATCAGTAATAATTAAAAGCTCCATTAAATTATCATTAGTAGGAGCACATGTAGGCTGGATAATAAAACAATCAGTACCCCTTACACTCTCACCAATTTGAACATTTATCTCACCATCACTAAATCTATTTACAGTAATTTTGCTAAGAGGTCTATCAAGATGCTCTGCTATCTCTTTTGCAACTTCTGGATTTGCAGTACCGCTGAAAAGTTTGAATTTCATTTTTACTCCTTTAATTTATTAATGAAATATTACCAAAATTTTACCTTTTAGCTCCTCTTATCCAACCACCTCCAAGCAGTTTTTCACCTGCATAGAATACACAAGCTTGACCTTTTGCTACTCCAATTACTCCTTCTTTAAAATCAACAACTGCTTTAGATTTGCTCTCCATTTTTACCAAAGCTGGCACTTTTGGAGCTCTATATCTAACTTTTGCTTCGCATTCAAATACTTTTTCATCAACAAAAAGATTAACACCTTTTAAAAACACTTTTCTTTTCTCTAAATCTTCTTTATCTCCAACTATTAAAGTATTTGTTTTAGCATCAATTCCTATTACATACTGAGGTTTATGAGACTTAAAAAGTCTAAAACCTTTTCTCTGTCCTATCGTATAATGAGCATAACCTTTGTGAGTCCCAATTTTCTTGCCTCTTTTATCTACTACTTTTCCTACTCTATCTGGATTAAAATGAAATCTAAGTACATCAAGATAAGAATTATCAATAAAGCATATATCTTGAGATTCTTTCCCCTTAGCTAAATTTTCAAGCCCAATTTTACTTGCAATATCTTTTACTTCATCTTTAAGATAATCTCCTAAAGGAAAAATAAGTTTTGGCAAAGTCTCTTTTTTTATTCCAAATAGGAAATAACTTTGGTCTTTATTTTTATCTTTTGCTTCGTAGAGAAACTCTCCATCACACCTTACATAATGCCCTGTTGCCGCTTTTTCGCAATTATATTTTTCTAAAAAATTCATAAATATTCCAAACTTAATCTGTTTATTACACATAGCACAAGGATTTGGAGTTGCTCCTTCTTCATAACTTTTTACAAAATATTCATAAACTTCTTTTCTAAACTCTTCCCTTACATCCTCAACCACATACTCAAATCCTATTTTTTTGCTTATATATTCAATCTTTTGCAAATTTTCTTCATGAGGACCATCATGCATTTTCATATAAATTCCAATTACTTCATATCCCTTTTGCTTTAAAAGATATGCAGTTACTGCACTATCAACCCCTCCACTAATCCCTACTAATACTCTCAAAAATCACTCCTCTTCTTTAATTCATTTAAAATCTTTTCTAATTTTGGATAAAATTCATATATATCATTTAAAACAATAGCAATTTTTGCATACTCTTTTTCATATTCATGAGAAAGCCTATTTCTTAGATTCCTTGTTTGCCACCAAATCTCTTTATTAATACTAAAATCCATTTTTTCAGCTAAATTGATTACATCAATAATAGTTAAATTATCGACA
>JALVAK010000052.1 GCA_027011225.1 Nautiliaceae bacterium | reverse complement strand
GCACCACTTAGTTTCATAAATTAACCTATTGTTTGGAGAGGTGGCCGAGTGGTTGAAGGCGGCGGCCTTGAAAGCCGTTGTACGGGCAACCGTACCGTGGGTTCGAATCCCACCCTCTCCGCCACTACTTAAAAACTTCCTAAAAATCGTAGTTTTAATAAAACAAATCATACAGTGTCAGCTGTTTTCGTGGGATATTAACTGACATTATGACTGACAGTTAGTAAATTATTTAGCAGTTTTATTTCTTTTTTAGTTTTGTTAATTAATAACTTCAATTGTTTTTGATTATCCCATAATAAACTATTTATTTCATCTATGAGTTCTATCCATTCTTTATTTGAGGAATGTTTTTTAATAATATATTTCTAAATTACTATTACTTCATAAATAAAGTTTTTTTTATTTGGATTGTAGAAGTCAAATCCATCTTTTAAATAATCTTCAAATATGATTTCAATTTCTTTTAAATCTTTTGTTTCGTGTAATTTATCTTTTATCTTTACTAATTCTTGATATAATTGATGCATTTCAAAAAGAGATACAAATTCTTCATTATTTAATGTCAATATTTTATTTAATTTGTTTTTATTTTTCTGGAAATGTGTAGTTGTGTTAACATCATCAAATGTTATTTTTTCTTGAAAAGAATCTAAAACCATCAATTTATAATCTAAATCCTCTATAGGAGTTAATAATATTAAATTATTATTGGAAAGAGTAGCAATATTTTTTTTATGTTTTTAATAGAATTATGTATACTTAATGACTACTTGATAAGGTTATCAGTATAGATATAATAAATTGTTTTTTTTCTGAGAGTGATAAAAAAAGAGTAGATAACTCATCAATATTTATCAGTTTTTGTTTATATAGCGAAATATATTCTTTTATTTTATATTGAAGAGGTTTTAAATCTTTATTGGGGTAATCTACAAAGACTTATAGAAATAAAACAACTTGTATTTTTCTAAATTTATCATTAATTTTTTATAGTCTGTATGTGAAATCTTTTCAATTTTTTCTAATACATCTTTACATATATCTAAATTTTGAATTTAAAAGAAAATTTCAATTTAACACTATTCATTTTTTATATTCTATAATTAGGTTGTATATATAAATCTTCAACTAATATATTTTTTGATTTATTTTGTATAAAACTTTCCTTTTAATTACTTTTATTAGATGAGGAATATCAAACAATCAAGTTTAAGTAATGCATTCTTCAAACTCTGAAATTCTTTAGAAATGCTTTTACCTTCAAAAGTAGATTTTTTTTCGTAAATATTAGGAAGCTTCTAATTAAAATAACCTAAATAATACTTTATTTTTCTTTTTCTATATTTTTATAATATACATCTTTAATAGCGGAAATATCATTAAAAATATTAATTAATTGATAAAATAAATTATCTTTCGTTTTATTCATTACTCCATTCATCACTCAATCTTTCAGCTTGTTTTAATACTGTTTCTATAGCCTCTGGTGTTTTATCTGGTGGATATTTATATCTTCTGAGTAATATTCTAATTCTATTTTTTATTTTAGCTCTTATGTTTTCTCTATATTTCCAATCAACAGTAACATTTTTTCTAAGAGTTTCAGTAAGTTCAATTGCAATTTTTTTAAGTGTTTCATCTCCAAGCTCTCTAACTGCCGATTCATTTAGCGCTAATGCTTCATAAAATGCTATCTCATCTTCATTAAGTCCTAAATTATTTCCTTTTTGTAATTCATTTCTAAAATCTTTAGCCATAACAATTAATTCTTCAATAACTTGTGCTGTTTGAATTGTTCTATTATGATATTTATTAAGAGTTGCTTTTAGCCTTTGGGAAAACTTTTCTTCTCTAACAATATTAGTTTTGCTTTTAGATTTAATTTCATTTTTTAATAGCTTTTCTAAAATTTCAACCGCTAAATTTTTATATTTCATATGCTTTACTTCTTCTAAAAATTCATCAGATAAAATTGAAATATTAGGTTTATCAAGCCCTACTAAATCAAATATATCCTCTAAACCTTCCACTTTTATTGAATTATCTATTATATGTTTAATAGATGTTTGAGTTTTTTTGAAGTTAGAAGAATTAGATTTTGTTAAAATTGCTTTTATAGCTTGAAAAAAAGCTATCTCTTCTTTGTAAGGCTTTGTTTTTTCAAGTGTAGAGCATAGACTATATGCTTTTGTAAGTGCTAATACCTCATCGCTAAATCTTTTTTTACCATCTTCAAGTCCTAAAATAAAGTTAGCAGCTGGAGCTAATAGTTTATGAGGATTTGTTTTATATTCACTATAATCAAAACCATGAAACATTCCTCTAATAATATCAATTCTTTTTAACATTTCATTAAAAGCTTCTTCTGCTGAAATAGCAGTTTTTCCTTTACCTCCTGCATTTGTATAAACTTTCAAAGCACTTTTTAATTCATTAGCTATTCCAATATAATCAACAATTAATCCTCCATTTTTATCTTTAAAAACTCTATTAACTCTTGCAATTGCCTGCATTAAATTATGCCCACGCATTGGCTTATCAATATACATTGTATGAAGACTTGGCACATCAAATCCAGTTAGCCACATATCAACAACTATTACAAGTTTAAGCTCATCATTTACATCTTTAAATCTTTTTTCTATCTCTTTTTTCACTTTTTTAGAATAGATATGCTTTTGTAGTTTTTCACTATCACTTGCACTTCCAGTCATTATAACTTTAATAAATCCTTTTTGTGGGTCATCACTATGCCAAGAGGGACGAAGTTTAACAATTTCATCATATAAATCAACTGCTACTTCTCTACTAATTGCTACAATCATTCCTTTTCCATCAATTACTTCAAGCCTTTTTTCAAAATGTTCTACTATATCTTTTGCAATTGCTTTAATCCTATTTTTAGCGCCTACTACTCTTTCAAGGCTTGCCCATTTACTCTTTAATTTTTCTTTTTCTTTCACATCATTAAAATCAATTAATTTTTCAATTTCTTCATCTATCTCTTCTAAACTCTCTAAGTGTAATTTTGCTAATCTGCTTTCATAATAAATTGGTACAGTAGCTCCATCTTTTACTGCATCTTCAATATCATAAATAGAAATATAATTACCAAAAACTCTTCGTGTATCTTTATCTTCACTCTCAATTGGAGTGCCTGTAAAACCTATAAAAGTAGCATTAGGAAGGGCATCTCTAAGGTATTTTGCATAACCATATTTATACTCTTCACCTCTTAACATAGCTTCAAATCCATAATGGCTTCTGTGTGCTTCATCTGCTATAACTATAATATTATCTCTAAGGCTTAAAGTTGGAAATTTATCTTCATTATCTTTTAGTGTAAATTTTTGAATTGTAGTAAATATAATCCCTCCACTTGGTCTATTTTTTAGAAGTTCTCTAAGCTCTTCAACACTTCTTGCTTGAATTGGCTTTTGTTTAAGTAAATCTTGTGAGAGTGAAAAAGTATTTAATAATTGGTCATCTAAATCATTTCTATCTGTAATAACTACCACAGTAGGATTTTTTAGGTCTTTATCTTTTATGATTTTACCTGTTAAAAATACCATAGAAAGGCTTTTTCCGCTTCCTTGCGTATGCCAAACAATTCCTGCTTTGCCATTTTTAGCATTTTTTATAGCATTTAGTGCACGTCTGACTGCATGAAATTGATGATAACTTGCTATTTTTTTAATAATTTTAGTTTCATCTTTTTCAAAGGTAATAAAGTTTTGAATATAATCTATTACATACTCTTTTTTAAAAAATCCTCTAATAAGCGTTTCAAGTTGATATGAAAACTTCTCCTCTTTTTCTTCATCAATATATCTCCAATAAAAAAACCTTTCAAAATCACTACTAAGAGAGCCTATTTTAGCTTCAATACCATCTGAAATAATTAAAGCTTCATTATAAACAAACAAATCTTCAATATCCTCTTTGTATGTTTGAAGTTGATTATATGCATCAAGCAAAGTAGCATTTTCATCTGCTGGATTTTTAAGCTCCATTACAAAAAGAGGCATACCATTTATAAAAACAACAATATCAGGTCTTCTTAACTGTTTACCTTTTATACTAAATTGATTAACTACTAGAAAATCATTATTTTCTGGATTTTCAAAATCAATTAGTTTTACTATTTCAGTTTTCTTTTCATTATCTTTTGTAACTTCTACTTCTATTCCTTTAACTAACTTCTTATGAAATTCTTGATTGTTTTGAATAAGTGTAGGAAAAGAGTGTTTTTTGATATTATCTATTGCTTCTTCTATTGCTTCACTTGGTAAATCGTTTATTTTTGTTAAAGCATTTTTTAATCTATCTTCTAATAAAACATCTTCATAATTTCTTTCAATCTCACTTCCGTGAATATAATCATAATCTAATTCTTTTAGCCATTTTATTGCTAATTCTTCTACTTGGTTTTCAGTTATCATTTTTTTTCCTTAACCTTAAATATTCTTTGTATATTCCTTTCGCTTGTTCTAATGTAATATTTTTAGACTTTAAAAACTCTAATGCTAATCTACTATATAACTTTTGATGTCCTTTGTGTTGATAAAATTCTTCTTTTTCTTGAATACCATATTTCCATATGACTGCTGTCATATATGCAGTTGAACCTTTTTCAGTTAATAATCCTAATTGTTTTGCCAACTCTTTTGTAGTATAAAAATCATCTTCTAAATTAAATTTAGGAGTAATTATTTCTGCTCCTTCTACTTCACCAATTAATTTTAAAGCTGGTGCTCCTTCTTTTTCTACGAATCTTCCTTCTTGAATAAATTTTATCTTTTTTAATAATTTTTTATCAATTAATATTTTTGCATTTTCTGATGGAATTTCTCCTCTTAAAATATCAATTAACGCAATGTTTTCTGGACCTATTTTGCTAATATTTTCTATATGCTCTAACCATTTTTTTCTTTCGTTTTCTATTTTTTCATCAAGAATTTTTCTTAATTCAGGATATCTAATTCTTTGTGTTCTTCCTACATACCTATAAAATATATCCCCTTCTCTTGCTTTATCTTTTTTAGTATCTTTTATGCATACAATAGGTTTGTTTTTTGATTCATTTACTAAAATTACACCAAATTTTTTACCATCTATTTTAAACAAATATTTTTCCCATTCAATTTCAGGTGCAAAATGTTCATTTAAAAAACTTGTAATTTTTTCTTCATCTGTTTCTTCAAAATTATTATTAGTCATACCTTTTGCATGTCTTGGACTATCTGTTACACCAAAAACTATAACCCCTCCTTTTGTATTTGCAAACGCAGCCATTGTTCTAGAATATTCATTCATACTTCCAAAATTAAAATTAGCTTTATATTCTAATCTTTTATTTTCTCTATGTTTTAATCTACCATCTGCATTTGTTGAAACAATTTCTAAAAATTCTTCTTTTGTCATTCTATCCCTTTAATATCCAATTTATCAACTCCAATTTCTCCATTTATCAGTTTCGGTAAAAGAGTATCTCTGAGGTTTTGGAGGGTTTGGATTTGATTAATATTGTTTTCAATATTATCTAATATTTGATTAAAAAAGTTTATGAATTTAATATTATTTGGATATACTATTTTAAAATTTTCTATCATTCCTTTTGTAATGAATTTGATTACAGAACCTTGTGAAGCTCCAGTAATTAAATCTAAAAAATGTTTCATAGCAAAAAATAGATAACCTAAATTGTTTTTGTCATAAGGTATTAAAACATAAGTTCTTTGATAAGCCTCAAATTTACCTCTATACCATTTAATATTAAAATCTCCATTACCAGCTAATAATATTGCACTATCATCAAAAGAATAACTATTAGTTTTTAATACTTCTTGAGAACAAGTAAAAAATGGATATATTCCATTATTATTAGCAATATTTGCATTTTTTTTACCAGTTTTAACAGGAAAGAAATCTCCTAACTTTTTAACTTCCCATCTCTTAGGAATTTTTCCAATCTCGCTTGTTTCAAATTCACTTGGAAATAGTTTTATAATCTCTTCACTTATTCCAAATTCTTTTGCTATTTCGCTATCACTTTTGCCATTTGCCTTTGCTTTGACTATGTCAAAATCTACAAACCAAGACTTGAAAATAGCTTTTGCCGTCTCTTCAAGTGTTTTATTTATATTTTGTAATGTCTCTATTTTTTCATCAATTACAGATAAAATATCAGCTATCTTTTTTGTAGTCATATAATCTTTATAAGGAATTTTTAAATTTTCAATAGTAGAAGAGTTAATATTAGCTTGATTAGCACTTCCACTTGCATTAGAGGCTAAATAATATTGAATTTCTTTTTGAGATAAAAAATAAAAAATATACTTTAAATCAATGTTATTCTTTTTTAAAATTAACCTTCCTACTCTTTGATTTAGTAAACAAGTTGGTGTGTTTTTAGTTACATAAGCTACTTTACCAACCATTGAATTACTTTGATTTACATTAGAACCTGTCAAGGAAATTAAAACATCTCCATTATTTATAATATAATTGCTTGCTATTTCTAAAAATTTTTCATCTACATAATCTGCTTCTGTCAAATCTATTTTATTATTTATTAAATTTTTTATTTTAACAAGAGGAATTCCATTGCTTCTAAAATCTTTACTTTTAAAAGCATATCCTCCTTGTACCTTAACAAATTCCCCTAACTTAACCTCTTTCCACTCACTCATTTTCTTTCCTTTTTGAAGTATATGCTTGCCTTGGACTATTAGGACTTGAAAAATATGGATGAAGTTCTCCTTTTGTTACTAATTCTGAAATATAATCTTTTATAGTATCTTTGTGTCTTTTCAAAATTTCAGATAAAAGCTCAGGTGAAAAATAACCATATTTACAAATTTCAATTATAAGTGAATGCATTATTTCTTTTTTAACTCTTTGTTTATTTGAAATAGGAGCAATGATTTTTTTAATTTCTTCTAAAATTTCTTTTGGAATTTCCTCTTGTTTATAAAATCTAACTCCCCCAGTAGAAGCTGTAATACCCTCAGTAGAAGCTGTAATACCCTCAGTAGAAGCTGTAATACCCTCAGTAGAAGCTGTAATACCCTCAGTAGAAACTCTAATTCCCTCAGTATTTAATTTATAAGTACTTCCTTTACCCACTCCGTTTTTTTGTAAGAATTCTTCTTCTGTCAATTTTTTTAATATATTACTAACATCACTTGGATGCATATCTAAAATCTCTAAAATTCTTTTATGATTTATCTCTTCTTCAATGTAAGTAGTTGCTAAAATAGTTATTTCTTGTTCATTTAATTCATTAAATCTATGACCAAAAACTGATTTTAATTCATTAATTGTTTCTTCGCTAAATAAATTAATTGTTCTTAATTCTAATAATGTTTGAGGATGATGTTCATTTTTTTCATATAGAAGTGGTTTTGCAAAGTTATATTTTTTCCAACTTTGAAATATTTTTGGAATACCTGAGCCTGCTTTTTCTGCATATCCTATAAGCATAAACATTTTTTGAATATTTCTATTTCTACAATCACTCTCTCCTCCTTTTATTGCAATCTCAATAGGTATTCTCATAAGTCCTGGATTTCTAAATCCAAACATATCAGGTCTTTTTACAATTAAAATAGATAATCTCTCGCTATAATCAGCATGTACTAATGCATTTATAAGAGCTTCTCTAATGGCTTGATGAATTGGAGTATCTTCTTCTCTTTTTGCATTTTTTAAGCTAAATGGTACTTTTAAATTTTCATATAATTTGACAATAACTTTTCTATAAAAATCAAAAATATTACCACTCCATGTGCCATCAGGATATATTCTATCTATCCATCTTTTTTCAGTTACTGCTCTTGGTCTTTCTTGATAATCTACCATATAATAAGGAAAAATTTCTTCTATTGCTTGTTGTTTACCAAACATTAATAATCCAGCTTTTGTTAAGCCTACATCTCCTGTTTCTCTATTTTTACCATATCCACCTATACTTCTTAAAAACTCAATATCATTTAATTCAAGAAAAGGATGATTGGGTTTATGAGATTTTAATATATTTCTATACGCATAAAATGTGCTAAACTCTATATCATCTAAATCAAAGTTTTTTAATACTTCATTATCTCTGCTATCTTCTATTTGTTCAGCTAGAAATCTTTTTACACATTCTGGCTTACATTTATAATCACCTTCTCCTTGCCTAATATAAGTCCCTATTAGTGGATTTTGTCCTTTATATATTGGTCTTTGTTTGCGTGAAGCTCTTGGAACTTTTATCCAAATAATATTTTTTTGTTCAATATTTAAAATTTGTACATCTTCATTTTTTAAAATATTTAGACTGATTTTTTGAGGATTATTTAATATATCAAATAATTCTTTAATTACATTTTCTGGATTTTTAATTCCTATTATATGTATATTTTCATCTTTTTCTTCAATGCCTAAAAATATATTACCTCCTTGTGTATTTGCCATTGCTGAATAAGTTTCTAATAAGTCATTAGGTAATTTCCCTTTGCCATCTTTACCAGTAGCCTTTTTAAATTCTACTTCAAAGCTTTCTTTTAAAGCTAAAATATCTTCTTTTGAGTTAATAATTATCATTTGTTAACCTCTAAATTAAATCCAAGTTCAGCTAAATTATGTTTAAGTATCTCTTCAAGCTCTCTATTTTTTTCAAGTTCAGTGGATAATTTTTTAGTTAAATACTCCATTTTTTCGTTAAATGGTATTTCATCTTCTTCATTTTCTTTAATTCCTACATATCTTCCAGGTGTTAAAATGTAGTTTTCTTTTTTTATATCTTCGGTTGTAGCTACTTTATAAACTCCTTTTTTATCTACATTTTCACCTTTTCTAAACTTTTCAAAAGTATCTGCTATTTCTTGAATGTCTTTATCTGTTAAAATTCTTTGTTTTCTATTTATCATCTCTCCAAAATCTCTTGCATCAATAAAAAGAGTTTTATTTTTTTGAGGTTTATTTTTATTTAGTATCCATATTGAAGCTGGAATTTGTGTGTTAAAAAATAATTTGTCAGGAAGAGCTATTATTGCTTCTACTAAGTCTGCTTCAATTATATTTTTTCTTATTTCATCCTCTCCGCCTGTTGTTGAGCTTAAACTACCATTTGCAAGGACTAATCCTACAACTCCATTTGGTGCTGTATGATATAACATATGTTGCATCCAAGCAAAATTTGCATTGCTTCTTGGAGGTATGCCATATACCCATCTTTTGTCGTTTTCTAAACTTGGATGCCACCATTCATCTTGATTAAAAGGGGGATTTGCTAATACAAAATCTGCTCTTAAATCTGGGTGCTGGTCTTTTGTGAATGTATCAGCTGGCTCTTTTCCAAAATTAAAATCAAGGCCGCGAATAACCATATTCATTATTGCAAGTCGCCAAGTTGTAGGATTTGATTCTTGCCCATAAATTGAAATATCTTCTATTTTTCCACCGTGTGCTTCAATAAATTTTTCACTGCTTATAAAAAATCCGCCACTTCCCATTGCTGGGTCATATACTTTACCCTTAAAAGGTTTTATCATTTCTATAATTAAATTTACTATAGATTTTGGAGTATAAAATTGACCACCTTTTTTGCCTTCTGCTGCTGCAAATTGACCTAAGAAATATTCATATACACTTCCTAAAATATCTTTAGCTTTTAAGTTCTCATGCTCAAAAGGAATAGTTGAAATTAAATCTACTAAATCTGCTAATTTATAATCATCAATTTGAAGTCTTGTATAATTTTTATTTAATACATTTTTTAATTTTGGATTTGCTTTTTCTATTGCTTCAAGGGCATCATCAATGAGTTTTCCAGCACTTTTAAATTCCCTACCATCAGGAAGTTTTGCTCCAATTGAAAGTCTGATGTTTTCTTGAATATATTTCCATCTTGCAATTTCAGGCACCCAAAAAACATTTTTTTCTGTGTAATAATCTTTTATTTCTAATTCCTCTTTGATAAGCTCTTCATCATCTCCTAAATATAATTCACTATTGGGATTTCTAAATTCAGCTTCAAGCTCTTTTCTTCTTATCTCATAAGCATCTGACACATATTTTAAGAAAATCAAACCTAAAACTACATGTTTATAAACTGCTGCATCGAGTGATGGTAATAATTTATTTGCACTTTTCCAAAGTTTCCTTTCAAGATTATATAAAAATTCTTTTTCACTCATTGTAGTCCCTTTTTATGTAATGATACCAAAAACTTTGCGGAAAATCGTTTATTTTGGTGTTATATATAAATGAAGAAAAACTTACATCAAAAGGAGGTTATTATGTTTTTAAAAGCATATAAGCTAATTAAAACAATCAAAGGTGTAGTAGATACAGCAGAAGTTATTGTTGATGCAGTAAAAAGTGTAAAGGATAAAAAATGAAACCTCTAAGCAATAGAGAATTAAAAAGTTTAGCCCCAAGCATATTTGCCACTTCATCATCATTTGAAGTTAGTGAAAAATATGCTTTTATTCCTACTATTGAAGTTGTAGAGATGTTTAGAAGCAATAGCTGGTATCCTGTGGAAGCAAAAGAGAGTTTTGTTAGATTATCTCACAATCAAGGTTATCAAAAACACCTCATTAGATTTAGACACATTAGTGATTTTTTAAATGAAAAAGAAGAAGCGGTTGAAATTGTTTTGACAAATTCCCATAATAGAACTTCATCATTTATTATTCAAGCTGGTGTATTTAGATTTATATGTGGTAATGGATTAGTTGTAGCAAATAATATTTTTGAAAAAATTAGCATTAGACA
>JALVAK010000051.1 GCA_027011225.1 Nautiliaceae bacterium | reverse complement strand
TCTTGGATATAAAGAGGGAGATTTTCCAGTGGCTGAGAAAATAAGTAAAGAGATAATGAGCCTTCCTATGAATCCTGATTTAACTAATGAAGAGATTGAGTATATTGCAAGGTATATAAAATGAAAATCTTAACAATAATAGGAGCAAGACCACAATTTATAAAAGCGGGAGCAGTTAGTAGAGAGATAAAAAAACATAAAAGTTTAGAAGAAGTTATAGTTCATACGGGTCAGCATTATGACAGCAATATGAGTGATATATTTTTTGAGCAGATGCATATACCAAAGCCAGATTATTATCTTGGTATTGGGGGGAAAAGTCATGGTGCAATGACAGGAGAGATGATAATAAAACTTGAAGAAGTTATGTTAAAAGAAAAACCTGATGTTGTTATGGTTTATGGAGATACAAATTCAACCCTTGCAGGGAGCATCGCAGCAAGTAAACTTCATATTCCAATAGCTCATGTAGAAGCAGGGCTTAGAAGTTTTAATATGAAAATGCCAGAAGAGATAAATAGAATTTTAACAGATAGAGTTAGTAAATGGCTTTTTTGTCCTACTGATACTGCGGTTGAAAATTTAAAAAAAGAAGGATTTGAAAATTTTGATTGTAAAATAATAAAAAGCGGTGATGTAATGCAAGATGCGGCAATATTTTATAAACAATATGCAAAAAAACCTCAAAATGTAGATATAAAAGAAGATTTTATTTTAAGCACCGTTCATAGAGCAGAAAATACAGATGATATTAATAGACTTAAAAATATTTTTGAAAGTTTAGATGAAATAGCAAAAGATATTCAAGTAATTTTACCTTTGCATCCAAGAACTAGAAAAATATTAGAGCAAAATAATATAAATCCAAAGAATATTACTATTATTGAACCGGTTGGGTATTTGGAAATGGTATGGTTACTTGATAATTCTAAAATGGTAATAACAGATAGCGGGGGATTACAAAAAGAAGCATTTTTCTTTAAAAAACCTTGCATAACATTAAGAGATGAAACAGAATGGATAGAACTTTTGGAAAATAATTTTAATGTATTGGCAGGAGCTGATAAAGAGAAAATATTAAATCTTTATAAAAATCATAAATTCAATGATAATTTTGATATTGATTTGTATGGTAGAGGAAGAGCTAGTGAAAATATTATTAGGTCATTAATTAAATGAAGAAAATTGCTGTATTGGTTTCAAATCCATGTACAAATGATGCGAGAGTTATTAGAATAGCAGAAGCAGAAGCTAAGTATGGTTATAAAGTTAAAGTGTTTGCTACATTACAAGATAATACATTATCAAATGAAAATAAAAATAATGTAGAATATTTTAGAAAACAATGGGATTTATCAAAAGATTGTAAAAGGTTTATTCCAAGATTTATTAAAAACAAAAAGATAAAAGGTTTTTTAGTAAAAAGAATAGCTAAATTTATTAAATATTATAGTTTTAAAAATAATTTTAAAAACGAATTGTTATCATATAAGCCTGATATTATTCATGCTCATGATTTATTAACTCTTCCATTAGGAGTAGAGATTAAAAAATTAATAGGCTCTAAATTAATATATGATGCACATGAATTGGAAATATATAGAAATCCTCCATTGAAGTGGTATGAAAAAATATGGGTAAATTATATCGAAAAGAAATATTCCAAATATGCAGATGCAGTTATAACTGTTAATGATTCATTAAAAAATATTTTAAAAAAAAGGTTAAATTTAAAAAAGATATATACAATTAGGAATGTTCCTGATATTTCTGTTTACAATGGCCCGACGTTAAAAGAAACTTTGAATTTTACGAATAGAGAAAAAGTATTGTTGTATGTTGGAAAAGTAACTTATAATAGAGGTTTAGAGTGGGTTGTCGAATATTTAGATAAGATGCCTTTAAATATTCATTTTGTTTGTTTAGGACATAAAGATAAAAACTTTTATCAAAATTTAAAAAAGATTATAAAGAGCAAAAATTTAGAGGATAGAGTTCATTTTATAGATCCTGTTCCTCATAATTATGTTGTTGAATATATAAAAGATGCAGATATTGGAATTTGTGCAATTAATCCTATTACAAAATCTTACTATTATAGTTTGCCTAATAAAATTTTTGAAATGAGTATGGCTGGATTACCAATTATTGCAACAGATTTGCCAGAAATAAGAAAGACATTAGAATTATTTGATAATGGATATTTTTTTTCTCATAAGAACCCAGAAAAAATTGTTAATTTGGTTGTAAAAGTATTAAATGATAAAATTGATAGAGAGAAAATAAGTAAAATTGCAAGAGAGCATTCATGGAAAAATGAATCTATAAAAATTAAAAAGGTATTAGATGAATTATAAAAAATTAAAAAATATTTTAATTTTTGCAGATTTTGATAATGATTTTAGTATTAATATCTATAAATCTATAAACGATATAGTAGATAATAATACAAAAATTTTTTTAATTTCAAGAAAACCAATAAATTTTTTAACTTCCAAAAATACTTATTTTTTAAATTTTGATGAGTTTATTTATTCTCCTTATAGGAAAAGTTTAGATACTAAGGATTCTTTTGCTATTGCTTTAAATGCGACAAAATATGGCGTTGAGCTTGATTTTTTTGAAAATATGAAAAAAATGGTTATTTTTTCAGGCAGTGATACTTTATTTAATAGGAGAAATAATTTAAAGCTTACTGAAAGATTTAACAATATGTTAAAAAATGTTAATGCGATTGGTTTTAGATCTTATTTTCATTTACATGAATATATAAAATTTTCAGATGTACCTTTTTTGTTAATTCCTTATGGTTATAGAAAAGTAATAAAAAATGAATCTAAGTTAGAGAGTAAAATTAAAATTGGAATTATACCTCCGGAGAATAAAAATGATTTATTTTCATATTTGTATAAATTAAATAATTTATTAAAAAAACAAAATCTTTTAGTAGAGTATAATATTTTTGTCAAAGATGATAATATAAAAGTAATTGATAATAAATTAAAAGAGCAAAAAATTTTATATAAAATTATTTCTGAGCCTTATTTTAAACAATATTTAAAAGAAGTTAATATTACTATAAATTTTATGAAAAATTATGATGTAGAAAATGATATTGACTTTTTTTTACAAAAACACCATCCAGTGTTTGTATTTTTTAATAGAGAATATAGTGATTTTGAAAATATGAACAACCATATATTAATTTATGAAACAATTGAGGGGTTATCTAAAAAAATTGTTACGTTAGTTAAAAATTATGAATTGTTTTATTCTATAACGGAAGATGGTTATAAAAAATTTATTGAAAAACAAAGTTTTAATTCTTTAAAAAATAAGCTTAAAACCAGAATTAAACAAATAATGGAAGATAGTTTTTTAGAATGTCACGAAGATACGGATTTTATTGTGGATGATAATCAAGATTTGGTTATCTTTACTTATTTTTCTAATATAGAAAATCACAGAAAATCTGCAAGACCTATGAGAGTTAGAGCTATGAGAGATAATTTAAGAAAGTATAAAAGATGTTTTGTTTTTATGGGAGATGAGATTACATTAAAAAGAAAGGAAAAATTTTTAAAAAATCTCCCAAAAACTTGCAATATAAAAATGGCATATGAAGAGAGTTTGTCTGCACCTTCTTCAATACATACTTCTTTTGGGATTTTAAGGCATAATTTTAGAAAATTTTTAAAAAAAAATAATATTAAATATTCAGTATTTTTAAGAGATATGTATCAAGCATTTCCTCAATATGAGAAAATTGTTGGAATAGAAAATTCATATGCAAGATTTTTAACATTAAGAGATGAAGTTATGGATATGATTTTAAGTGCTACTAAGATATATACTCCATCTGAAACATTTAAGAAAGAGATGGTATTAAGAGGTTTAATACCTAAAAAATATGGTTATATGTTAGATATTTTACCTCCTGGTATTAATAAGTCAAGTATGTTATATGATAATAAATATAAATGCGGTTTAAATGAAAAAATCAAAATTGTATATACTGGTGGATTGGGGGAATTTTATAATTTTAAAAAATTTTTAGAAGCATTCTATATATGTGAAGAATTACCACTGGAATTT
This sequence comes from Nautiliaceae bacterium, assembly GCA_027011225.1. GTDB lineage: Bacteria > Campylobacterota > Campylobacteria > Campylobacterales > Nautiliaceae > JALTBU01. The sequence goes on along the minus strand of JALVAK010000051.1, from coordinate 6,742 downwards.
CATTTGTATATTAAAAAACAAGAACTTCAAAAATCAAGACATATTTATGGGTATGATTTAGACAAAAAGAGCAATATTTTTATACATGAAGGCTCATTTACTGAAATGGCTATTAATATGAATTATGATTTAGGATTATCATTATTTGAAGATGATTCTTATAGAAAAATGGCAATTCCTGTAAAGGTTTTTGATTATTTATCTTTAAATATTCCTGTATTAACTGGAAAGGGAACAGAGTCGGGAGAATTAGTTAAAAAATATGATGTAGGTTTTGTTATAGATAATAAAATTCCTGAAATAGTTAATTTTTTAATAGATATAGTTCAAAAAAGAGAGAATTTATTAAAGAAACAAAAAAATATAAAAAATTTTATTTTAGAAAATTTATGGGATAAAAGAGTAGAAAAAGTTATGAAGGATTGTAATGCGTTATAAACAAATAGTTTTTAATAATGAAAAAATAAACTTTATTCTTTTTGACAATGAGTACATTTCTAATTATATTTATGATAATAATTCTTTTTATGAGCTTGAAAATTTAGAAATTTTAAATTATCTACCATTAGAAGAAGGTGTCTTTTTAGATATAGGAGCTAATATTGGTAATCATACATTATATTTTAGTAAAATCTTAAAAAGAGATGTATATGCTTTTGAACCGGTTAGGGAAAATTATAATCTTTTAAGAAAAAATATTTTAATTAATGATTTAAAAAATATTAAAACTTTTAACATAGCTTTGGGTATGTGTAATTCCAAAGTAACATTAAGACAAAATTATCAAGATAATTCTGGTACATGGGAAATAGTAGATTATACAGGAGATATAGATATTATTCCATTGGATGATATTAATATTAATAAAAAAATTTCATATATGAAAATAGATGTTGAGGGTCATGAGTTAGAAGTATTAAAAGGTGCTATTAATACAATTAAAACTAATTTACCATTATTATCAATAGAATTTCATTCAGGTAATAAATTTAAGGAATTAAAAGACTTTTTAAGTACGCTTGGCTATGTGGAAATTTTAGTATTAGGTAGAAGTAATAATGCAATTTTTATTCATTCTTCTAAAATTTCTAAACAAGATTTATTAATTTTACAGAATTTTCTTTTACAGCTTATTAGAAGAGATTCTTTAAAATCATTTCAATCTTATATTCCCGAGGCAGTTAAAAGGAATACATTTGATACCTTTAATATAAATAATCAAAAAATAGTTATTACTAATAGATATAGAAATAAATTACTTGATAAAGCCTATTTAAAAGAATTAGAATTTGAAGTTGAAGATGATCTGGAAAATAAAGTATACTGTGAGATTATAGAAAAGATTAGAGATATAAAAGATAAAAAAATTGTTATTAATTTTTCAAATTTTTCAAATATTGGGTTTAATGAATTAAAATTTATTGATGGGAAAATATATTTTAATGACGAAGAAATAGCTGGAATAAGTGATTTATCAAGTAAAACATTGTTAGATATTATAAGAAAAATAATTAATAATTTTGATTATAAATTTTATACATTAGTTAATTTTGATGAAATAAATTTAAAATTTGCTCATGAATTGTTTGAATTAAATAACATTGAATATGGAATTTTTGTAGATTCAGTAAAAAAATTACATTGGGAGAAATGGTCTTTAATAAGTAATGCTAATTTAATATTCTCAAATGATAAAGAAGTTATAGAAGAGTTTAAGAAAAATTATATTTTTAATATAAAATACAAAGATTTTATTAGTGATGAAAAAGTTTTTGATAATTTTAAACCTTCCATAAAAGTAAATAAAAATAAAAAAAGAGTTTTAATAATTTCTTATTATTATAAACCTGTTTTATCCGTTGGAATTTTTAGGCCTGAATATTGGTTTGAAAATTTATCAGAATTAAGTAAAGGTGAATTTGAAGTTGAATTAGTAACTGCAATGAGACAGGTAGAAAAAAAAGACAATATTCATTATGTTCCAGATTTTGGAACAGTTACTGGGATAACTACTCCAATTGATATAAAAATTGAGCATGAAAAAATTAAAAAAATGGTTAATACTGTTGCATTTTCATGGACTTCAAGTCTAGAGGAATATTTTAATTCTCATCCAGAATATAAATATGACTATGTAATATTAACTGGTAATCCTTTTATGCATTTTTATTTTAGTGAATATGCAAAAAAGAAATGGAATGCCAAAGTTTTGCAGGATTATAGAGATCCTATGGGTAAAAATCCAAGGTTTTATAGTAAAGATCCTGCTATTACAAAATTAAATGAAGAAATGAGACAAAAATATGAAGATATTTTTTGCTCAATGAGTGATAAAGTTATTACGGTTAATGAATATTGTGCAAATTTATTGAGTGATTTAGCTCCTAAGCCAATTGAAGTTATAAGAAATGGATATAATGATAAAATCGTTGATAATTTAGATAAGAAACTTTTAGAAGAAGTAGGAGCTAAATATCCTAAAATACCATTTGAATCTAAAAAAAGTAGTTTATTGTCATTTTTATTTAGAAAAAGAAAAAAAAGATCTCCTAATAATCGAGTTATAAGACTATGTTATGCTGGTTCTTTTGCTCACGATAGGAAGCCTGAAAATTTAATTAATTCTGTAAAAAATGTTTTGGGATATGAATTACATCATTTTGGTACTCCTTATCCAAAAATAGAAAAAAGTACAAATAAAAGACTTGTTTCTCATGGTAAAAAAAGTTATGAAGAAGTGATTGCAAATTTAAAATACATGGATATAGGGGTTGTTTATTGTTCACATGACTTTGAATCCACTACAAAAATTTATGATTATATAGCTTGTAATAATATAATATTAGTTATTACAAGCAAAGAAAATCCAAGACCTTTTACTTTATCTAAAGAACTTGAAGGGTTAGAGCATGTATATTGGGTTGTTAATGATGAAAAAGAAATAACAAAATTTTTAACGTCCACAATTTTTCCAGAAAAAATAAATAGACCTCAAAGAGAAGCTTTTTCAAGAAAAGCAGGAACAATGAAATTAATAAATTTATTACAAAGGATTAGGGATGAATAATCAAATTGATATAAAAGAATTTTTAGAATTAAAAGAAAAAAATAAATTTTTAGAAGATGCTGTAAGTAAATTATTAGATAAAGTATCGGAATTAGAAGAAGTCATAGAAGTATTTAAAGAAAAAGATAATGAGGAAGTAATAACATTTGATAGTGATGATATTGAAGAAAAAGATTATTTACCTATTGATCAAAAAGTGGATTTTGATCATAAAAGATTAATGTTTTTAACTTCAGAAGTAGCTAAAATAAATAAACATATAGGAAGACATGATATTTATGAAGGAAAAGTTAAAAAAATAAAAGGTGAACCTAATAAAAAAGAGATTTTAGTGGTATGTGCCGATTATCCTCATGGGAATAATATTTATGGAGGCTCTTTTATTGTACCAAGGGTTAAGGCATATCTTAAAGAAGGTTTTAATGTATCTGTATGTATAGCAAAATATCCGGTAGGTAAAAAAGAAACTGAAATTTATGAAAATGATGGAGTAAAACTTTATATTGGGGATTTTAATTTGTTAGAAGAAAGAATTAAAGAAGTAAACCCTGGGGCTATTGTAGTACATTCTCCTATTTTGCAAAATTATAATACATTTAAAAAATTGGGTGTTGAAGATAGATTGATATTTATTTATCATGGATTTGAAGTAAGAGATGTTGGTCATTTATACTATAATTTTGATGAATTAGCGATGGAAAGAATTAGGAATATTCTTCAAATGGATATGAATAGAAAAATTTTTGCATTAGAGGCTTTTAGAAATAAAAAAATTGCAAAAGTTTTTGTTTCGAATTTTTTTAAAAATTTAGCCATTAAAGATATAGGAGTAACTCCTTTAAATTCTTATGTTATTAGTAATTATATTGAAAGTGATTTATTTACATATACTAAAAAAAATCCTGAGGATAGATTGAAAATTTTTTCAATAAGACCTTTTGATAATAAAAATTATGGCGGTGATTTAATAGTAGATACTATTTTAAGATTAAGTGAGAAAAAATTTTTTAAAGAATTAAGTTTCCATGTGCAAGGATTTGGTAAAAAATTTAAAGAAATGACAGCTCCTCTTAGAAAATTTGATAATGTAAAGGTTGTAGAAGGTATATTAAAACGAGAAGAGATTGCAAAACTTCATAAACAACATGGGATTGCACTAATACCTACAAGATTTGATACACAAGGTGTAAGTGTTGGAGAAGCTATGAGTAGCGGTTTAGTTCCTGTTACCAATAAAGTTGCTGCAATTCCAGAATTTGTTCCAGAAAATTGTGCAATGTTAGCAAGTGATAATAGTGTAAAAGAGTTGGCTGAGGGAATTGAAAGACTATATTATAATCCAGATGAATTTTTAGAAAAGTCGTTTAATGCTGCCCAACACATTAGAAAAATTTGCTCTTTTGAGAACACAATTGGAAAAGAAATTGAGTTAATTAATAAAATAATTAATAAGAGTTAAGGTGTTTTTATTTGAAAAAAACAATTATTTTAACTGATGAAGATGTTAAATATGATAAAAGAGTACAAAATCAATATTTAAATTTTAAAAACAATTATGTTGATATAATAAAATGTAAAACTGAAAAAAAGTTTAAAAAAATTGACTTTTCTTTTTTGAAAGTGTTAAATAAAAAAAATATTAAGAGGTTTAGAGTATTAAAGGATAAATATAATATTGATATTAAAAGTTTGTTTAGCGGGTTAAGAAATATTTTGTTTAAAAACACAAATGCTAAAATATTGGCAGATATGTTGTATAAAAAAAAATTTGATTTTCTTTATGCCAATGATTTATTTTGTGGTATTGTAGGGATGTATTTAAAAAATAAAAAAAAAGATTTTTATTTTATATATGATTCACATGAGGTGCAGTTTAATAGAAATAGAAAAAAAAATGGATTGTTTAGAATTTTATATGAGATGTATCTTGAAGAGAGAATTGTAAAAATAGCAGATGAAGTAAGAGTAGTTAATAAGCCTATAAGAGATTTGTATTTAGAGATTTTTGATATTTCAAAAGATAAAATTAAAGTTGTAAATAATAATCATTTTAAGTGTTATTGTGGTTATTATAAAAATAATTTTAAATATGGCGATATAGGAATATTATATGTTGGAGGGGGAATAAAAGGAAGATTATTAGAAGTATTGGCAAAAGAAGCTAATAAATTAAATATTCCTGTTTATTCTTTTTTCTTAAATGAAGTTCCTAAGGTTGCAAAAGAGTATAATTGGTATGTTGGTGATAAAAATTATATACATGAAGTTTTAGATTTAATAAAAGAGAAAACTTTAATTATGTGGTGTGTGAATGATGTATCTTGTTTAAGTTATAAATTGGCTTTGCCAAATAAATTTTTTCAAGCTGTTGCCCTTGGGATGCCAGTAATTGTTTATAAAGATACCTATTTGGCAGAAATTGTAAGAAAATATAAAATCGGATATGTTTTTGAAGATAATTTAAAAGATATAATAGATAAGATTAATGATAAAGAAGAATTTTTTAAAGTTGTAGATAATATGGAAAATTTTCAAAAACTAATTTATAAAGAAAAGCTAATATTATGAATTATTATTTTCAAAATTTGAAACTATCAAATGAAAAATTTCAAGGCTGGGGAAGAAAAAGAACAGGGAAATTTGCTTTATTTTTGAGTAAATTGTTTAATAAAGAGTTTGTTTTATATGAAGATGGATTTATCCGCTCTATTGGCTTAGGGGAGGATGAGAGTTTTAGTATTGTAAAAGATGATATAGGAATATATTATGATGCTACCGCTCCAAGCAGGCTTGAAAAAATTTTAAAAGAAGAAGATTTAAGTAAATATTTAGATACTACTAAAAAAGCAATTAAGCTTATTAAAGATAAAAAAATCTCAAAATACAATAATGGCTACTTAACTCTTCCAAAATATCTTCAAAACAATGAAAAAAAAGTGCTTATCGTAGCTCAGACAAAAGGTGATATGTCTTTAAAGTATGGATATGCGGATAAATTTGATGATAAAGAGATAATTTTAAAAGCTATTAATGATAATCCTGATGCTAAAATTTATCTAAAAGTTCACCCAGATGTAATAGCAGGTAAAAAAAAGTCAAATATTGATATAGAATTTGCTAAAAAATATTGTGAAATTATTGATGAAAATATTCATCCAATTGTTTTACTTGAAGCTTTTGATAAAGTTTATACTCAAACATCTCAAATGGGATTTGAAGCATTGCTTTTGAATAAAGAAGTACATATTTTTGGAGCTCCTTTTTATGTAGGATGGGGGATAGAAAATCTTAAATGGCATTTGGATGAAAATATAAAAAAAGAAATATTAAAAAGAAGGGGTAAAAAGCTAAGTATAGAAGAAGTTTTTGCAGGAGCGTATATAAAGTACACGGAATATTATAACCCTTATAAAAAGCAAAAGAGCGATATTATTGATACTATTAATACAATTGATAAATATAGAAATATTTATAAGCAAAATGATGGAAATTTATATTTTTATGGAGTCAATACTTTTAATATCTGGAAAAAAAATAGCATTAGAAGTTTTTTTAAACCTTTAACAAAAAATAAAATCTATTTTGATAAAAAAATAAAAAATATTGAGAATGCAAAAATATTTATTTGGGGTAAAAAAAAGTTTGATGAAGTAGAAAAGTTTGCAAAAGAAAAAA
>JALVAK010000050.1 GCA_027011225.1 Nautiliaceae bacterium | reverse complement strand
GCTAGGCATTCTAATTGATAAAGTCTCTCTTCATCAATTTCACCTTTTTCAAATTTACCAACTCCTTCAAATACTGTAGCTAAATCAATTGGAGTTCCATCTGGTAAATGCCCAGCTCTCATAGGACCACCGGTTACAAAAATTGTTGGGACATTAACTCTTAATGCTCCCATAACCATACCAGGAGTAATCTTATCGCAGTTTGGAATACAAACAAGTGCATCAAGTTTATGAGCATTCATAACAGTTTCAACACTATTTGCGATTATTTCACGACTTGGCAGACTATAAAGCATACCATCATGCCCCATAGCAATACCATCATCTACACCGATTGTATTAAATTCAAATGGCACACATCCGTTTTTTCTAATCTCATCTTTTACAATTTCTGCGTATTTATTTAAAAAGAAATGTCCAGGAATTATCTCAATAAAACTATTAGCAACTCCAATAAATGGCTTGTCAAAATCCTCATCTTTTAATCCACAAGCTCTAAGAAGACTTCTATGTGGAGCTCTATGCCATCCTTTTTTAATTTCATCACTTCTCATTACTATCCTTTTTTTAGGCAATTTTATCACTTTAAAAATAAAAATGCAAAATAAAAATTTGATATAATTTTACTAAAAAAGGTTGAGCGTGTTTTATTTACCGAGTAAAGAAGAGTGTGATTATATAGTAGAAAATTCAAAGCAGTTTTTTAGAAAAGATTTGGTTTTTGAGGGAAAAGAAATAGCAATTTATCATTATAAACAAGGAAATTTTGAAGAGTTTAAAAAATTCAATGCGTGGGAGCTAAGAGCTTTAACATTTGTAAAAAATGGTAAAAATTGGGAGAGATTTCTTGGAATTCATAAATTTTTTGAGTTAAATCAAGCGCCTGGATGGATGGAAGAGGATGTAAAAAATAAAAAAGTTATAAAAGTTCAAGAAAAGGTAGATGGGACATTAGTTCAGCCAATCTTAATTGATAATAAAGTTTATTTTAAATCAAAACTTACATTTGATTCTTTACAAGCAAAAAATGCACAAAAAATATATGAAAATAACAAAAAATTAAAAGAGTATGTAGATAAAAAATTAAGTGAAGGGAAAATTCCATTATTTGAGTATTTTTCTCCAATTACTCAAGTAGTGATGGATTATAAAAAAGAAAAACTTATATTAGTGCAGGTTAGAGATTTAAATACAGGAGAGTATGATTTAGATTTTGAAAAAGAAGCAAAAGAATATGATATAGAAGTTGCGCCTCTTTGTGAGCCTAAACCAATTAAAGAGTATTTAGAAAAAAGAGTTAGTTGTTATTCTAAAGAAGGATGGATTGTTATTTTTGAAGATATGCAATTTTTAAAGTTAAAAACAGATGAATATTTAAAAAGACATAAAGTTTTAGGAGATTTAAGAGAGAATTTGATTATTGAGCATATTTTAGATGGCAAAATAGATGAAATTAAAAAAGTATTAAATAAAAAAAGTGAAAAGTATCTTTTTGTAAAAGAAGTAGAAAATAAGTTTAATAAAAAATACAAAGAGCTTGAAAATAAAATAAAGCGTGCTCTTAAAATGAGCAAAAAAGAAGTTAAAAATAAATTTTCACAAGATAAATACTATGAAATAATTGCTCTTTGTAAGAAAAAAAATTCAATAGAGCCTCTTAGAGAGTGGGTAAAATTACATACTAAAAAACTTAAAAACGCTAAGAAATTTTTAGAATAGATTTATCTTTTACCATTAAAATTTCATCTGCTTTTGCTATAGTCTCAGCTCTGTGGGCTATGATGATAGAAGTTCTTGAGAGCAGAAAATCCTCTATATTTTTAAATACCTTATCTTCTGTTTCTATGTCAAGTGCTGAGGTTGATTCATCAAGAATTACTACCTTTGGTTTAAAAAGTAAGGCTCTTGCAATAGCAACTCTTTGTTTTTGACCACCACTTAATTTTACTCCGTTTTTGCCAACATATGTATCAAGTCCATTTGGAAGTTTTTTGACAACTTCAAGTAGCTCAGCTTTTTTTAAAGCTTCATAAATCTCTTCTTCGCTAAATTCTTTGCCAAGTGTTAGATTAAAACGTAATGTATCATTAAATAATCTAGTTTCTTGTAAAATTAAATTAACATTTTCTCTTATTTTATCAAGCCCAATTTCTTTAAAACTCGCATCATTATATAAAACATCGCCTTTTTCTATTACTAAAAGTCCTGCAATTATTTTAGCTAAAGTTGTTTTACCGCTTCCACTAGCTCCTATTAGTGCAGTAATTCTATTTGGTAATATACTCGCACTTGCATTTTTAAAAATATAATCACTGTCTTTATATTTAAATGATATATTTTTAAGCTCAACTGTTACGGGTTTATTGAATGGATTTTTTTTATGAGGGAAAATTGGCTCTGTTTTTAATTTTAAAATTTGATTAATTCTCTCAAGTGCGGCTTTTGCACTAAAATAGCTATATTGAATTGAAATAATCTCCTGAATAGGAGTCATCATATACCAAAGATATGCAAAAATAGCAATCATTAGTCCTATACTTAAAGTTCCATATGCTACTGCTATAATTCCTGCTGCTCTTATTATTTCATATCCGATAAAGAATATTAAATGGCTAAGTTTTGAAAAGCTTTCACTTTTATATGAAAAATTGAATGATTTTTCTTTTAATTCTTTTGCTAATTCAAATATTCTTTTAAAAAAAAAGTTTTCTTTATTAAAAGCTTTTATTTGCTCAAAAAGCTCTAAAGTCTCAATCAAAGCTTCTTGGAATATAGATATTGCTTTATTTTGCTCTTTTTTGTATTTTTTTACTTTGCTTGCAATTTTGCCAGATAGTATGATTACAAAAGGATTTAGTAATAAAATAAAAAGCCCAAGTTTCCAATTAATCATTAATAAAACTATTGCAATCCCAACTAGCATAAGTGAAGAAATGATTAGTTTTGAGAGAGATTTTATTAAAAATTCTTCAATTGTGTTTATATCGCTAATAAGCCTGCTTGCAATATCTCCTGTTTTTAGATTTTCATATTCATTTATTGAGAGACGTTTTAGATGCTCAATTACTCTAATTCTTATCTTAAAAGTGATATCTTTTGTGATTTTTTCAAAAAAATAAGTTTGAAGAATGTTAAGAGCTACAAAAAGAGCTCTTAAAACTATTACAACTATTAA
>JALVAK010000049.1 GCA_027011225.1 Nautiliaceae bacterium | reverse complement strand
TGTCTAATGCTAATTTTTTCAAAAATATTATTTGCTACAACTAATCCATTACCACATATAAATCTAAATACACCAGCTTGAATAATAAATGATGAAGTTCTATTATGGGAATTTGTCAAAACAATTTTAACCGCTTCTTCTTTTTCATTTAAAAAATCACTAATGTGTCTAAATCTAATGAGGTGTTTTTGATAACCTTGATTGTGAGATAATCTAACAAAACTCTCTTTTGCTTCAACAGGATACCAGCTACTGTTTCTAAACATCTCTACAACTTCAATAGTAGGAATAAAAGCATATTTTTCACTAACTTCAAACGATGGTGAAGTGGCAAATATGCTTGGTACTAAATTTTTTAATTTTCTATTGCTTAGAAGTTTCATTTTTTACCCTTTACACTTTTTACTGCATCAACAATAACTTCTGCTGTATCTACTACACCTTTGATTGTTTTAATCAGATTATACGCTTTTAAAAACATAATAACATCCTCTTGATGTAAGTTTTTTTCATTTATATATAACAACAAATTGAACGATTTTTCGCAGTGTTTTTGGTATTTTTTATAAAAATTTATAAAAAATGGTTATAATTTTTATTAGGGATGAAAAAAAGGGGAAGAAATGATAAAATATATTATAATAATAACTACTCTTTTAACATTGCTCTTCGCATTAGATTTAAAAAGGGAATGTCCTTATGAAATAAATAAATATTCAAATGCTAAAAAATATGTTCTTAGATTTGAAAATTACTTTGATGATTATGGATGTGACTTACTTCCTTTATATAATATACTCGATAAAATCAAAAAAGAATATATTTTAGATTATATAGATGAACATCCAGATGTTTTGCCATATTTAATTAAATTGTCAAAAAGATATCCTAAATTTTTAAAAATTTTAGCAAATAATAATGATTTTATAGATTTCCTAAAACAAACTCAATACGATAAAGAGTTCTTTAATAATGTTTTTTATCTATTAAAATTCGTCCCAATGTCAAAACTTTATCAAAACAAAGAATATCTAAAATACATTTATTTTGCAGCTTATAAAGCCACTTCTCCTCAAGAGGCATATAAATCATATTTGACATTAAAAAAGATACCAATAGAATTTATGAATTCTTTAATTGCTTCTTATGTTATTTTAAAAAGTCAGTTTCCAAATATTAAAAAAAATGAAATTGTTAAAGATTTTATAAAACTAAAATATAAACTTACATATAAAGAATTAAAACTTTTATGTAAATATAGTCCTGAATATTTAATCAGTTTTCTATACAATACAAAATATATTGATGATTTTGAAACATATCAAAAAGAAATGATTTTTATTTATAAAAAAGTGTTTGCAAAATATTCTTATAATGATAAACTGGTTTTAACGTTAATTTTCAATGTTGCTCCGTATTTAATTGAGCAAAAAGTAAATTTTACTCCAACCTTTAAAAGAGTAATTTCAGACTTTATAGGTTATGATTTATTGCCAATTTTATTAACGGATAAAAATAATATTGTAAACCCTTGCAATAATAATAACTATTTTGGAATTTTTTCTAATAATAATTTAAAAAAGCTTATAAATTTTGCTAATCAAGAAAATAGATTATATATAAAATATATGCAAGATGTTTCAAAAGTCAAAGGTAACCCAAAATATAAAGTATTTAATTTATTTGCTTTAGTAAATTTATATCATTTATATTATGGAACAGATGAATGGAAAATGATAAAAGGAATACTTCTGAGTAATTTATTTCCAAACAATTTAAAAAACATGGTGTCTAAAATAAATTTAGTATTAGATTTAGAAAAAATAGGATATTTTGAAACCTTGGCAAATACAAATGATTGGAATAAATTTGTTAGAGCAGAATCTGAAGATAAAAATAGTAAAAATACTCCAAAATATTTATATATATTATTTACATCGGTTGAAGCACAAAACTCTACTCCTTTTTTACAAGTATTATTAAAGAATCCTGAAGAAGCAAAAAATAAATTAAATAAACTTGCAAATTATTCTGTTGAAGAATTAGCTGAACATAGATTTACAGTTATTGAAAAAATAGAATATTACGTTGATACAACCGATAATATTGTAACAGGTATTGAGCTTGTAGTAGCAGTTGCATTAGCACCTGAAACTGGAGGTGCAAGTTTAGCTGGATTTGCAGCAATGAAAAGTTTACAAACAGCAGGGAAAAAAGTTTTAAAAGAATTTGCATTTACCGAAATAAAAAAAGCTACTAAAAAATTCAGTAAAAAAACTTTAAAATATTATACTAAAAAGTATACTAAGAATTTTTATAAAAAATACAACATTGATAAAATATCAAAGCATGTAGAAAATATTAGCGATACAACAGGAATGTTTGCTTTAGGTTTTGGTAGTGTAAGTTTGTTTCTTAAAGGTGCTGAATTCAAACAATTATGCAAAGGAGAATAGATGACAAAATATTTACTGGTATTACTTAGTGTTTCATTTCTTATGGCTTCAATTATTGATAATGTTTTATATAAAGTGATAAGAAAAAATGTAGCTAAAAAATCAAGTAGTGTAGTAACGAAAACTGTAAAAAGAATAGATAATTCATATTATATGAGAAAATTACTTAGAGATACTAAAATAAAAGTATATAAACCTATTGAAAAGTTAGCTATAAGTGCAACTTTGTTAGCAAAAAAAGGTGGAATGGTAGAAAATATTACAAAAAAATATCCTGTAAAAATGGTTAATTATTATTCTAAATATGGAGATGAATTTTTAAAAATCACTAATACAATGTTGCCTAAAATTGAAAATATAAAAATTCCTAAAAACTTAATAAAAAAATACAATATAACAAATTTAGACTTTTTATCAAATAAAGAAACAATTGCAAAAAGATTTTTAGATGTAATGAAATGGACAGGTAAAAAAGGTTATGAAATTTCAAAATCACTTTTAAAATATGCAAATAAACATAAATTCGCAGCTGCTGCTGGAATTGCCTTTGCTTGGTTTTTAGCCGACCCTCAAGGATTTAATGAAGAACTGAATAAATTTGGTGGTAACATTGAACAATTTTTAACTTCAATTATGAAAACAATGGGAGATACTATAGCAAATACTGTAAATAATTCAATAGATGCTATAACTTCATCACTAAGTAACATGGTAAATACAAAAAACATTCTGTTTTTATTGGCAATAGTGTTATTAATAACTTTATGGAAAATTAGAGGAATAATAGGAAAATATATTAATTTAAAAATATTACAAAAAGAAAAAAAGCTTGATGACGAAATAGAAGAAATTAAAACTAGGAGTAGATATGAGTAAAGCAGCTTATAATATTGTATTAATTGGGGCAAAGTCTACAGGAAAAACAGTTTATTTAACTGCTTTATATCTATTGCCTTTTATAAGAGTAACTGACGAAGAAACTTTAAAATATTTAAGGCCTCTAAAAAAGCAATTTGAAAAAAGAGAAATTCAAGCTACAAATGCCGGATATCAAGAATTGTTTTTTGAATATAAAAAAGATGATTTTAATTTAAGATTTCAAATAGACGATTATGATGGAAAGTTTGCTGAGCAATTTTCATCTGATGAGAATAAAGAACTCAAGAAAAAATTAGAAGAAAATATACAAAAAGCTGAAGGTATGATGTTTTTCTTACCTTATGAAAAAAATTTAGATATTCAAAAAGCTGAAAATATCAGAGAAGAAATAGATCTATTCATAGAAAAAGTTAAAGAATTATATCCTAATAGAAAAGAATTACCTATTCCCGTTGTTATTGCCGTAACGAAATGGGATAATTCCCCTGATTTTAAAACGTCTAATGAAAATGAAAAAGCAAAAGAATATATAGAAAGTAATGAAATATTAAAAAACATCAAAGATAAAATAGAAAACTTTTTTTCTAACGTTACACTTATTCCTGTTTCTTCATATGAAAAATATAATTTAGAAAAACCATTAGAATTTTGTTTTAGTAAAACATTTGAAGCGTGGGAAAAGAGAATAGAAGAACTTAAAAATGATAAATATAAATTATTATGCTTTTTAAAAAACATAAAAGATGATATCAAATTTTTCAAAGACGGTAAATATATTAAATTATATGAATCTTTAGAAAAAGAAATATTTGAAGAATTATTTAATAAATTTAAAATTGCTAATAACCTTGATGATTTTGAAAAAATTAATAATGAATATAAATTAGATAATGGAAAGTTTATAATTGATTGTTTAGAAAAACCTCATAGAACTGAAATATTAAAAATTAAAGAGAATTTATTATCGAAAAAGAAAAAAGAAAATCTTAAAAAAGCTTTTATTGGTATAGGTATTATTATTGTTATAGGAGTTGGGATTTATTTCTATCAGCAAAATAAAAATAAAAATATCCTTTATTCAGAAATAGGAACAACTTTTAAAGCAGGCAATTTTTCAAATACTTTGGAATTAATTGAAAAATATAAATCAAAATTTGGAAAAGATGATAAAAATTATGAAGAAGTAATTAAAATAGAAAACGAAGTTTATAGTAAATGCAAAAATGATATTAATAAAAAATTAGAAAAATTAAAAAAATTAACCTCTTTAAATAAACAAATTGAAATACTAAATTTAATTAAAAAAGAAGCTAAGTCGTGTAATATATCTTTACCAAATATGACTAATTTAAACAAACTATATGAAGATTATAATACGCTTCTTGAATTGATTAATCAAATTTCAGTTGATAATTTTGATGAAGAATTGGCTTCTCAGATTGCAACACTGCTTACTGAAATCAAAGATTATGATGAATTTAATAATATTTTTTCTTTATTAAACAAAAAAATTGAATCATTAGGTGATATTTTATTAAATTCTACTAATGCTGAAGATGGAGATAAAATACTGAAATTATTAAATTTCATTTCACAATTAAATATTAATAATCCAGAGCTTGTAGAAAAATTAAATAAAAAATATTCAGAATTAAAAAACATTTTAGCTTATGAAAACTTTAAAGACGAATTAGAAAATTTAGATTATCCTCAAGCCATCCAATACGTATCTGATAATTATCAATCTGTTTTTAATTTCAAAAAAAATGAAATAAGACAAATATTACAAAATAAATTAAATACTTATATTTCTAATATAATTGAAACTGCTCCAACAACTGTTTATAGTGAAACTGATTTGACTACTTTAAAACAAAAAATAGATGCAATTAATAATATTTTAAATCAGGAAGTTGATATAATAAATTATTACCCAACATTAAATAGTTCTCTTCAAGAAAAATTCAATGAATTACAAAACATTTATGATAAATATAATGGTGATGCAACAGTTGGATATATAGCGTTTAAAGCAGATAATGAAGAAAATGAACCTTTAGGTTTTAATTGTAATAGTATAGATAATCATAATGGTAATATTATTCTTTCAATAGGATATAAAACTTATAGATGGGATGAAGGAAGTAATTGTAGTGGTTTAACTATTAGTTGGAATATAAATGATTATTATAATGAAGGAAATTACGATGTTAAAGTAATAGAAAAAGATACTTTAAGTAAAGATGATGTGTATACCTCATATGTAATATTAGATAGGAATGATATTATCAATTTAATTAATGGTGGTGAAGTGGATAAAGATATAGGTAATGGTTATCATATAATTTTTAGAGGGGAATAATGAAAAATATTTATATTGTCAAACATTATTGGGATGAAAAAACATATGGAGCAACTATTGAACCTAAATGGTTGTTTTCAAAAAGTAATTTAAACAAAGAAGAATCAAAAATAAAAAAAATAATTGAATATTACACAGGGTTATCTAAATATAATGAATTGGCTTTGAACAAACCTAAATTTGAAAAATTTGAAGATATATATGTATATTTTTGTTATAAAGATAAAGACGACCCTGACCCAACAAATAATAGGAAAGTAACTGATATTACTTTTATTATTTCTTCTAAAAAATTAAAACATCCATGTGAATTGGTAAAAAAAAATAAATTTGTAATTTCATCCTCAAATTATTTTTTTTATGTTTTTGCTTTATTTATGCTTTTTTTAATAATTTGTTTTTTTTCATTTAAAAAACAATTTAATAATGAAATAACTCAAGTTGACAATCAAAATATACAATTAAATAACAAAACTATTGTAGAAAAAACTGAATCAACCTTAAAAACAAATAATGTTAAAAAAGAAAAAAAACAATTAAATAAAACTCAATTAATATGTCAAAAGTATCAAGCTGTTTTAAAAATAAGTCCTAAAAAATGCTACCAAAAATTTTTTTATGACATTTGTAAAAACAATTACAAAAACAGTTATAATAAATGGCTTGAGAAGCATATAACCTGCAAAAGAATGGTAAAAAATGTTAATAAAGATAAGGAGCTTAAAATTTCACCAAAAGAATTAAAAAATTTCATTAAAAGGTATCCTGATGAATAATTTACTAAATTATATTAAAACAAAAAAAACGGTTCTAACTTCTGGCTTATTAGTAATTTGTGGAAGTTTATGCTTTATTACGGGATGTTTTGTGTCCAATAAAAGCATAGCTAAAAATACTAATTATAAAAAAAATCAAAATATAACAAAGTTCAAATATAAAAATTTTGTTAGCGCTTGGAATAAAATTTTATTAGATAATCAATATTTTTTTACATTTAATACAAATAAACTATTATTACCTACTACTAATGACAAAGATGTTATTGATAAGTTAAATCAAATTTTTAATCCTGCAAGAATAAAAGCTCAAGTAGAAAAATATCAAAAAAACCTAACAAACGATGAACTGTTAAACATTCCTATTCAAGAATATATAAATTTTCTTCAAAAGTTAAATTTCAAGATAAACAGATTTAATGAAGATTTATCGGATAAAGATATTGAAAAATTAATATTATTTATGATGAATTCAGATTATAATTATTTAACATTTAAAACTATGCAACAATTAGCTTGGACTTATTCTTTTAAAAATTATTTTAAAGATAATATTAAAAACTTTTTAAAAAAAGGATTTAGCCGTAATTTAAAAAATTATCAAAAATATAAGTCTATAATGAATTTAAATTAATCAAGTCTGTACTAGTCACAACATCATCTGACAAACATACTTTCTTCCATTGATTTTTTGTAATGTTAGTTTTGATTCTCAGGCATTAGAGTCTCTTTATTTATATCAGGATTATAAAGAGTCTCTTTATTTGAGCAAGATGTTTGTGTTTTTTAAAACACTCCATTGGTGTTAAACCTTCAAGTTTTTTCCTTGATGTGTTCTATGACTATTATAATAATTTAAGCACTCATCTAAATCATTTTGCACCTCCTCAATAGATTCATATATCTTTTTCTAAAAGCTATTGCGTAAAATTCATCTTGTACAGTTTTATGAAATCTCTCACATATACCATTAGTTTGTGGAGATTTAGCTTTTGTATAAGTGTGTTCTATATCTTCTATTGTTAGATATAATTCATATTCGTGATGTTCTCTGTTGTCTTTATATTCAGTTCCTCTATCAGTAAGGATTCTAAGAAGTTTAACACCTCTTTCTTAATAAAAAGGCAATACTCTATCATTCAATAAATCAGCAGCAACTAAAGCATTTTTTCTACCGTATAGTTTACAGAATACTACTTTTGAATAAGTATCAATAAAGGTTTGCTGATAAATTTTTTCTACGCCTTTTATATATCCAACATAATATGTATCTTGTGCTCCAAGATAACCAGGAAACAATGTTTCAATCTCTACTCTTGCAAACTTTTCTTCTTTTGCTTTTTCTAATACTTTTACTTGTTCTTCTGTTAAAATTAAATTTTCTTTTGCAACTTTCTCTTCAAGAACTTTTAGTCTAAGTTTCATTGTATTTAGATTATGTCTAAGCCAAATGTTTCTAACACCTCTAGGAAAAATAAATATTCCTTTTTTCTTTAATTCATTTGAACATCTTATTTGTCCGTGAGCTGAATATTCTATTGCATAATTTATACAGCTTCTTCAATCTCAATAGAAACTCTGTTTTTTAAATCTGTATAAACTATCTCTGCTGTAACTAAATATTTTACATGCTCTTGATACATTACCTAACTCTTCTGCTAATTTTAAAAGTCCTAATTTATTTTTGATTATTTTATCTTGTGTATGTAAATTCATAACTCTTCCCTTTCTTGGGAAAAAGTATATCAACTTTTATTCTCTGCTGTCAGATTAAATAGTGTCTAGTTCAAGAATTATATGCTTAATCCTCTCTTCTATCTTTAGCTCTTTTGCATATTGTAATAGTTTTTCTTTCCCAACTATACGATATAAAGCTACTAAATCCCTAAAAGTAAAATAATTTTGCAAATATATCTTAACAAAAATATCTTCTCTAACTTCACTACCATCATTGACACTCCAAAAATAATCAGCATAAAATTTTGATTTATCGAATTTTATTATTTTCATTTTAAGGAAAAAATTTATAAATATCTTTTCTAGATAATATTCTTAAAAAGACAACTTGGTTATTAATATATTGAATGCCAACTCTATATTTACCTACTCTAATCCTATAAAAATTATCATATCCTTTTAATTTTTTTACATTTGGAATTTCTTGTAAATTTTCTGCTTTTTCTATAATAGCGAATAAATTTTTAATTTCTTCTGCTAATCTTTTATCATTAAGCTTTTTCAAATCTTTTAAAAAGCTTTTTTTTATTTCAAATTGCATTTGTTAAGTTCTTTAAGTACTTCATCTAAGGATATATTTTCATCATTAATATTTTGCATAAGAGTATTTCTAAGCCATTCATCTTCTAATGGTTCAACTATAAATTCAATAATATCATTAATAATTTCAGCTAATTCTTTAGCCTCTTTTGTATTTTGGGTTTCAAGTTTATCTAAAATATCCTCTAAATTTTCAGCAAAAGAAAGAAGCTCTTTTTTGTTTTCAATAATTTCATCTTTTGGTAGTGATTTAATAATATCTCTTATGATTTCAGCTTTGCCTAAAAGTTTTGAATATCCCCCATCTAAGCTAAATTTAAAACTTTTTTGAGGGTCTATTTTTAAAGTCATAAGTTTCCTTTTAAATATTCTAACACTATTATAGCACATTTAACTATTCAAAAACTCTTCCCACCATTTAAGAAGCTCTCTTCTCTCATCTAAAAAATCTGTCCTTAAATATGCCTGAGTCACCTTAGTCCCTATTTTGTGGTGAAGTTGAGATTCTATTACGTCAAAAGGAAATTTATGCGTTTAGTCTCCATACATAACCTGTTTTTGTTTTATATAAAGCAAGTCCACTTATACTATAATCACTTATTGTTTTATTATCTTTTTGTAATTTCTTTTTAAACTCTTTTTCATTTAATACCTTTCTCACCCCTCAATGCCTCACTTACCATTTCATAAATAATATTTGCAAAAAGTTTGATAGTGTTAGCTTCGCTAAATAGTTTTTCTGCAATTTTTTGATGGGTATCAAAATTTTCAACAACTGCTGTTTTAACGGTATCTTCAAATCCGCCTATTAGTGCGTGGTCTTTTGAATTATTTTTGACTTTATAAATTTGCAATGCTCCATATGAAAGCTGATAAATTCTGATGAGTCATATATTGCCTTTTTGTTTTAGAAATTTTTAATTTGTAAAAGTTTTTATTATTTTTTAATTCTTTATAAAGAATATTTCTTATGAAGAGTCTTTAAATCCAATTTTCTTTGATAGCTTAATTAGCTTATTAATATCTTCTTTAATTTTATAATACTCAGAATCTACTCCTTTGTTTTCAAATAAAAAATGCAAAACTTTATCTTTTCCAGGAGAGAGTCTATACATACTTACCATTGCCTTTTTATCGCACATCACTACTGCATAAGGATGGAATCCATTATGAATAAAAATTTCCATAATGTGATGTTTTGAGGATAACTTATAAATACTTTTAAGCTCATTAAAAATTACATCTTTTATTTTATTCTCATAATATTTTTCATCCGTTTTTTGATTTCTTTTTGTAAGAAATTTTACAAAATCTGAAGTTGGATTTAACAAAATAAATATTGTTTTTCCGGGTTTTTTTACTCTTTCTTTTAGCTCTTCATTATATTTTCTTAAAAAATTTTTTCCATCATTCATTACAATAATTAAATTATTAGTATTTTTTAAATCTTTTTTATATTTATCTTCATTAAAAAATTCATAATCAATATCAACTAATCCAATATTTTGCAATTTGTTATATAAAGGAAAATAATCAAATATAAATCTACTCTCTATAGTTTGATAAAACACTTCATAAATCAAAATCACTATTCCCGCACTTGCAATTGCAATAAATAAATTTTTCCAAAAAATATTTTGAATATATATATACAATACAAATGCAATTAAAATAATGATTATAGATAGTGCCCCTCTTAAATACCTTCTTAAAAAATTTTTGTCCATTCTCCTCTCTTTTAAAAAATTATTAATATTATAATAAATTTGGTATAAATTTATACATTTAAATCAAGGAAAAAAATTGTACAGCTTCAAAAAATTAATAAAAGAGATAAAAAAATATAAAAAAGAGTTTATTTTAGCTCAAATTATTGCAGTATTAGCTACGCTAATATCTGTGCCAATTCCTCTTTTTATGCCGCTTTTAATTGATGAAGTACTGCTTAATAAAGGTGGCAAATGGATAGAGATAATTAATTATTTTTTTCACAATTGCAATACTCTTTGTTATGTAATAGTAACGTTAATAGTTGTAATAGTTTTAAGAGCTCTTTTTGTAGCTCTTAACATTCTTCAAACTTATTTTTTTGAAAAAATCACAAAAGATATCACTTTTAAGA
>JALVAK010000048.1 GCA_027011225.1 Nautiliaceae bacterium | reverse complement strand
GAGTTTTTTGATTAAAAGTTTTAAATGCTACATCAAAACTCTCTAAAATCGCTTCAGTTGAATCAATCAAAGTTCCGTCTAAATCAAATAAAATTACTTTCACGTTTAACCTCTTTTTCTAAATTATTAATAAAATTTGTTAATTTTTCAAAATAATTTTCATAATCAATTTCTTTTTTATTTTTTGCATTTTCCTCTATATAATTTGCAATCTCAGCAACTTCATCTATTCCTAAATTTAAAGAAGAGCCTTTAATTTTATGAGCATATTTTCTAATCTCTTCAAAGTTTTTCTTTTTTATAGCTTCTTTTAGCTCTTTTAAATCCTTTTTTACATTCTCAAAATATATATTTACTAAATTAATAACAGCATCTTTATTTAAATTTAATGCCTTGCTAAGTGAAGAGAGAAAATCATTTTTTACGTATTTATCAAAAATCTTTCTTAATTCTTCAAGTCTTATAGGTTTAGAGAGATAATCATCAAAACCTGCTTTAAAATATCTCTTTATATCATCTCTAAAGGCATTCGCAGTTAAAGCAACTACTGGTGTAGAAGTTATTTTTTTAATCTCTTTTAAAGCTTCAATGCCACTCATTTTTGGCATATTAATATCTAAAAAAATTAAATCATAATTATTTTCTTTAACTTTTCTTACTGCCTCTTCTCCATCTGAAGCAATATCACAATAAATTCCCCACTCTTTTAAAACAGCTTTTATAAGCTCTTGATTGAATTTATCATCTTCTGCAATTAAAACTTTTGCATTATATTTTTTACTCTTTTCTTTATGAGTAGTTTTTACTTGATTACATTTCTCAAATTCAAGTACAAAATAAAATTCACTTCCCTTTCCAACTTCGCTTATAAGCTCTATTTTGCCACCTAATTTTTCTACTATTTTTGATGAAATAGTAAGACCAAGCCCAGTCCCTCCAAATTCTCTAGCAATGCTTCCATCTGCTTGAGTAAAAGCTTTAAAAATTTCTTTTTGCTTATCTTTTGGGATTCCAATTCCACTATCTTTTACACTAAATCTAATTTTTACTTTTTTTTCATCTTCTTGTAATACTTTTATACTAACTATTACCTCTCCACCCTCTTTAGTGAATTTAATAGCATTTCCTATTAAATTTGCTAAAACCTGTTTTATTCTATGCTCATCGCTTCTTATACAATTTGGCAACTTATCTATTTCAATTTTATAGTTTATATTTTTCTCTTTAGCTTTTGCTAAAAAAAGAGATGCTAAATCAAAAAATACTTTATTTGGGTCAAACTCTTTAATCTCAATACTAATACCTTCTGATTCTATTTTAGATAAATCTAAAATATCATTAATTATTTTAAGAAGTGTATTAGCGCTTGAATTAATAATACTTATATATTTTTTAGACTCTTCATCTAAATTCTCTTTTTTATCAAGAAGCTGAGTAAAACCTAAAATTGCATTAAGAGGAGTTCTTATTTCATGAGACACAGTAGCTAAAAACATTCCTTTAGCTCTCTCTGCCATTTGAGCTTTTTCTTTTGCTTTTATAATCTCAGTAATATCATTTTCTAAAGCAATATACTCAATTATCTCGCCTTTTGAATTTTTAATAGGCATAATTCCAGTATCAACCCAATACTCTCCTCCATCTTTTTTTCTGTTTTTAATAATTCCTCTCCAAATTTTTCCACTTTTTATACTCTCCCACATATCTTTAAATACTTCTTTTGGCATATCAGGATGACGCACTATATCATAAGGTTTTCCTATAAGCTCATCTTTACTATATCCGCTAATATCACAAAAATTTTTATTTACATAAGTTATAATTCCATTAGTATCTGTTTTTGACACTATCAAAAGCTCATCAACTGCTTTTTTATACTGCTCTAGTATTTCGCTAACTTCTTTTAGCTCGTCTTGTTTTTCTAAAAGCTCTGTAATATCAGTTAAAGTAATAATTACCTTATTCTTTATTTTAGTAGCTTCAACCTTAAAAATATACTCTTTATTATCTTTTATAATTTTAACTTTATACTGCTTATCAGGATTTTTTAAAAGCTCTTTTATCCAATCTTTACCAAATAAAAAGCCTTCTTCCTTTTTAAATAATTCGCAAATACATTTATGATGTTTTTTAAATTCTTTTAAAGATTTAACACCAAAAAAATCCAAAAATGCCTGATTTACTTCTTTAGCTTCGTTATTTTTAACAACAATAATAATATTTTTTCTAGAATTTAAAATTTCTCTTGCGTAAGTATTAAACTTAAATAAATCTTTAATTTTTTCTAAAATGCTCAAACCTTAACCTTTTTAACTTAAGAAAATTATACTATAATAACTAAACTTTGTAAATAACATTAGCATTTTTTTGGAAGAATAAGCAGTTTTCATAAAATCAAAATGTTATATCTAAAAAATTTATAACCTCTTTTTTTATCTCAAAAACATCTTTAATAGAATTAAGTTTAATATCCTCAAACCTATTAACAGCCGCTAAAATAATTTTACTAATTCCTAAAAAATTAATCTCTTTTTCTAAAAATTTATTGATTGCATACTCATTTGCAGTATTTACTACAATTCCAAGCTCACTATTTTTTAATAAAGTATCTTTAATCTCCCAAACAGGATAACGACTTGAGCGAATATCTCTAAATTCTAAACTACCAACTTCAATTAAGTTTACTGGCTCTAAAATCCTCTTATCAATTTTTTGAAGTATTGCATAAGCTATTGGAAGTTTCATATCCGCTTTGCTTATATGAGCGGTAGTAGAGCCATCTTGCCACTCTATAAGCGCATGTATAATTGATTTTGTCTCTATAAAAGCATCAATATTTTCTGTATTAAAAAGCCATTTTGCTTCAAGTAATTCAAAAAGCTTATTTACCATTGTAGCTGAATCAATAGTTATTTTAACTCCCATAGACCAATTTGGATGAGCTAAAACATCCTCTAATGTAGCAGTATTTAATCTCTCAAGAGGCCAATCTCTAAGCGCACCACCACTTGCTGTAATATAAAGTTTAGTAAACGGGTGGATGGGTGGATGGGCAGATGGATTTAAATGCTTTCCTTTTTCCCTGCTTTCCTCTTCCCTGTTTAAAAGATACCAAAGCCCAAAGTGCTCACTATCTATAGGAGTAATTTTAGAAGTATCTATAAATTTACCAGCAATTACAAGAGACTCTTTATTAGCAAGAGCTATTTTTTTATTAAGCTCTTGAGCTTTAAGAGTTGGCTTAAGCCCTGCTTCTCCTACAAGCGCATTAACTACTAAATTGCTTTTGGCTTTTTCTAAAACCTCTAAAACAGCCTCCTCACCATATAAACAATTTTTAAAATTAACTTTATTTGCACTCTCTTTATCTTTAACTACTACATATTTTGGTTTAAATTCCTCAATTTGTTTATTTAAAAGTTTGTAATTTTTACCAGCAACTAACACCTCAATATCTAAATTATAACGTCTTGCAATTTCTAAAGTATTTCTTCCTATGCTACCAGTAGAGCCTAAAATTATCATTGATGTCCTAAAGAAACAATCATAGCCCAAAGCAAAGGAGCAGCAAATAAATATCCATCAATCCTATCTAAAATTCCTCCATGTCCTGGTAATATATTTCCGCTATCTTTAACTCCTACTCTTCTTTTTAAAAAGCTCTCAAACAAATCTCCAAAAACACTTGCTAAACTAACACAAAAAGAGATAATAAATGCATCTAAAAAATTAAAAAACATAAGCCCTACAATTGAGCCAATTATGCTTCCACTAACAACCCCTCCAATTACACCTTCATAAGTTTTATTTGGAGAAGTGATTGAAAATTTCTCTTTTATAAACTTATTCCCAAAATTTTTGCCTATTACATAAGCCATAGAATCAGTAATAGCAACTATTACAATAAGCCACAAAAGAGAGCTCATGCCACCTATTAAATAAAGCTCCTCTAAAATCATCAAAGGTAAAAAAGGATATAATGCTAGTGAAATTAAATTTATATCTTTTTGATAATATGCCACATATCCACTAACTGATATTACTCCAATTACTGCTATTAGCAAAGGAGATATAAAAATAGCTAACACACTTAAAATACTCAAAAAATAAAAAACTCTTTCATCTTTTATAGAAAATAAATTCTTCGCCTCATATAATGCGGCAATTGTAATTATTGCTATAACCAAATTAGTAAGATACATATTATTTATCAACCCAACAATTAACAAAAATACAACTAAAACAATTGAAGTTATTAATCTTTCTTTCATTTTACGCCTTTATATCCAAATGTTTTATTTTAACCTCTTCTTTTGAATCATCTTCAGGTAAAATTTTCTCAATTTTTTCTACTTTTTTTACTTCTGTAACTTTATCTTCTTTTTCTTTAGCCGTGATTTTTTTTATCTCTTCGCTTATAACTTCCCTTGCTATATAATCAGATGCTACCATAGAAGGTATATGCATATTTTGATTTATAAAAGTAATTTGTCCTATAACCCCCATTTTAAATCCTTTTAAAATTGTATCATATCCTAACCTTTAGAGTAGAATATTTCCCATATTCTACATTTGCTCTCTCTTTTACTTTTACAAATTTTCTTTTTGTATAATCAACTTCACCTTCTTCTTTTCCACTAAATGCTACTGCTAATTTTGCCGCTTCTTGCAAAACTTTTTGAGGAATTTGAAGTTTATTATTTTTGATAATTACATGTGCACCTGGATAATTTTTGATATGAAGCCAGTAATCATTTGCATTGGCTTGTTTTAGTAATTTAATATTGCCTTTTTCATTTTTCCCTACCAAAATCATATAATCATCATACATAAATTTAGCAATATTTTCATCTTCTTTTTTATCTTTTTTAGAAGGTTTATAAATATTAAGCTCTGCCAAATTTGTGGCTTTTTCTACAAGTTTTTTATAATTTTTCAAAAATTCAAGCTGTTTTGTTAAATGCTCTTTTTCAATTTCTACATTTTTAGCTTTTTGCTTCATTTTTTTAGAGAGTTTATAATAATAATTTCCAATTTCCCTAATGTTTTTAAGCTCAGGCACAGGAATAGTTATCTCATTTCCTTCAAAATCATATGTTTTTAACTCTTTCATATATGGCTTTATCTGATAAAGATTAGCCATAGCGACATCTGCAAAAAGTTTATACTTTTGTGATTTCTCAAGTAGCTTGTCTTTATCTTCAATTGAATTTAATTTTTTTTGAATCTCTTTTATCTTTTTATCTATTTTATTTATTATTGATTCTTTTTTTTGCTTTAGCCTAGTTTCATATTTTTTCTTAAAAAGCGCTTTTGTGTACTTTTCTAAATCATCAATTTCAAAAACTTTTTCTTTTATCTCAATAGGTGGTAATTCTTGTAATTTTTCTCCTGGTTTTACAACTCTACTTGATAGATTTTCACTAATATGCCTTAGAGCTTCTATAACTCTATCTTCTTCATCTAAAATAATTGCATTAGTATAGCGCCCAGTAAATTCAAATCTAATTTTTACTATTTCACTCTTAAAATTACTTCTACTCTCAGCAATAATAGTTAAAATTCTCTCTTTAGCAACAGCATCTAAAATTTTAGCCTTTGTAAATTTTCTCTCTAAAACTATATCAAAAGGAGCTTTAAATTTTTTAACCAAAGGATAATCAATATTTATATAAATATCTCCACTTCCTTTTGTTAAATCAAAATAAAATTTATCTTCATCTATTTGCATTAAAATTAAATTCTCATCAACTCTAAAAGCTTTTTTTATTATGTTTTTTTGTTTTATAAGCTCAGCTATCTTTTTTAAAATAAAAGCTTTCATCATCCACACCTAAGAGCATATTTAGCAAGAGATATAAATTTTCTTAGCTTATGCTTATCTTTTTTACCAGGCTTACTCTCAACCCCACTACTTACATCAACCCCATAAAATCCATAATGCCCCACTTCAAAAACATTTTCTGGACTTAACCCTCCAGCCAAAATAATTTTTGAATTGTCTTTGTTTTCAAACCACTCAAGAGGTATCCTCTTGCCACTTCCTCCATACTCTTTTACATAAGCATCAACTATTCTATATTCATCTCTAAACTTTTCAATATCTTTTTTTTCTTTTACTCTTACAACTCTAATATATTTACATTCTAAATTTTTATAAAACTCTTCACTTGCATCAAAGTGAATTTGAGCAATATCTGCTTTTGTATATTTCATAACTTCATTTACATACTTACTATCCACATTTACAAACAAAACTGCCTTAACCACAAAAGGAGGAAGTTTATCTACTATTTTTTTAATATCTTCTGGCTTTATAAACCTTGGAGATTTCTCATATGTCACAAACCCTAATGCATCTGCTCCATAATCGCAACTAAGCTTAGCATCCTCATAATTTGTAATTCCACATATTTTTACTCGCACTTTAATTTCCTTATAGCTTCTTTATAATCAGGATGTTTAAATATAAAACTTCCAGCTACTAAAATATCAGCTCCAGCTTCTTTAAGTAAAGGTGCATTTTTATCATTTACTCCGCCATCAACTTCAATTAAAAGTTTTGGATTTTTCCTCTGGGCTAATTCTCTTAGCTCTTTTATCTTATCAAGCACACTTGGAATAAATTTTTGCCCTCCAAATCCTGGATTTACACTCATAAGCAATACCATATCCACATCAGCTACAATGTATTCAAGTAAACACACAGGAGTTGCTGGATTTAGCACTACTGCTGGGCGAATTCCTTCACTTCTTATTTTTTGAATAACTCTATTAATGTGTTTTTCTTCTTCAATATGAAAACTGATAAACTCAGGTTTTAAATGCTTATACATATCAATAAAAAATGGAATATTCTCCACCATAAAATGAATATCAAGAGGAACATCAGTAGCATTTTTTACTGCTTCAAGAATCATAGGTCCCATTGTCATATTTGGCACAAAATGACCATCCATTACATCACAATGAATTAAATCTGCTCCAGCTTCACTTACTTTTTTTACATCATCTGCTAAATTACCAAAATCTGCACTTAAAATACTTGGCGCTATTTTCATAACATTCCTTTTACTTGATTTCTACCGCTTTTTTTTGCTTCATACAAAGCCATATCTGCTTTTGCTAGTGAAGCTTCTAAATTGCCATTATATGCACTAACACCTATAGAAATAGTAACCTTTTTACCATCAAAATCATAATTTTCTATTATTTTTCTTAGTTTTTCAGCAAGCTTTAGTGCATCTTTATATTTTGTATTAGGAAGTATCACAACAAATTCTTCTCCTCCCCATCTTCCTATTATATCACTTTCTCTAAAATTAGACTTTAAAATATTCCCAATTTCACTTAATACATAATCCCCAAACTCATGACCATAAGTATCATTTATTTTTTTAAAATGGTCTAAATCAAAAAATAAAACACTTCCTCTTTTAACTTCTTTTAACTCTTCTAAAACTCCTTTTCTATTATAAATTTGTGTAAGCTCATCATAAAGCGCTTCACTTTTTATTTTTTTAAACCTTTTTTTAAACCATAAAATTAGTAAGAAAAATACAATTAAAACTATAAAAAGTATCCATGCAATACTTTTTTTATTATTATTTCTCTCAATAACAATTGTATTTAAATACCTATTTAAAATCTCTTCTCTCTCTTGTGGTGTAATAGCAGAGATTGCTTTATTTATTTTTTGTAATAAATCTTTTTTATCTTTTCTTATCATAATTTGGACATTAAACTTAAAAGGCGTTTTAAAAGCAATTTGAAGATTCATTAAATGATTTTTATTTATAGTCCATAAAATCGTTGGTAAAATATCAACAGCACATTGTGCTTTTTTATTTCTTACTAAATTTAATGCCTCAAATACATCTTTAGTTTCTACATAATTTAAATTTGGATAATATTTTTTCATAAGTTTTTCTGCTGTAAAATTCTTACCAACCGCAATAGATTTAATATCTTTAATCGATTTTATTACCTCATCATTTCTACAAATCACAGCCAAAGGAAAAGAAAGATATGGTTTTGAGAAAATAGAAAATTTTTCTCTATCAGGAGTAGCTGAGGTATTTATAGTCAAATCTGTTTTTTTCTCTTTAATATCTTTTAATACATCAAGCCAATCATACTTAATATTAAATTTATAATTTAAATGTGCTTTTTTAGCTATAAGTTTCCAAAAATCTACTCCAATCCCATAAAGTTTTTTATTTTCATAAATATCAAATGGAGGCCAATTAGCAGTAACATCTACTCTTAAAACTTTTTCATCCTCTTTTAAATGATAATTTTCAAATAAAACTTTATCAAAATTTATTTTCTTATTTAAATAAAGAGAGGATAACAATAATGTTTTATATGCTAAATCTTTTCTAAAATCAAATGTTTCTTCAAAAGATTCATTTAATTTTTCTATATCATTTTTATGCTTATCCAAAAACTCTTTTGTAGTAACAATAAAAAACTTATTTAACTCAATTCCATACTTTTTTAAGGGAAAATTATAAATATCTTTTCTTTTAAATCTTTTAGAGTATACAATAGCATCTAATTTTCTATTCAAAAAATCATTAATATTGCCTTTTACTATTTTATAATCTTTATTCACCTTATCTAACAAAATTTTTGAAGCAAAATCTATATTTGCAATAGCTTTAATATCACTTAAAGATTTTTTATAAGTTAAAATATACTCTCTTACTTCTCCTATTGGAGTTAAAATAATTAAATTTTTCTTAAAAATCAAAGGTATCTCATTGTATGAAACAACAGCTAAAGATTTATTAAAATCTACATCTTTTATATTTTTATAATTAACATATTTTAGGTTTTTTATAGGTTTTTTTTCAAAATTATCAGGGGTATACAAATCAAAAGAAAAAAGCTTACAAACAATAAAACTAACAATAACGACTTTTAATACATTCATAAAGCTCACACCTTCTATCTCTAAAAAATGGCCAAATTTTTCTAACTTCTTTGGCTTTAATTAAATCTATATCAGCTTCAATTATCTCTTCATTTAATCCACCTCTTGCTATCTCTTCTCCTTGCGCTCCAAATATAAAGCTATTTCCCCAAAATTCAATTCCACCAAGACACCCACTCTCATCTTTTTCTTTCCCTACTCTATTTACTGCTATTACATACACTCCATTTGCTACTGCATGACCCCTTTGAACGCTTAGCCAAGCATTTAGCATTTTTTCTTTTTCTTCTTTAGTATTTTCTTTTTCACAAAGCTCATCTACTCTATCCTCAGGACACATTAACCACCCAATAGCTGTTGGATAAATTAAAATTTCAGCTCCTTTTAAAGCCATTATTCTTGCAGGCTCAGGATACCATTGGTCCCAACAAACCAAAACCCCAAGTCTTCCTACACTTGTATCAATTGGCTCTATTGAATCACCAGGTGTAAAATAAAACTTCTCATAAAATCCCGGGTCATCTGGAATATGAGTTTTTCTATATTTTCCAGCAATTTTTCCTCTATCAAATACAACAGCCGTATTATAATATATTCCATCCATTACTTTTTCAAAAAGTGAAGTTACTAAAACTATATTTTTTTTCTTGCTAACTTCAGCCCAAAATCTAACATCTTCATCAAAACTCTCAGCATATTCAAAATATTTTGTATCTTCACTTTTACAAAAATATTCATGCTCGTGAAGCTCTGGGAGAACAATCAAATCACCTTTTGCTTTTTCTATCATTGATAATGTATGAGCAATTGTTTTTTCTTTATCTCCTTTAAATTCTTGCTGGATTAGAGATACTCTCATCAAAACCCTTTTTTATGATTATAACAAAAATGATATAATTTGAAAAAAAGGAGTAAAATGGCAAATTTATTAATTATTGGAGCTGGCGGAGTTGGAAGAGTTAGTGCTTTTAAAGCCGCAAAAAATAAAGATACTTTTGAAAATATAGTGCTGGCTAGTAGAACTAAAAAAAAATGTGATGAAATAGCAAAAGATATTAAAGAAAAACTTGGAGTTGAGATTAAAACATACGCGCTTGATGCAAACAAAAAAGAAAATGTTGTAGACTTAATCAAAAAAGAGAATATTGATATAGTTTGTCATGTAGCACTTCCTTATCAAAACTTACCTATTATGCACGCTTGTATTGAAACAAGCACTGCTTATCTTGATACTGCATTAGCTGAGAGTGAAGATAATCCAGATACTTATTATGATTTGCAATGGGCTTTAGATGAAGAGTTTAAAAAAGCTCATACAATGGCTCTTCTTGGTTGCGGGTTTGACCCTGGTGTTACTTCTATAATGGTTAAATATGCCGCTGATTATCTGCTTGATGAAATAGAAGAAGTAGAAATTTATGATTGTAATTTTGGAGAGCATGGAAGAGCATTTGCTACAAATTTCGACCCTGAAATTAATCTAAGAGAGCTTAATCTTCCTGGAAAATATTGGGAAAATGGAGAGTGGAAAACAACTAAACCTTTTGAAATTCAAATAAAACACAACTACCCAGAATGCGGTGAAGCTACAAGTATTTTAATTTGGCATGAAGAGCTTGAGAGCATTGTCAAGCATTTTCCAAATTTAAAATCTGCAAAATTTTATATGTGTTTTTCTGATAAATATCTATATCACTTTAATGCCCTAAAAAATGTAGGAATGTTTAGCATTGAGCCAATTGAAATATGTGAAGGTTGCAAAATTTCGCCCCTTCAATTCCTAGCAAAAGTACTGCCAGACCCACAAGAGCTTGTTAAAAACTATAAAGGTAAAACAAATATAGGTGTTGTAGTAAAAGGGATTAAAGATGGTAAAAAGAAAAAATACTATATCTATAATATTTGCGAGCATGAAAAAGCCATAAAAGAAACTGGCGCTCATTGTGTAAGTTA
>JALVAK010000047.1 GCA_027011225.1 Nautiliaceae bacterium | reverse complement strand
GTTTATTAACTATTTTGAAAGATAAAAACTTGAGAGAACAAAATACAATTTTTGAGGAAATGTTTAAAAAAATGGAAAAAATAGGTTTTATTATTTTAAATAGTATTGTTAATTTACCAAAAATTGTACCATTCATTAAAGGTAAAAAAATATTTACATTACTTGATAATGATGAGGCTGGAATAAATACAACAAATAAATTAAAAAATGAATACAAAGATATAGCTGACAAAATTACTGATTTAACACCTTCAATTTTAGATAATAGTAATAAAGATATTAATGATTACTTATTAACATTAAAACAAAAATTGAATGAAATTAAAAATGAAAAAGTTAGGGAAATTGAAAAAAAATATGGTTATGAATTTTCGGTTAAAGAACTTGAACTATTACAATATGACTACTTTACAAACAAGGTCCCAGAATACAAAAAAATTATCAAAGATTACCAACCTGACTTTTACAAATATCTTGAAGCACATCTAAGACAAAAACAATTTGCGGAACAAAATAATAATAATATTATTTTAAATACAGAAACTAAATTTGGAATGTAATTTTTTTCCATATTTACTTAACATAAAATTTTTACCCTTGATTTTTGATTTTTTTGAGAAATAATTATCAAATAAAGAAGAAAATTTTGATTTTGATTTTCAAAAGAAGGGGACATTTTTTTCTTTTTTTTCTTGGAACTTTTTTTCCTAACAATTTCTAACAAGTACCTAACAAAACCTAACAAAATTACAAAAAATACAAAAAAATCCTAACAAAATCTAACAAAATCATAAAAATCCTAACAAAATCTAACAAAACCATAACAACGAAAACCCCCGTAAAATCGGTATTTTAACCATTTTTTTTATTGTTTCTAACAAAAAAAAATAATTTTTCAAAAACATTAAAATTTATATATTTTTTTGAATTTTTGAAAAGTTTTGAAAAACTGTTAGGAATTCTAACAAAATCAAAAAACTTTTATTTTTTTTTTATTTTTTAAATAATTTTTTTTTATTTTTTAAAAGTTTTATTATAATAATAAAAAAAGAATAAAGGACAAAAATGGAAACTAAAAAAATGACTAAACTAGTAATTGATATTGATACTGAAACTAAAAAAATTTTTAAAAAATTAGCAAAAATGGAAGATTTAGACCAAAGCAAATTGGTGCGAAAATGGATAAGAGAATATATAGAACAAAACAAAGATAAACTAGAGAAATTATTTTAACCTTATTAAACATTAATAACAAAAAAGACGAAAGGACACAAGATGATTATAAATAAAAAAAAGATTTTCAAAAGTTTAACCCATAATAACAAATATATTTTAATAGATGAATACAAAAATAAAATAAACATCATTGATAAAGAAGAAATTAAAAAACATTTATTTTATGAACTTTTACCAAAATACAACTATGATGAATTACAAGTTGCAAGTATTTTAAATGATGAATATAAAAAAATAATATATAAAATTGAAACTGTATATGTAGAATATAATCCGTTTGAACAAGCTGAATTATATGAAAAACATGGTTTTTATTACTATAATATGTTTAAAAATACCCCTGTCCGAAAGAAAATGCTGGGAATACACGAAGAACACAAGAAAAAAGGGAAACTAGTCGACGATGTTTTAAGTATCGTTGAAAAATTTCCACATGTAAATTTATTGTTTGATAGTTTAACAAATTTTAACAAAGATTACAAACAATATGTTTTAAACTGGCTTGCATATGTATTTATTACCCATAAAAGAACAATGAATACAATTATATTTAAAGGTATAGAAGGGACTGGGAAAGGTTTATTGTTTGACAAAATAATAAAAAAAGTATTTTATGAAAATCAAACAACAGTGATTAGTAATACAGAATTAAACAGTGAATTTAATGAGTTTTTAGAAAATAAAAGTTTTGTAATAGCTAATGAAGTTCAAGATTACACAAACAGACAAAGTGTCTACGAAAAATTAAAACAATGGATTACTGATGAACAAATAAATTTAAACGCTAAACATATCAGAAATAGAAATGAAAATTTAAAAGCAAATTTTTTAATTTATAGTAATAATGAAAATCCTGTCCCAATTAGCACAACTGACAGAAGATATTCTGTAATAAATACAGCAGAAGAAAAAATTGAAATAAATTCAAAAAAAATATTAAATGAAGATATTTTTGATTTTATTAAAAATTTAGAAAATGAAGTTGAAAGTTTTTTATATGAACTAGCAAAATATAATTTTGATGAAAAACAAGCTACAAAAGTTTTAGAAAGTAAAGAAAGAGATAGAATAATTTTTAATACAGAAGAAAAAACTAAAATTTTAAAACATAAATTGAAAACACTAGATAAAAAGTTTTTGTATGAAGATTTTATTGTTGAGTATTTATTTGATGTTGATAATGAAAAATATTTTGAAATTACAAAAGAATTAAAATTAGGAAATATTGATGATAATATTGAAGAAACACATAAATTTATTGTTGATGATATTGTTGAAGCTATTGAAACTAAAAATTTTGTTCCTACAAATTATTTAAAATATCTTCTTTATTTTATGTATTATGAACAAAAAGAGTTGAAAGAACTAAATAAATATATAAGTAAACTTGGAGAAAAAACTAAAAAAACTATATGGTTTAGAAATACTGCACATAGAGGAATTATTGTTAAACCTATCAATAAAAATATAAATAATAATAACATTGATAAAGATGAGATTATTGAAAATTTACAAAAAGAAAATAAAGAACTAAAACAAAAATTGAATGAATTAGAAGATAAATTATTAAAAAATGAAGAACTAGAAAACTTTAAAAACTTTTTAATTGAAAAAGGTATTTTAACAGAGGAAAAATTAAAAAAACTTTATGATGAGTTTTTAGACAAAAATTTAGAAAAAGCAATTTCATTATTATAATTATTAAAATTAGAAAAAAGGGAAAAAATGGAAACTATTACTTTAGAAGGTATGGGAAAAAAACTAGAAGCAAAATGTTATTATGATTGTAATGATGTAATTAATTTTTATCATTATATTTTAAACTATTATTTTTTAAATGAAGAGAAAGATTTTGAAAAGTTTTTAACAACTGATAAAAACATTTATTTAAAAGGTAGGTCTAGAATAGAAATTATAAATGAAGATGATGAAACAATAGAATATGTTGATGAATACAATGATAG
>JALVAK010000046.1 GCA_027011225.1 Nautiliaceae bacterium | reverse complement strand
GTATAAAAGCAGGTGTTTTAAATAATTCTTTTTTAACATTATCTTTAAGAATTGCTTCAAATTCAGTTTTATTATTATCTTTAATACATTTGATTAGTTTTTGTGTTAAATCATTCATAATTAACCTTTTTAAAGTATTTATAATAAAAATTTAAATAAAATGATGTATAAAAAAATAATGAAAGGGATTAAAAATGATTAGGTTATATTCAAATAATGATATTAAGATATTTAAATTTTTAAGTAAATATCTTAATTTTAAAGAAGAGGGAGAAATAATAAAATTTGCCCCCAAAGAGGGCAGTGAGTTTTTTATGAATTTGGTAGTTAAGTATGATAATAAATTTAACTACAAGAAAGATAATGAGGGATATTACACCCTTTTAAACAAAAAATTTAATAATGAGGTGTCTATTAAAAGGACTGTATTAACTAATTTATATAATAAATTTAAATACAAAAATTTAAAAATAGGATAAAAGGAGTTAAAATGTTCGGATTTATCTTTGAAAGTTTAAGAAATCAAAAAGAATTAAAACAAGAGGAGCTGGAGCAACAAGCTTGGAATTTAATAGATAGCGGCAATCAAGCCGCTATATCTGCTTTTATGAAGCAATCTAAAGACCATAAATATATTATGCAGGAAATTTATCAAACCTATAAGTGTTTTGACGGTGATTATGGTAGATACAAAACTACCCAAGATAATCTCTTAGATGAAATAGAGATTATAAAAAATAATAAGGCTGAGCAGGGATTAAGGGAATTAGAAGAGAAATATAAAAATATATCTTCTCCAGAGGAGATTAATTCATATGAAGATTTACTAGAATTTTTATTTCTTAAGGTAAATTCAGATACTAGAGAAAAAATCTTAAATATAGTTAAAAGTCCTTTTGTTAGAAAGGGTAAAGTAACTAAAGTTGCAAAAGCCCTTGAAAAAGAGGGTTATTATGATTTAGCAAGAGTGTATTTGTCTAGGACAGCAAATATCTTAAGACAAGATTTTGCTAAAAACACAACCCTTGAAAAAGGCTTAGTTGATATTGTCCTTAAAATGGACGATATTTATATTGATGAGTTTTTAAAGTATATTGATAAAGAAAGAAGAAAAGGAACATTGACTGCTAGAAAGCTAATAAAAACCCTTAAAAAATATGGTAGAGGGGATTTAGCTAATATGGTAAGAGATTATTACAATTTATAAAATAAACCCTCTTTTAAAGAGGGTGTTTAAAAAATTCTACTTTTTTCTCAAAAAAAAATCATATTCAGTTTATTTTAAAGTATATGTTGTTATAATTTTCATAACAAAAAAAATATTAAGGAGTTTTAAAATGGATTTGAATTTAATAGGAACAAAAGAAAATCTAGGAAAAAACGGGAGATATTTTTCTCCCTTTAGAATTGGCGTTGATGATAAGGTATTAAAGCATTTAAAAAATATTTTAAAAAAGGAAAGCTTCTCTAAAGTAGAGGAAGCTTATAGTTTAGTAAAAAATCATAAAGGGGTAATGAGTAAAAGAATAAAACAACCCCTTTATGAATTAGGTTTTAATGAGTATTTCCGTGGATTTAATTCTCATAGCGGGGATACTATTATTTATCAAGACCGAAGAGGGGATTGGTACTTCTCTATTGGCTTAGCCAACATAAACCAAGCAGGAAGAGGATTAGAAATAGAGCTAGAGTTTAAATAGCTCTAAAAATCCTCCCCATTTTCATAAAATTGTTTGAAAAATGGGTCGTTTTTTTCCTCTTCTATCTCTTTTTTTAACTTCTCTATATCATCATCACTATAATTAAAAACTTTTTTATAAGCTGTTTTATAAGATATTGTTTTTCCAACAATACCCTCTAATGAACCCCATAAATCTACTTGTTTTTGTAATTTTTCTTTTTCTAAATTTTCATAAAAAATATTGTCATTTACATATTTTATTTTAAAAGAGTGTTTAATTTGTTCATAATCTTTATTTGAAATAATATTTTTTGCAATTAATTCTCTTTTAAATATTTCATAAAATAAATCCATAAATTGGTATTTTATTCTATTTACATAATTCCAAAAATTTATATTTTCTACATTTGTGCTATCATTTCCAAAATCAAATGTAGCTGATATTTCACTTTTTCCATCTCCAACTCTATCACTTGGAATATGCAAACTATCATATAATTTTTTTCTAATATATAAAATATCTTCTATTTCACCTAAATTACCTTTTTCATCTAAAATATCTACTTCAGTACCTCTGCTACCTTCTCTATTGGTAAACCAATAATCTTCTACTAAAGATAAAAATCTATTTTGGTGTTTTATTTCCCCTGTTTCAGGGTCATAAACTTTTTTATATTTATACTCTTTTTTAAACATATCTAATATCTCTTTTGCTTTTTTAAAGTTTATATCTCCAACATCTACTTTAAAAGCTCTTCTGCTAACACTTCTATTATACCTAAGAGGTATAAGCATATCTTCTAAAGTTTTTAACATATTAGCTGTTTTTAAAGAGGGTTGTAAATACCCTAAAATAACATTTTTATAATACATATTACTATTAATGTGTATAATCTCTTCATAAGAAAACTCTAAATCTCCACCTTTAAATAAATATGTATTATCTGTATAATTTGAATTATACTTCCATTTATTAGTTTTATTATCAAAATATAATCCATTTGGATTTAAAGCTTTTATTCCTTGGATACCTTTTTTTATATTTTTATCATACTGTAATAAAATATTTAATTGACCATCTATATAAAATTGTTTAACTAAAGAATAAAAATTTTTACTTAAATTTAATTTTAATTCAATATTTTGTAAAGTTTCGCTCATTTTAGCTTGAATACCTTTACTAATTTTATCATCTATAAAATCAAGTGTTAAATAATTATTATTATAAGGGTTAAAAACAACCTCATCGATTATTATATTAATAGCTCTTGATACATCACTTTGAGATGATAATTCTCTATAAGTATTAATTAATAGTTTTTGTTTACTTAATCTATCCTCAATATCAAAACCATATATACCGCCCTCATCGAAAAAACCTATTGGAATACTCTCTAAATCAAAATCAACAACACTAGGGTCAGGATTATTTGATAAGTTATTTTTATTATCAATTTTTAAAAAATTTTTAACATTTTCTAATAAGTTCATTTTTAACCTTTTTTAAATATATTTATATT
>JALVAK010000045.1 GCA_027011225.1 Nautiliaceae bacterium | reverse complement strand
CCTCTTACATTTACATGGTCGCCTCCATTTGGGCAGAAAGTCTCAATCAAGTCTTTATTATCATCAAGCATTGATTTTCTTTGGTCTAAATAACCAATTTTTATATTTTCTCCTACTTTTATAATTCCACTATCTGGTTTTTCTTCACCAATTAATAGCTTTAAAAGAGTTGATTTTCCGCTTCCATTTTTCCCAACTATTGCAATTTTATCTTTTTGTAAAATTCTTGTAGTAAAGTCTTTAATTAAAAGTTTGTTTCCAATTGATTTGGTTATATTTTCAATTTCAAAAACTACTTTTTTCTTGTTTATTTTATCTTCTTGTTTAGCTAATAATTCTCTTTTTAGCTGCATTTCAATTTGGCGAATTTCAGATTTATCTTGTTTTACTTTTTCTCTAAGCTCTAAAACTCTTTTTTTTCTACCTTCATTTCTTTTTAGCCTTGCTTTTACTCCTCGTCTTAGCCACTCTTCTTCTCTTTTTAAAAGCCTTAATTCATTTTCAAATTCTTTTTCTTTTGCTTTTAGAAGCTCTTCTTTTTGTCTTATGTAATCAGCATATCCACCTTTAAAGCTTCTTAGCTTACAATTTTCAAGCTCAACTACTCTAGTTGCTATTCTATCTATAAAATATCTATCATGGCTTACTACAATAAAAGTATATTTGTCTTTAAGTAAAATTTCTTCTAAAAATTCCGTCATATAAACATCTAAATGGTTTGTTGGCTCATCAAGGAGTAAAACATCTGGCTTTTGAAGAAGCAAACTTGCAAGCGCTACTCTTCTTTGCTCACCTCCACTAAGAAGTGAAATATCTTTATTTTCATACTTTTTTAAATCAAATTCTTGGAGTATTCTCTCAATCCTATCATCTAAATTCCATGCATTATGATAATCTAAAAATTTAGATATTTTATCAAGCTCGTTTAAAATAGCTTTATTATCTGGATTTTTAGCAAATTCTTCAGAAAGTTTTACATATTTTTCATACGCTTCTTTAAATTCCGTAAGCTCATTTTCAATTGCTTCTCTTACACTAACTCCAGCATTAAATTTTGGCTGTTGGAGAAGTCTTTTTATTTTTATCCCGTTTTTTGTAATCACTTCTCCTGAGTCTGCTTCTATTGTGCCATCAATTATTTTCATAAGAGTAGATTTTCCGCTACCATTTTTCCCAATTAAAGCAACCCTCTCACCCTCATCTAGATGAAATTCAACATTACATAAAATTTTTTGAGCTTCAAACTTTTTTGAAACATCAATTAAATCAACTAAAGCCATACTTCTCCTTTAATAAATTTAGGGCAATTTCTTTATCTTTTAAAATAGCTTTTTTTAATTCTTCTAAACTGCTAAATTTTCTATTTTCTCTTATGAATTCCAAAAACTCAATACTAATTAATCCTCTTTCAATACTTTTATCAAAATTTTCTAAAATATGAGTTTCAATTGAGAAATTTTCATCAGTTGAGCGTTTACCTATAAAAGTGATAGAATAAAACCCATTTGTTTTTGTTAGATAAACCCCGTTTTTGGGTAAGAGAAATGGTTTAAAAAGCTCAATATTTATTGTTGGCAATAACTCTTTTCCAATTCCTTGTCCTTTAATTTTTGTGCCTTTAATTTTATAATTTCTTCCTAAAAACTTATTTGCTTTTTGTATATTTCCTTGAATGATAAATTCTCTTATCACTCTTGAATGGACTCCTATACCATCTATTTTAATTTCTTTAATTACCTCAACTTCAAAAAATTTTTTTAAAAAATTTATATCTCCTTCTCTATTTTTTCCAAATCTAAAATCCTCTCCTACAACTATTTTTGATGTATTTAATTTTTTTAAATATTGAATAAATTCTTCTTTTGAGAGGTTTTTTATATTTTTAAGTTTCAAAAAATCACATCCTTTATTAAAATAATAACATCGCTCTAAACCTGGAGTTAAATTTGCCGATTTTTCTATTATGAGAACAATATCAGATTTTTTAATAAGTATTTGATGAGCTACATGTACGCCGTCAAATCCACCAATTGTTATAGTCATAAGAGCCTTTATAAAGGATTTTAAATGAATAAAAAATTATATCTAATTTTTGCTTCTTCTTTATTGTTTGCAAATACAGATATTGTAAATACTTTAAATAATTTAACAATTTATGCAACCGAAAATCAAATAAATTTAGAAAAAGCTCCTAAAAATTTAGATATTATAAATAGAGATTTTATCCTAAAATCAGGTGCAAGAACACTTATAGAAGTGCTTGAATACTTACCTGGTATTGAAATAGCTCAAAATTCAGCTGGGAAAAAACAAATAATTGTAAGAGGAAATAAATCTAGATACAGAGATAAAATTAAATTTTTAATAAATGGAATAGATGTTACAAATGATGTTTATAATAATCAATTTTATTTTTACAATTTTCCTGCAAGTTTGATTAAAAGAATTGAGTTTTCAAAAACTCCAGATGCAATAGAGTATGGTGAAAATGCATTTTTAGGTGTAATTAATATTATAACTTTAAATAAATACAACAATAATAACATCAATATAGATTTAAGCAATAAAAAATTAGGTTTAATAGCCGGCTTTAATAAAATAAAAAACTTACTTTTTGATTATCATTTTTATATAAGTGACCCAAATATTCAAAAAACTTCTTCATTTTTAGTAGATTTAAATAATAACTCTTTAACAAAATATCGTATAGCATCACCTGATGAATATGAAAAAAATATAGGAGTAGGTATCGTATATAAAAAATCAAGTAATACTTTAAGGTATAGAATAGAATATTATAAATATGGAAGTTTCTTTGGAGTTGAAAATTTAATCCCCTTAAAAAAGGATAAAAATTCAAAGACAATTTATCAGTATCTAAATTTCCAAAATAAAACAGAGTTAAACGATTATTTCTCAAATAAATTAGAAATAGGCTTAAATCATTTTGTTGGAAAAGGAGAATATAGGTTATATCCGTATGATTTCAATACAACAATTGATAATAACCCTGATAATGATATCATAACTGGAGCACAGATTAAAGAATATTCAGTGCATCTAAAAAATAAATTAATATTTGCTAATACAAAGCATATAACTAAATTAATATTAGAACTAAAATATGTTAAACCGTATGATTATTACTATTTAAATTATATTCCTTCTTTAAACAATAAAACTCAATTAACTGGAAAATCTAATTTTTTAAAAGAAGAT
>JALVAK010000044.1 GCA_027011225.1 Nautiliaceae bacterium | reverse complement strand
TTTTCATTTTCAATAACTTTTATACTTTTAATCACTTCAAGAGCTTCTTCAAAATCCCCGTTTTCAATAGCATATTTTGCATAAAGTATTTTTTTATCAAAAATTTCATCTTCAACATTATCAATTATAAGCTGTAAAAAGTGTTTTATTATATTTATTTTTTTCTCTTTACTAGTAGAAAAAGGAGCGATTACATCAATTGTATTAGGTTTTCTTTTATAAGGTTTTGGCTTAAAGCAATAAAGCCATCCGTCATATTCTATTGTTTTTATTGTTTTATCTTTTGGAGTGTAGTTTAAATTATCGGTTCTTTTTATAGGGATACCTGAATTTATTTCTATTTCTATATCATCATCAAAAATATCATCTTCAAAAAATTTAAATCTGTTTTCAAGATAGTGGATTGTAACAATTATAGTTGCGTTTTGGCTTATAGCTTTGTAAATATGAGCTTTATCCGCTTTGAATGAATAGATTTCACTTGACTTTAAAATTTTTGGCTCTTCAAAAGGACCTGTTAACACTTCACCATTTATTACAAATATATCTTCTTTTGTATTTTTTGGATGGGGAGCGGCTTTTTGGGTGTGATAATTTTTTAGTTTCATTTTATAAACTTCAATGTTTTTTTCTTTTTCAATTAAACTAACTTCTATGTTTTCTTCAATAATTTTATCTTCTATAAGCTCTCCAAAAGGCACATTTAAAGCATTTGCAATAGCCCAAAGAGTGTTAATAGTTGGATTTGTTTTGCCTTCTTCTATACCTAAAAGATTTGATTTTGAAATTCCTGCTTTTTTAGCTAAACCGCTTAAGGAATAATTTTTTTCTTCTCTTAATTTTTTTATTCTTTTTGCAAGGTTTTGTAGTTTCATTTTATTCCTTGTTTGTTTTTTAGAACAAATTTTACTATAATTGTTCGGTGATTTCAAGAGAATGGGTGTGTGTATGAGTGGATGGGTAAGATGGGAAGAGGGAGAAATAGTTTTAAGTTTTGAGTGGAGAGTTTTAAATAAACAAAAAAATGAAGAGTTGCAAATTTAGCGGATAAAAAGCGTTAAAAAAAGTGCATTTAAAGCAAAGCGGTTTGCACTTTTTAGCTTTTTATAAGCGGTAAATAATTTGCACTTCTTGTGAAGTGAATTTTTTATTGTTTATGAATGAATGAGTATATGAGAGATGAAGTATAAGGAGATGAGTTGTGGGTGAAAAAATATAAAAAAGGGAAAAAGTGAAAAATAAAAAACGAGGTTTAATTGAAATGATAGGTGCTACTCTTATTTGGGGTAGTACGCCAATTGTTGGGATACTTTCAAACTTACCAAGTGGCGTGTTTGTATTTTTTAGGGTAGTGTTTGCTTTTCCTTTTATATTTTATTTTGCCATTAAAAGAGCAGGGATTAAAGAGTTTTTTAGATTAAAACCTTTTTGGCCACTTTTTCTTAGTGGAGTTTTTTTAGCTGTTAACTGGATATTTTTCTTTTGGGCTTTGAATCTTACTACTATTTCAACGGTTGTAGTGTTGTATTATTTAGGTCCAATTGTTTCAATTATTTTAGCAGTTCTTTTTTTAAAAGAGGAGTTTAATAAATTTATTTTAATTGCCATAATTTTAGCTTTAATTGGAGTTGTGATAAGTAATTTTGATAATGGATTTGAGTTTAATTTCGGGGCGTTTATTGCCTTGCTTGCAGGTGTTTCATACGGATTTTTAGGATTTTTTTCAAAAATTGCTACTATGTATCATAGGGCTGTGAGTGTTACAGCTTGGCAGATTTTAATTTCTATTATTTTAACAG
The DNA here is from genome assembly GCA_027011225.1 of Nautiliaceae bacterium. Classification (GTDB taxonomy): domain Bacteria; phylum Campylobacterota; class Campylobacteria; order Campylobacterales; family Nautiliaceae; genus JALTBU01. The sequence continues at coordinate 30,482 of JALVAK010000044.1, read as the reverse complement.
CTCCGTTTTTATTTTTGAATGATTTTGAATTTAATTTTGCGACATTGATTATAGTGCTAATAGCAGGTATTATCCACACGGCTTTGGCTCTTTTTTTGTGGTATGATTCGCTTAATTTCATAAGCGTAGGCATTGCTTCGATTTTGCAATACCTTGATATTTTCTTTGCAATGCTTTTTGGGCTTTTTTTAAATCAAATCCCAAGTATTAATCAGTTAATAGGCGGTGTTTTGATTGCAATAGCAGGGGTAGTAGGAGCTAAAAAATAGGAGCTTCATTAGTTGTTGATTCTGTGCTTGGAGGAGGAGATAGCGGAGTAAATAGCTCTTTTTTACCATCTGGTGTGATATATGTTTTTACTTCTTTAGGTACTTTAAAAACTCTTTTAAGCTCAGGATGTATTTTTAAAAGTCTTTCATAAAAATATTTAAATGCAGGTGCTGAAACTTTTCCTGCTGGCATTTTTTTACCAAGAGAAGTAGAATCATCATTTCCAAACCAGATAAGAGTCTGTGTATCTGGAGTAAAACCATCAAACCATGCATCTATAAAATTATTTGTAGTTCCAGTTTTTCCTGCTATTTCTATTCCTTTAACTCTTGCATTTGTTCCTGTTCCTTTTTTTACCACATCTTTTAAAATATCAATAATTAAGTATGCTTGATAATCAGGCTCAATTTCTTCACTTTTATATTTTGGAATTATAGTTATATCCTCTTGAGGTATTACTATTTTTCGCACTATATGAATTTTGGATTTTTTTCCATAATTGCTAAATATTGTATAAAGCTCGCTCATTTTCCACATACTCTCACCTGCACTTCCAAGTACGATTGAGAGATTGTTTGGCATTTTATCAAAGCCGAAGCTATAAAGATTTTTAAGTATATTATTAAGCCCTAAATTTAGAGCAAGATTAATAGTAGCTAAGTTTCTTGAGTGTACAAGAGCATCTCTTAAGGTAATTAATCCTAATGAGTTTTTTTCGTAATTTTTTGGTTTCCAATATTTATCTTCATCTATTTGCTCCATTTTAAATTTTCTATTAATATCAGGAATTAAACTTCCAGGATTAAATCCTTGATTTAGCGCAATTTGATATATAAAAGGCTTTATTGAGCTTCCAAGACTTCTTTTTGCCTGATAAGCTCTGTTGAATTTGCTTTTGTTATAATCCACTCCTCCTACTATTGCGAGTACTTCACCGGTTTGCTGATTTATAGATATCATAGCTCCATTTAGTTTATCAGGATTTAATTTAGGGTTTAATTTTAAAATTCTTTTGTAATTCCACTTTAATGTTTCTTGAGCTAATTTTTGTGTTGGCATATCAATAGTAAGATATATTTTATATCCTCTTGTGAGTAAATCAGGATAATTTTTTATAAGTCTTTTTATTGCAGTATCTACTGCATAAGGAGCTTTAGAAATTATTTTTTTATATACTTTTGGTCTTTGAAGAATTGCATTTACATATTCTTGTTTTGTTATCCATCCTAAATTATACATTCTTTTTAAGATAGAATTTGCTCTTTTTATGTTTAGCTCATAATGTTTTGTTGGGTCATATAGACTTGGAGCTTTTGGAAGTGCTATAAGCATTGCTATTTCTTTTAAAGATAATTCATCTAAGTTTTTATGAAAATATCCTAGGGCTGCTGTTTTTATTCCATAATATCCATGTCCTAGATATATTTGATTTAAATATCTCTCAAGTATCTCTTCTTTACTTAAAATATGCTCTACTTTCATAGCAATCATCATCTCAATTAATTTTCTTTTTATAGTTTTTTTTCGGTTTAAATATATATTTCTTACAAGTTGCTGAGTGATAGTAGATGCTCCTTCTACTTTTTTACCAGCTTTAATATCTTTAACCAAGGCTCTTATAATCGCATTAAAATTTATTCCAGTATGCTCAAAAAATGAAGTATCTTCTGTAGCTATTAGTGTTTCAATGATTCTTGCAGGGATTTTGTCATATTTTACATAAATTCTATTTTCTTTTGAGTATCTTATATCAATTAAATTTTCATTTTTATCATAAAATAAAGCGGATTGAAAAGGATGATAATTAATGATTTTATCTGCGTTAAAGCTTACAGATTTGTAAAAATCATATAAATAAAATGCACCTATTAAAACAGCAATTAAAATTAATATTAATAAAAATCCAAATATTTTTTTTATCATTTACTCTCCAAAAAATTTAGTGTTTTTTGTATGATTTTATCATCAATACATGTTCTCAAAATTATTCTAAAAATCGGTGTTTTTACGCTAGGAGGTCTTATAGCTCCTATTAAAATTCCTTTTTGTAATAAATCTTGTTGTTTTTTTAATACTTCTTTATTATCTTTAGCAGGTACTATTTTAATTAAACTTTGGGTGTTGAATTTTATCATTTTATTATTAATTTTGCTTTTATAATGCTTTAAATTATTTTGTATCTCTTTTAGCCCATAAAAGCTTAGTAAAATATCTATAGGATTTAGAGCAGTTGTATAAATAATACTTTTAGCCTTATTTATTAAAAATTTTATTATATCTTCATTTGCTAGAATATATGCTCCATAACTTCCAAGAGCTTTTCCAAGTGTTCCCATTTTTATAGTTTTTTTAGGATTTAAATTATATTCATCTGTGATTCCAAGAAGTCTATTGCCACATACTCCTACACTATGAGCTTCATCAATTATTAAAGTTCCAATTTGCTGTGCATAGTCGGTAATTTCTTTTTTAACTTTATCTCCCATCATAGAAAAAATCCCCTCAGTAAACACAAAAACTCTATTAAAATTTTTATAATCTTTGCTTTTTTCTTTCAAATCTTCTAAATCATTGTGTTTAAAAAATCTAACTTCTCCTTGAGTTAATTTGCTACCAACTATTCCGCTTGCATGATATTCTTCATCAATTAATGCTAAATCTTTTTTTCTAACTAGCTCAAATAATGCTAAATTTGCTAAAAATCCGCTGCCTACAATAACTCCATCCTCAAAATTATTAAGTTTGCATAAATATTCTTCAAATTCTTTATGGATTTTAGTATATCCATTTACCAAAAGTGATGCTTTTGCGCTGTGAGAGCGTAATTTTAGAGCTTTTTTGAATGCCTTTTTTCTTATATGTCTGTTTTCTGCTAGACATAGATAATCATTACTTGCTAAATCAATTATATTTTTGTATATTTTTTTCTCTCTTAGCCTATCTTTTTTTTCTAAAATTAGAAGTTCTTTTTCATACATTTATTTCCTTATAGCTAATTATGTTAAAATTTTATCAAAAAAGGTAATTTATGGATATTAGAAAAGAGTTTTTAGATTTTTTTGCTAAAAAAGGGCATAAAGTTTACCCTTCAGCTCCTCTTGTGCCAGATGACCCTACTTTGCTTTTTACAAATGCTGGTATGGTGCCATTTAAGCCAATTTTTACTGGTGAAAAAGAGCCACCTAATCCACCAAGAGCAACTTCAGCGCAATTATGTATGAGAGCAGGGGGAAAGCATAATGATTTAGAAAATGTAGGTTATACAAATCGCCATCATACACTTTTTGAAATGCTTGGGAATTTTTCTTTTGGGGATTATTTTAAAGAAGAGGCTATTGCTTATGCTTGGGAGTTTGTAACAGAAGTACTTAAACTACCTAAAGAGAGGCTTTGGATTACAATTCACGAAAGTGATGATGAAGCGGGCAAAATTTGGGAGAAGTATGTACCAAAAGAGCGCATAGTAAAAATGGGAGATAAAGATAACTTCTGGCAAATGGGAGATACAGGTCCTTGTGGTCCATGTAGTGAAATTCATTATGACCAAGGAGAAGAGTTTAATTCGCCTGAAGATTATTTAGGAGGTGAAGGGGATAGATTTCTTGAAATTTGGAATTTAGTATTTATGCAATACAATAGAGACGAAAAAGGTAATCTAACTCCTCTTCCAAAACCAAGTATTGATACAGGTATGGGATTAGAGAGAATTACGGCAATTAAAGAGGGTGTAAAAAGTAATTATGAAACATCAATTTTTAGACCATTAATTCAAAAAGTAGTAGAAATTACAGGAAAAGAGTATTTTAGTGATAAAAGAGGAGCATCTCACAGGGTTATAGCTGACCATATCAGAGCAGTTAGTTTCTTGCTAGCTGAGGGTGTTAGATTTGATAGAGAGGGTAGAGGTTATGTTTTAAGAAGAATTCTTAGACGTGGAGTTAGACACGGGTATCTTCTTGGTCAAAGAAGCCCTTTTATGTATAAAATAGTTGATACTTTGGCTAATCAAATGGGAGGTCATTATCCTCAGTTAATTGAGAAAAAAGAAGCTATTAAAGAAGCTATGAAATTAGAAGAAGAGAGATTTTTTGAAACAATTGATAAAGGAATGGCTCTATTTAAAGAGGAACTTGCTAAAACTACAGGTGATATTTTTAGCGGAGAAGTGGCATTTAAACTTTATGATACATATGGATTTCCTCTTGATTTGACTGAAGATATGTTAAGAGAAGCAGGAAAAAAAGTAGATATTGAAGCATTTAATAAATTAATGCAAGAGCAAAAACAAAGGGCTAGAGCAAATTGGAAAGGTAGCGGAGATAAAAAAATAAATCTAAAAGACCTTGAAAAATATGAGCCAAATAAATTTGTAGGCTATGAAAAAACTAAAGTAAAAACAAAAGTAAAAGCTCTTTTTGATGAAGATTTAAATGAAGTAAATGAATTAAACGGCACTGGTTGGGTAATGCTAGAAGTTACTCCATTTTATGCTGAGAGTGGAGGTCAGATAGGAGATAAGGGAATTATTAAGTGTGGGGATGAAGTTTGTGCAAAAGTAGTTGATACTCAAAAATTTGATGAGAGAAATTTATCAAAAGTAGTTGATGCTAAGTTAAAAAAAGGCGATGAGGTTGAGGCAATTGTTGATGAAAGTAGAAGAGAAATTGCAAAACACCACTCAGCTACTCACTTGCTTCACTCAGCTCTTAGAAAAGTTTTAGGAGAGCATGTAACTCAGGCTGGCTCTTTAGTAGAAGCTAATAGACTTAGATTTGACTTTACTCATCCAAAAGCTTTAACTAAAGAAGAGATAGAAAAAATTCAAGATATGGTAAATAATGTGATTGCTAGAGGAATTGAAGGTAAAACGCAAGAGATGAGTATAGATGAAGCAAAATCTAAAGGAGCTATGGCACTTTTTGGTGAAAAGTATGGAGATGTTGTAAGAGTTGTTGAATTTGGTGATTTTAGTGTTGAGCTTTGTGGTGGAACACATGTGAAAAATACAGCTGAAATTGGAAGTTTTTATATTACAAAAGAAAGCGGTGTAAGTGCTGGAGTTAGGAGAATTGAAGCGGTAGCAGGGCTTAGTGCATATAACTTTGCAAAAGAGCATATTAATTTAGTAGAAGAGATTAAAGCGGAAAATAAAGCAAAAGATGTAAAAGAGTTTATTGCTAGACAAAAAGAAGAGATTAAAAAATTAAAAGAAGAGATTAAAAATCTTCAAAAAGCAGCTGTTAAAGAGATTAAGCCTACTCAGAAAAACGGAATTAATTTTGTAATTGAGAGAATTGATAATGCAAACTTAAGAGAGATTGCAACTGATTTAAAAGGCAGAATTGATAATTTAGTAGCACTACTTGTAGGTGAGAATAAAGGAAAAGTTCAAATTGTAGCAGTAAGTAAGGTGCCAGAAATAAAAGCAGGTGAAATTATTAAAGAATTTGCACCAATTGTTGGTGGAAAAGGTGGCGGAAAGAGTGATTTTGCTCAAGGTGGCGGAAAAGATGCAAGTAAAATTGATGAATTAATAAAAAAAGCAAAAGAGAAATTTTTACATTAATTTAACATCGTTTTTATATAATAGCAGTAAAAAGAGGTGAGATGATATCAGTTTTATTGGTAGAAGATGATTTGCAACTTGCAAAAATTATTAAAAGAATTCTTGAAACAAAAGGTTTTGATGTAGAATTAGTTGATGATGGATTAAAAGCAGTTGATAAGATTAAAGAAAGAGCTTTTGATTTATATTTAATCGATATTAATATCCCAAACATTTCTGGGCTTGAATTAGTAAAGTATATAAGAGAATTATATGATGATGGATTTATTATTATGATTACTGCAAGCGTTGATGAATATTATTTTGAAAAGGCTTATGAGTATGGATGTGATGATTATATTAAAAAGCCTTTTCATATTACAGAGCTTGAAGTTAGAATCAAACATCTTTTAAATAAAGAGAAATCTTTTACTTTTGATGAATATGAATTTAGATTTGAAGATAATGAATTATTTAAAAATGGTAAGAGAATACCTCTTAGAAAAAAAGAAAAAAGACTTTTAAATATTTTATTAAAAAATGCAAATAGGACAGTTTATAATCAAAAAATTATAGATTATGTATGGGAAGGCGAAAAAAAAGACAATTATCCTTTGCGCCAGCTTGTAAATGAGCTTAGGAAAAAATTTGAAAAAGATTATATTAAAACAGTTGTAGGGATAGGTTATAGGTTTGAAGTGGAAGATTAGGCTTCAAAAAGATTTTTTGATTCTTTTTATTATAGCTATTGTTACTATTTTACTTTATTTGCAATATACATACAGCAAAAAAAATTTAATTGATAAATATAAAAGTGAAGAGTATGCTAAATCTTTACAAATTGAGAGTAAATTTAAATCTATATTAGATAATATTGAGTTAATTTTTAAGAGTAAATTAGATGAAAACTTAAAAGCGCTAAATACTTTATATCTGATGTATAATGGCATAGATAAATTTGATGCTAATAAAATAGCAAATATTTTAAATAAGAGCATTAAAATTGGAAAATATGAAGTATTTGTAATTGATAAAAATGGTAAAATCATAAAAGCTTCTTATAAACCTGATTTAGGGCTTAATTTAGGCAAGTTTAAAAAGTATAAAAAAATTTTTGATGATATTTTTAATGGAAAGCAAAAAATTAATATATCTTATTTAATATTTGATTATTCCTCTTTTAGTCTTAACCAATATTTTTTGATTCGCTCTCCTGATAAAAAATATATTTTACAATTAGCTTATGTGGTAGATATATATCCAAAATTAAAAGAAGCATATTATGAATTTTTAAATAAATTTAGGGATTTAAGAGAAATTAAGCTATATTTTATGGATAAATATTTTATATATCCTATCAATCTAAAAAAACGTCATCAATATAAAAAACAGATAGAAGAAGTTATAAAAGAAAGTACTAATATTTTTTATCAATTTTTAAATGATATGAATAAAAAAGTAGATAAAAATCTTTCATTAGAAGTTTTAGGCAAAAGAGTAATTAATTTTTTCCATGTTAGTGGCGATAGGATAAGTAAGTTAGATTTAAATAATCATGAATTTGTTACTTATAGTTTAATAGAGGGCTTTTTTAAGAATTTTTCTAATAGGCTAATTATCAAAAGCGAATATTCTACTTATATTTTAGAAAAAGATATAGAGGCAATTAGAAATAGATTTTTAGTAATGATTTTATCTTTAATCATTTTAGCTATTTTAGTCAAATTTGTTATTTATTATATCACTCGTCAATTAAGCATACTTGTTGAGCATATGAAGCAAAATATGCCAATTGAAAAGACAAATTATTTTATAAAAGAATTTGATGAATTAGTTAAAACTTATAATGAATATAGAGAAAAATTAAATCAAGAAATAGAAAAAAATCAACAATTATTGATGGAGAATAAAAGATTTATTGTAGATACAGTTCATCAGTTAAAAACGCCTCTTAGTGTAATTACTTTAAATAGTGATTTTTTAAAAATGCAATTAAAAGATAAGAATCTTGAATATATATTAAACGAAATTGAAGCGGCAATTGCAATGCTTACAAATTCATATGAAGACCTTTCATATTTAGCTGCTCAAAATGCAATAGAATATAAGCCAGTTAAATTAAATGTTTCAGAAATTGCAAGGCAAAGAGTAAATTTTTTTATGCCTCTTGCAAAAGCTAGAAATAAAGTTTTAGTATCTGATATTGATGAAGATATATTTTTTGATATAAATAAGGTAGAGCTTGAGAGGCTTATTGATAATAATATTTCTAATGCAATAGATTATTCTAAAAATAAAGAGATAAAAATAGTATTAAAAAAATTAGATGATGGATTTGTATTAAGGGTAGAGTCGTTTGGAGAAAAAATTCGAAATCCTAAGAAGATTTTTGAAAAAAATTATAGAGAATATGTACATAAAAGAGGTCTTGGAATAGGTCTTAATATTGTTAAAAATATTTGTGAAAAATATAATATTGAGTATAAAGTTATTTCTGAAAATGGTAAAAATATTTTTGAATATATTTTTAAATATTAATTTGTTACAATTATAAAAAATCTCTAAGGGTTTCAATGTTGATTTTATGCAGCTCTTCTAATACAAGAGCAGAACTTTTAAGAAAAGCTAAAATAAAATTTATTCAAAAATCTTGTAATTTTGATGAAGAGCAAATAAAAAGTAAAGAGCCATATGAGTTTGTAACTTTGGCAAGTCTTGGAAAATTTAAAGAGTGTATGAAATGTTTTAAAAATGAAGATATAGTTACAGCGGATACTATTGTAACAGATGGTGAAAAAATTTTAAGAAAAGCTAAAAATAAAGAAGAAGCAAAGCAAATTTTATTAGCTCAGAGTGGAAAAAAGATAAAAATTATAACTTCAATGTGGGTTAGATTTAAAGGGCAAGTTTTTGGAAGAGTTGATGAGACTATTTATGAATTTAGGGAATTTGAAAAAAAAGATTTAGAAAACTATTTAAATAGCAATGAGTGGGTTGGAAAAGCTGGAGCTTGTATGGTTGAGGGGTTTTGTAAAAAATATATAAAAAATGTAAAAGGTTATGAGTCTACTGCAATGGGGCTTTGTATTGAAGAGTTATTAAAAATAATAGGAGAAGAGTATGCATATTAGAGAGATTCAAGAATTTCAAAAGATTAGAAAAGAGGCTAGAGCATATTTATGTTATTTGTTACATAGAAATTTGCCAAATAGACTTCCTAATATTAGTATTGATGTAGTTTATGAAGGATTAGAGAGAATTGTACATGAGCTTCCTCAAGTAAGAGCAGCTTATATTTTAGATGCACAAGGTAAACAGATTAGTAAAATAATTACTCTTAATGAAAAGCTTAAAGATGTAAAAATAGAATATAATCAAGCAAATAGGACATATTTTTATAAAGCAGTTAAAGAGAGAAAATGTATCTTAACAGACCCATATCCAAGTTTGCTTGATGGAGAGATGGTAGTAAGTGCTGCTATGCCTATTTTTAATGATAAAGGTGAATTGCTTTATGTGGCAGTTATTGAAATATCTTTAAATGAGCTTTTAAAATTTGTAAAAAGAGAAAAAGGTGAAAATTGGGCTTATACTTTTAATAGAGTAGTTTATGGAATTTTTGCTGCAGCTCTTTTTGCAATTTGTGTATTGCTTTTTATTGATGGTGTGAAAATGTTTTTTACGTATACCTTATCAAACATTGAAGTTAAAAAGATGTTTGAATCTACTATTTTAATTACTCTCTCTCTTGCTCTTTTTGATTTAGTAAAGACTTTACTTTTTGAAGAAGTCATAGGAGAGAAAGAAGACCATCCATTTGCAATTCATAAAACTATGATTAAATTTTTAGGAAGTATTGTAATTGCATTAGCAATTGAAGGGCTAATGCTTGTATTTAAGTTTGCTATGATTGACCCTAAAATGCTTATATATGCTTCATTATTAATTGGAGCTGTAACTTTACTTTTAATTGGGCTTGCATATTATATGAAATCTGTAGGGAAAGATATAAAATGAAAATAGGTATAGTTGATTATAATATGGGGAATTTGGCAAGTGTTAAAAATGCTTTTGATAAAATTGGAGCTAATGCTAAGATTGTTAATAGCCCTGATAAAATTAAAAATTATGATAAATTAATTCTTCCTGGAGTTGGTGCATTTGGTGATGCAATGCAGCATTTAAAATCTACTGGTATGGATGAAGCTATTAAAGATTTTGTAAAAAGTGGTAAATTTTTGCTTGGTGTTTGTCTTGGAATGCAGCTTTTGTTTGAAAAATCAGAGGAATTTGGAGAGCATGAAGGTCTTGGCTTTATAGAAGGAGAGGTTGTTTATTTTGATAAAAAAAAGCTAGGAGAGAGAAAAATTCCTCATATGGGATGGAATAAACTTTTTAACAATAATTCACCTCTTTTTAAAGGGCTTAATAATCCTTATTTATATTTTGTGCACTCTTTGCATGTTGTTTGTGATGATAAATATGCAATTGGTAAGACGATTTATGGATATGAATTTGTAAGCGCAGTAAATAAAGATAATATTTTTGGATTTCAACCTCATCCTGAAAAGTCTCATAATGAAGGTCTTAAAATTTTAGAAAATTTTGTAAATATAGGAGTATAATATGGAAATTTTTCCAGCAATTGATTTAAAAGATGGCAAGGCTGTAAGACTTACAAAAGGGATAATGGATAGTGCAAAAGTGTATAGTAATGAGCCTTGGGAGCTTGCAAAAAGATTTGAGGAAATGGGAGCTAGATGGCTTCATATTGTAGATTTAAATGGTGCATTTGCAGGTGAGCCTAAAAATATAGAGCAAATCAAAAAAATTAGAGAGAATACAAATTTAAAAATTCAATTAGGTGGCGGTATAAGAGATGAGGATACAATAAAAAAGTATTTAGATTTAGGTATTAATAGAGTGATTTTAGGAAGTATTGCTGCTAAAGAGCCTCAAAAAGTAATAGAACTTGCCGATAAATATCCTATAGCAGTAGGAATTGATGCAAAAGATGGGTTTGTTGCTATTGATGGATGGGGAGAGAGTGCAGGTATTAAAGCTGTAGAGCTTGCAAAAATGTATGAAAATTCTAAAATAGAGTGTATAATTGCAACAGATATTTCAAAAGATGGAACACTAAGCGGGCTTAATATAGATTTTATTTTGCAAATTCAAGATGCTAGTAAAAAGCCTGTTATTGCAAGTGGTGGTGTTGCAAGCGTTGAAGATATAAAAAAAGTAAAAGAAAACGGAATTTATGGAGTAATCATTGGTAAAGCTTTTTATGAGGGCAAAATTGATTTAGAAAAAATTTTAAAGGATTACTAATGGGTAAGATTTTAATTGTAGATGACTCTTCAACCATGAGAAGAATTATAAAAAATGTTCTAAAAAAACTAAAATTTAATCCAGATGACTTTTTAGAAGCAGAAAATGGAAAAGTAGCATGGGAGATATGGCAAAAAGAAAAAGATAATATAGACTTAATTTTGCTTGATTGGAATATGCCAGAGATGAATGGATATGATTTTTTAAAAGCAGTAAGAGCAGATGAGGTTGCAAGAGGAGTTATTGGTAGTAAAAATGAGAAAGTAAAAATAAAAGGAAAAGATGGTAAAGTAAAAGAGATGAGCAAGTTTATTTATGATATTAAAAAAGGAAAAGGTGTTAAAATTATTATGGTAACTACTGAGGGTGGAAAAGCAGAAGTGCTTAAAGCTGTACAAGCTGGGGTTAATAGCTATATAGTAAAGCCATTCAATGAAGAAAAAATTAGAGAAAAACTAGAGCAGTTAAAAATGCTATGAAAAATATATTTTACGAAATTTATATAACCCCATCTTCTAAAAAAGAAGAGATTAGTAATTTTTTAATTGAGAGATTTAATAATGGAATAGAAGAGAAAAACAATACTTTAATTTTAAGAAGTGATGAGCCATTAGATGATTTGATAGAAGAATTAAAAGCCTATGTAAAAGCTTTAGAAGAAATATTTGATGAAAAGATTAATTTAGAAATTGAAATTAAAGAAAAAGAGAATAAAGATTGGATTGAAAATTACAAAAAATCTATAAAACCGGTTGAGATTGATGAATTTTATATACATCCAAGTTGGTATCCTCCAAAGAAAAATAAAATTAATATAATGATAGACCCTGCTCTTGCTTTTGGAAGTGGGCATCATGAAACTACAAAAAGCTGTGTAAAAGCTATTAAAAAATATGTTAAAAAAGGTAATACTTTTCTTGATGTTGGCTGCGGAAGTGGTATTTTAGGAATTGTTGCAAGCAAACTTGGAGCAAAAGTAGATGCGTGTGATACAGACCCATTAGCTGTTAAAAGTGCTAAAGAAAATTTTGAGCTTAATAATGTAAAATATGAAAATATTTGGGAAGGTAGTGCTAATAAAACCAATAAAAAATATGATGTAGTAGTAGCCAATATTATAGCAGATGTGTTAATTTTTATAGCAGATGATATAAAATCAAAAGTTAACGATATTTTAATACTTTCAGGTATAATAGATAAATACAAAGACAAAGTTTTACAAAAATATAAAGATTTTGAGTTAATTGAAGAAATAAAGGAAAATGAATGGGTAAGTTTAGTATTAAAAAGGAAATAAATGAGTAAGAAAAATAACAATAATTTTTTTAATCAAAATCCTTTAATTTTATTCATAATTTTTGCAATTTTAGTTGTATTGATTTTTAGAAGTATAGCCCCAGTAAATGAAGTGCGCAATATAACTTCTGCTAATAAAGTTATAGCTTATACTTACTCTGATATTAAAAGATTAGCAAAAGAAGGAAAATTAGCTTATGTAGCAATTGGTAAGAATATAATAAGAGCTAAGTTAAAAACAGGGGAAGTTATTACTATTCAAAAAGTATCAAATGACCCGACATTAGTAGAGACATTAGATAAATATCATGTGCCATATGGTGCTATTAATGATAATAACTGGTTAAATGATTTAATTTTTGGTTGGATTATCCCTATTTTTATCTTTTTTGCAATTTGGATGTTTCTGGCAAGCAGGATGCAAAAAGGTATGGGAGGAGTGCTTGGATTTGGGAGTGCAAAAGGGCTTATAAAGTCAGAAAAACCAAATGTTAAATTTGATGATGTAGCAGGAAATGATGAAGCTAAAGAAGAAGTAAAAGAGATAGTTGATTTTCTTAAAAATCCTGATAGATATATTGAGCTTGGTGCCAAAATTCCAAAAGGTGTACTTCTTGTAGGTCCTCCGGGTACTGGTAAGACGTTACTTGCAAAAGCAGTAGCAGGGGAGGCAAATGTACCTTTTTTTGCTGTTAGTGGTAGTAGTTTTATAGAGATGTTTGTAGGTGTTGGTGCTGCAAGAGTGAGAGATTTATTTAATCAGGCAAAAAAAGAAGCGCCAAGTATTATATTTATCGATGAGATTGATGCTATTGGTAAGTCTAGAGCAGTTGGTGGTCCAATGGGGGGAAATGATGAAAGAGAGCAGACTCTAAATCAGCTTTTAGCAGAGATGGATGGATTTGATTCAAATGAGCCGGTAATTGTTCTTGCTGCTACAAACAGACCAGAAATTCTTGACCCAGCACTTCTTAGACCCGGGAGATTTGATAGACAAGTTTTAGTGGATAAACCAGATTTTAAAGGAAGAGTGCAAATTTTAAAAGTACATGTTAAAAAAATAAAAGCAGGAAAAGATGTAGATTTAGAAGAGATTGCAAGAATTACTGCAGGGCTTGCAGGAGCAGATTTAGCAAATATTGTAAATGAAGCAGCTTTGCTTGCTGGTAGAAAAGGCAAAAAAGAAGTAAATCAAGAAGATTTTCTAGAAGCAGTTGAGAGACAAATAGCAGGGCTTGAGAAAAAATCTAGAAGGCTTAATGAAAAAGATAAAAAAATAGTAGCTTATCATGAAAGCGGACATGCAGTAATCGCAGAAACAACCCAAGGTGCTAGGAAAGTAAAAAAAGTTTCAATTGTTCCAAGGGGTCTTGCGGCGCTTGGTTATACTCTAAATATGCCAGAAGAAGATAAATATTTGATGCAAAAACATGAGCTTATTGCAGAAGTAGATACTTTACTTGGGGGAAGAGCGGCAGAAGAAATTTTTATAGGAGAAATTTCTACAGGTGCAAGTAATGACCTTGAAAGAGCTACAGATATTATAAAAGGCATGGTAAAAATGTATGGTATGAGCGATGTTGCTGGTCTTATGGTGCTTGAGAAACAAACAAATAAATTTTTAGGCGGATTTGCTGAGAGTAAGGATTATTCTGAAAAATTACAGCAAGAAGTTGATGAATTTGTTAAAAACTTTTTAGATGAGAGATATAAAATAGTTAAAGATAAACTTAAAAAATATGCTCCAGTAATAGAGCAAATGGTAAAAGAGCTTTATGAGCAAGAAGTAATTGAAGGAAAAAGAGTTAGAGAGCTTATAAAGGCATATGATGAAGGAAAATTAGAAGAAGTAATAAAAGAATATAATGCTAAAAATGAAGATAAAAAGATAAAAGAGGATGATAATGAAAACGGAAATAATTCTTAAAGAGGGGTATCCTTATATAATTGTTAGTGGGATTGCTTTTTTATTATCTTTGCTTTTACATTTTCCCTTAATTGTTCAAATTGGGCTTTTTGCTCTTTTTTTGTTTTTTTTATATTTTTTTAGAAATCCAGAAAGAGTGCCAGAAGATACTTCTCCTAATGCTATAATTTCACCAAGTGATGGCACTATTATTTCAATAACTGATGCAATTTCGCCTATTACTAAAAAAGAATCAACAAAACTATCAATAAGACTTTCACTTTTTGATGTGCATATACAAAGAAGTCCAATCGAAGGTGAGATGAAAGCAAGAGAGTATATTCATGGGGAATTTTTATTTTTAAGCGATAATAAAGCCAGTGAGCTTAATGAGCAAAATAGAGTTCTTTTTGAAAATGAATTAGCTTCTATTGTAGTAAACCAAATAGCAGGATTTATAACAAGAAGGATAATTATGTTTAGAGATTTAGGTCCAATTAAGTTAGCTGAAAGATATGGGATGATTACATTTGGCTCTCAAGTAGATGTGTATCTGCCTAAAAACACAACACTTAAAGTAACTGAATTTCAAAAAGTAAAAGCAGGTGAGAGTTTAATAGGATATATTAATGAAAATTAATTTAGCATATCTACTTCCAAATTTTTTTACAGCGCTTAGTATTTTCTTTGGGGTTATGAGTATAATAGCTTCATCTCAGGGAAATTTTGAAAAAGCATTTATTTATATAATATTGTCTTTAATTGCAGATGGGCTTGATGGAAGGGTTGCTAGACTTACAAATACCACTTCTAAATTTGGAGTAGAATTTGATTCATTAGCAGATATAGTAGCATTTGGAGTAGCACCTGCTATGATGCTTTTTTTTGCAATTGGTAAAGATTATGGTAAATTTGGGGCATTAGTAAGTGGGCTTTTTGTTGTATTTGGCGCTATTAGACTTGCAAGATTTAATGTTACTACTGGTGACCCTAGATATTTTATAGGGCTTCCTATTCCAACTGCTGCAGTAGTACTTAGTAGTTGGATTATGCTTGATGTAAAATATAATGGTAATTTTGATGTGTTAATTTTAATAGGAGCTTTATTTTTAGCTTTTTTGATGGTGAGTAATTTTAGATATCCAAGTTTTAAAAAAATTAATTTTGATAAAAATGTTGCTATTAAGGTGCTGATTTTTATTATAATTATTGCTTCGCTTATTTACTTATATCCAATAGAATCAATTGCCATTATTTTAACTATTTATACATTTTATGGGGTAATTAGGGGTATTAGAGGAATGTTAAAAGCACAAAAGATTACTAAATAATAATTTTTTTCCTTTGACAAATATTTTACTTTTTTGTATAATTTTAAAAATATATAAAGGATTAGTATGGAGATGGTTAAGATTTTTGATACAACCCTAAGAGATGGAGAGCAATCTCCTGGTGCTAGTATGACCATTGAAGAAAAAATTAAAGTAGCAAAACAGCTTGAAAAGTTAAGAGTAGACATAATAGAAGCTGGTTTTGCAGCGGCAAGTCCAGGAGATTTTGAGGCTATTAATATGATTGCAAAAGAAGTAAAAGATTCTACTATCTGCTCACTTGCAAGAGCGTTAGAAAAAGATATTGAAGCAGCAGCAAAAGCAATTGAGCCAGCACCATTAAAAAGAATTCACACTTTTATTGCAACAAGCCCTATTCATATGAAATACAAACTTAGAATGAGTCCTGATGAAGTTATAAAAAGAGCAGTTGATGCAGTTAAATATGCTAGGAGTTTTGTAGATGATGTAGAATTTAGCTGTGAAGATGCTGGAAGAAGTGAAATGAGCTTTTTAAAAGAGATTATTAGCGCTGTAATTGAAGCTGGAGCAAAAACAATTAATATTCCTGATACTGTTGGATACAGATTTCCAACAGAAATGGGAGCAATGATAAAAGAATTAGTTGATTATTTTCCAAAAGATATAACTTTTTCAGTTCATTGTCACAATGACTTAGGTCTTGCTACTGCAAATTCACTTTATTCAATTTTAAATGGAGCAAGACAAGTTGAATGCACTATAAATGGGCTAGGTGAGAGAGCTGGAAATGCTGCACTAGAAGAGATTGTAATGGCAATAAAAGTTAGACGCGATTTATTTGATGGAATTGATACAAGAATTAATACAAAAGAAATTTATCCTACAAGCAGACTTGTAGCATCAGTTACAGGTATAGAGCCTCAGCCAAATAAAGCGATTGTTGGAAGAAATGCATTTGCACATGAGAGTGGAATCCATCAAGATGGAGTGCTTAAGCACAAAGAGACGTATGAAATTATGAAAGCAGAAGATATTGGGCTTGATGTAAAAGATACTATTGTCCTTGGTAAACACAGCGGTCGTCATGCATTTAAGAAAAAACTTGAAGCTCTTGGATTTAGCGACATAAGTGAAGATGAGCTTAATGAATTGTTTATGAAATTCAAAAAACTTGCTGATAAGAAAAAAGAGATTTATGATGAAGATATTTTAGCATTAATTAACGAAGCAAGCGATAAGACTCCAAAAGTATATGAGCTTATTTCACTTCAACTAAGTGATTGTAGTGAGGGTATGCCAAGTGCTGCTGCAAAAATTAAGTATGAAGATAAGATTTTTACAGATGCAGCAATAGGTGAGGGTACAATTGATGCTGTATTTAAAGTAATTGATAGAATTAGCGGAATTAATGGAAGACTTTTAGATTATAAAGTTGAAGCGGTAAGTGAGGGTAAAGATGCTTTAGCTAAAGTTATGGTAAAAGTAATTTTTGATGAAAACAAGCCTGCTGTTATGGGGCATGGGCTAAGTATTGATACAATGCTAGCAAGTGCAAAAGCATATATAAATGCGCTAAATAACTATTTGCATATGAAAGATTTACTTGCTAAAAAAATTAGTTATAAGGATTCAATTTAATGTTTAAAGTAGCGATTTTAGGAAAGCCAAATGTAGGTAAAAGTAGTTTTTTCAATAGGTTATTAAGAGAAAAAGATGCAATTATTTCTGATAAAGCAGGAACTACTAGAGATATTAAAAAAAGAGTTGTTAGTCTTGATGATGAGCTTGAAGATATTGTGTTGCTTGATACTGGTGGGTTAGAAGAGAGAGATGAATTATTTAATAAAGTAAAAGAAAAAGCATTTGATGCTGCAAAAGAAGCAGATTTAATTATTTATATGGTAGATGCTAAAACTATTCCTGATGAGGAAGAAAAAAAATATATAAGAAGCTTGCAAAAGCTAAATAAACCAATTATTTTGGTAGTTAATAAAGTAGATAACGACAAAATGATGGAAAAAGTTTATGATTTTTATGAGCTTGGAGTAGAAGAGATTTATCCAATTTCAGTATCTCATAATAGAGGAGTTGGAAAACTTATTGAAAGAATTAAAGAATTTGTTCCAAAAAAACAAAAGATAATAGAAGCTAATACAATTGAAGAAGATATTCCATTAGAAGATTTATTTAGTGAAGAAGAAAATGAAGATTTAGAAAATCTTAAAGAAATCAAAGTAGCAATTGTTGGAAGAGTAAATGTTGGAAAAAGCTCACTTCTTAATGCACTTGTAGGGAGTGAAAGAGCAATTGTGAGTGATGTTGATGGGACAACAATAGACCCTATTGATGAGAGTATTTATTTTAATGGATATCATATAACATTTGTAGATACAGCTGGAATTAGAAGAAGAGGTAAAATAAAAGATATTGAAAAATATGCGCTAATGCGTACAGAAAAAGTGCTTAAAGAAGCTGATGTTGCAATTTTAGTTCTTGATGCTGAAAATGGCATAGTTGAGCTTGATGAAAAGATAGGTGGTCTTATTCAAAAACACAAAAATGCATGTATAATTGTTGCTAACAAATGGGATGAAGCTAAAATGGATTATAAAAAATTTGAAAAAGAAGTTAAGCATAGATTCAAATATTTAGATTATGCTCCTTTCATGGTAGTTAGCGCTAAAACAAAAAGAAATATTGATAAATTAAAAGAAAAAATTGTTTATGTGTATGGAAACTATACAAAAAGAATTCCAACTTCAAAATTAAATGAATGGATTAAAGAAGCTACTATGCGTCATAATCTTCCAACAGATGTTAGAGGTAAAGAGATTAAGATTTATTATGCGACTCAATTTGGAATAAAACCTCCTACAATTGCTCTTATTATGAATAAACCTAAACTTCACTTTTCATATGAGAGATATTTGATAAACTTTTTGCGTCAAAAAGAGGATTTTACAGGAACACCTATAGTATTGATTCCAAGAGAAAAAGGAGAGAGAAGTGAAAAAGATTAGTTTAATTTTAGCTACTTTAGTATGTGGTGTTAGTTTTGCAAGTGCTGATGTATTAAGCTTTAGCGCAGGAGTTGGTATTTGGCAAGAAAATATTGATGGCTATGTAAAAAATGGTGATACAATAAACTATTTTAACAACCCTTCAGCTGAGAGAGATGGTAATTCTAATACAGGTAATTTAGGGCTTAAAGATAAAAGTAATCCATTTTTTTGGGCAAAAATAATTCATCCAATCCCCATACTTCCAAATATTAAGTTTCAATACACAAAATATCACTCAACTGGTCATAGTAATTATGTAGCAGGTAATGTGAAAATTTTTGATGATGTAAGGATTAATACAGCTTTAACTAATGCAGATACGAAAATGGATATAAATTCATATGATATTACAGCATTTTATGAATTTAATCCTTTTTTTGCAGATATAGAAGTTGGAGCTGGTGCTGATATATGGGATGGTAAAACTAAAATTTATGATAATACAAGTGATAAAGAAATAGTAAATCAAAGTTTTAGTGTGATTTTACCTTATGTTTATGGACATATTGAAACAATGAAAATTTTTGGATTTAGCGCATTAGCAGATATTAAATGGGCAAAAGCTGGAGATAATCACCATTATGATTATTTAGGAGCTATTAAATATACAATTGACATTCCAGGACCTGTTAATCCATTTATAAAAGTTGGATATAGATACAAAGAAGCGTATGGAGTTGATGGAGATAATACAACAAAACTACAGTATAAAGGCGCATTTGCTGAGATAGGAGCTAAATTTTGAGAGTTGTTAGTGGTATGAGACCAACAGGAAAACTTCATTTAGGACATTACATAGGAGTTATAAAAAACTGGCTTAATTTGCAAGAGAGTTATGAATGTTTTTTCTTTGTAGCAGATTGGCATGCGCTTACTACTAAATTTGATGAAAATATTAATCTAAAAGAATCTTCAATTGAGCTTGTAAAAGAGTGGATTGCATGTGGTATTGAGCCAGAAAAAACAAATCTTTATATTCAAAGTAGTATAAAAGAGCATGCTGAGCTTTATTTAATTTTAAATATGATAACACCTCTTAGCTGGCTTGAGAGGAATCCGACTTATAAAGATGCAATGGCTCAAGATGAATATAAAAAGAAAAATAATGCGGGATTTTTAACTTATCCAGTGCTTCAAACTGCTGATATTGTTCTTTATGATGCAGATTTAGTGCCAATTGGTGAAGACCAAAAACCCCATCTTGAGCTTGCAAGAGAAATAGTAAGACATTTTCATTATCTTTACAAAACTGAAGTTTTTAAAGAGCCAAAAGAGCTTTTAACTCAAATTTCAAGACTTCCAGGGCTTGATGGTAGAAAAATGAGTAAAAGTTATAATAATGCAATTTATCTTGATGACACTCCTGAAGAAATTTGGGCTAAAGTTAGAAAAGCAAAAACAGACCCAGCAAGAATTAAAAAAACAGACCCGGGTCATCCTGAAGTTTGTATAGTTTTTGATTATCATAAAGCTTTCTCAAGCCCTCAAGAAGTTGCCGAAATAGAAAAAGCATGTAAAGAAGGCTCAATTGGATGTGTAGAGTGTAAAAAAAGATGTGCTAGTAATATTGATAAAATTTTAGAGCCAATTAGAGAAAAAAAAGCCTCTTTAAATGATGGAGAAATTTTAGATATAATTAATCAAGGAAATAAGAAAGCAAAAGAAATTGCTTCTTCAAAGATGAATGAAGTTAATAAAATAATTTTTTAAAGGAGTAATATGAAAACTAAAAAATTTTGGTGTGCTGAGAGAATTCAAAGACTTATGATGAGCATTTTTACTTTGATTATTTTAATGCTTTTAGCAAAAGGTGCTACGCTGGCAGCTTTAGCTTTATTGGCGTTTATGTCTATTATGTTATTTATTTATTTTGCTTTTGATTTTTGTCCAAGCACTTGGGTTTTAACTAAAATCTTTGGAAGTTGTTATTGTGAGTGTGAGGGAGAAAATAATGAAAATAAGCTATAAAGATAGTGGAGTAGATATAGATGCCGGAAATTCTTTAGTAGAGAAAATTAAACCGGTAGTAAAAGAGACATTTAATGAAAATGTAATAGGAGGAATTGGAAGTTTTGCAGGAGCTTTTAGACTTCCTAAAGGATATAAAAATCCTGTACTTCTTTCTGCTACTGATGGAGTTGGAACTAAGCTTAAACTTGCGATTGAAGCAAAAAAATATGACACAATAGGGATTGATTTAGTTGCTATGTGTGTTAATGATTTGATTTGCAATTTCGGTGAGCCTATGTTTTTTTTAGATTATTATGCTACAGGAAAACTTGATGTTGATGTTGCAAGTGAAGTTATTAAAGGTATTGCAAAAGGATGTAAAGAAGCTGAGTGTGCTTTAATTGGTGGTGAAACTGCTGAGATGCCTGGAATGTATACTGAAGAAGATTTTGATTTAGCAGGATTTGCAGTAGGAATTGCAGAAGAAGATGAATTAAATCCAAAAGTAAAAGAAGGTGATATATTAATAGCACTTCCTAGCAGTGGTATACATTCAAATGGCTATTCTCTTGTAAGAAAACTTTTCTTTGAAAAACTTAAAATGAAATTCGATGATGAAATTGATGGGAAAAAATTAATTGATATACTTCTTACTCCTACTAGAATTTATGTAAAAGATTTTAAAAGATTAAAACCTTTTATTAATGCACTTGCTCACATTACTGGTGGAGGAATAGTAGAGAATCTTCCAAGAATATTGCCAGAGAATCTTGAAGCTGTGGTTTATAAAGATAAAATAAAAGTACTTCCAATTTTTGAATTTATGAAAGAATATGTAGATGAAGAAGAGATGTTTAGAACATTTAATATGGGTGTTGGTATGATTTTAGCAGTAAGTGAGGAAAATGTAGATAATGTTCTTCAAAATAGCGATGGATATATTATTGGTAAAATTAAAAAAGGTAAAAAAGGAGTAAAACTACAATGAGCCCCTCCCGTTTGCTTGCAAAAATTATTGTAAAAATAGCAAGAACTCCGTTTCCAAAACCAATTCAATGTTTAATTAATAAATTGTATGTAAAAATTTATGATATTGATATGAGTGAATATATCCCTGAAGACCCTTGCGAATATAAAACACTAAATGACTTATTTATAAGACAAAAAAAATATATTGAATTTTATGAAGATAAAGAAATAGTGGTTAGCCCAAGTGATTCTGAGGTTATAGCTGATGGTGAGATTGAAAATGATATTGTTTATCAAGTAAAAAACAAACCATATTCTATTAAAGAATTAATTCCTTATGATGTAGACCTTAATGGCGGTTATTTTATAAATTTATATCTCTCTCCTAGAGATTATCATAGATTTCATGTGCCAATTGATATGCAAATTTTAAAAGCGACTTTTATTCCAGGAGACTTAAAGCCTGTAAAACCAAAATTTTTAGAAAAAGAGTTAGTTTTTCCAAAAAATAAAAGAGTTGTTTTAGAATGTCAAGATATAGAAGGTAAAATTTTTTATTTTGTAGCAGTTGGAGCTATGATTATAGGTAAAATTGTGATGAATTTTGATGAAAGACTATCTAAAGATTATCCGCAAATTACAACTTTTGAGTATAAAGAGCCTATAAGTCTTAAAAAAGGTGACGAGCTTGGTAGATTTGAGTTTGGCTCATCAATTTTGCTTTTTTTTGGACCAGAGCATTTTAAATATTTAAATCAAAAAGAGTATGTTGAAGTTGGAGATATTTTAGGAGAGATATATTGAGATTTTTTTTGATTTTAATTTTTATCTCTTCTTTATTTGCTGTTGATAAACAAAAACTTCTTGATTGTTATAAAATTTTTGAGCAAAAAAAAGCAGAGCTTGAAGCAAAAGCTGAATCTTTAATAGAAAAACAAGAAGCTTTAGAAGCTTTAAAAAATACATATATGGCACTGATTAAGAAAAAAGAAAAAATATTAAAATTAAAAGAGCAAGAAATTAATGCTACTTTAAAAAAAATAGAGGAAGAAAAAAAACAGCTTTTAGCTTTAATTAAAAAGTATCAAAAACTTTTAGAAGAAATTAAAAATGCAAAGCTTGATAAGATAACTAAAAGTTATGCAAAAATGAGAGCAAAAAATGCTGCAAAGATTTTAGAAGATATGAATCCAAAAGATGCAATAGAAATTTTACAAAGACTTCCTGCAAGAGTTCTTTCAAAAATATTAGAAAAAATGGACCCAGATAAAGCAGCCATGTATACTCAAATGTTACAAAAGGATGTAAATGAAAGCTCAAGTCCTCTTAACTCCCACAGGGGCTAAACATTTAATTGCAAAAGCCTTATTAAAAAAGCTTAATTTATCTAGGAGAATATATATCGCTTATGGCTCTACAAATATGTATCTTTTATACCATTTAGGGATAGAAGTTTCAAATTATATAGCTGGATGTAATTTTAAACATATATTAAATGTTAATGAAAATAGAGCAAAACCAATAGTTTTGCATAATGGAAAACTAATTGATATTAAAGATTTTGAAATAACAGGTGAAGATATTTTTATTAAAGGTGCAAACGCTTTATGGTATGAAAATGAAGTTAAACATGCTGCGGTATTAGCCGCTGATAAAAATGGTGGTACTTTTGGAAATTTTTATATCAAAGCCGCTTGTAGAGGTGCAGAGGTTATAATACCAGTAGGACATGAAAAGCTTATACCTTTTTATTATCCAGCAACTCAAAATGTAGATATTGCCATGGGCAATAAAGTAGCTCTTCTTAGATTTTTTTATGGGGAAGTGTATACTGAAATAGAAGCTTTTAGAGATTTATTTGATTTAAAGGCTCATATTATTGCTGCTGGAGGAATTTTGGATACTCAAGGAGCAATAATTTTTGAAGTAGAGGGAGAAAATATAAAACATGCTGTTGAATTTGCTAAAAAATACAATGCTTTGGTGTTAGAAAAGTTATAAAATTGTTATAATTACAAAAAAAGGCTTAATATGCTTATCAAAGAAGCTCAAGTTCCGTTTATTTCTAGAAAAATAGCTTATGATTTATTAAATAGCGGATATGTAACTTTTCCAAAAGGCATCGATAATGCTATAAAAGAGATTGAAGAGATTATAATGGATGATGTCCTTTGGGAGAGAGAAATTGAAGATAAAGCAAGAGAAATTTTAGCTCAACAAGAAGAAGAAAATGAATTTTTATTTTATGATGTAGATAGAAGAGAAGTTTTTAAATTAATCAAAAAAAAGATAGCTGAAGAAGAAGGGTTTAATATAAATAAAGAAGAAAGAATTGAAGATTTATCTCATTTTTTAGTAAAAGAGTTATGGGATAAAGAGCTAATTGATTATGATGTAAGAGATGGAAAGATAAAAAATATTATTTTTAATTCAATTATGGAATTTTTAAATAGAGAAAAAGAAGCAAGAGATGAAGCTTTTAAAAAAATAGAGCACTACAAAAGAAAACTTATCCCAGGTACTGATGAGTTTAATTTAGTTTTTCAAAGAATTTATGAGCAAGAACTTAGAAAAAGAGGGCTGATATGAAAGTAAGTATTTTACTTGAAAATGGTATGTTTTTTGAAGCAAAAGGTTTTGGTGCTAGTAAAACAGAAGTGGGGGAGATAGTATTTAATACATCTATGACAGGTTATCAAGAAATTATTACAGACCCAAGCTATGCAGGACAATTTGTAGTATTTACTATGCCAGAAATTGGAAATGTGGGTGTTAATAAAGATGATATGGAGAGTCAAAAAGCTTGGCTAAAAGGTATAATTGTTAGAGAATATATAGATAACTTTTCAAATTTTAGAGGGGAAAAATCTTTAGGGGAATTTTTAAAAGAGCAAAATGTTCTTGGAATTAGTGATATTGATACAAGATATCTTACAAAAGTTATAAGAAATGAAGGTGCTATGATGATGATAGCATCTAGCGAAATTCATGATAAAAATGAGCTTGAAAAAATTCTTAAAAACTCTCCAAGAATTGAAGAAGTTGACTACATAAAAGAAGTTTCTACCAAAAAAGCTTATATTCATCCTCATGGTGCATGGGATGATAAAGAGCTTAAGTATAAACCTAAAAAAACTGATAAAAAAATAGCTGTATTTGATTTTGGAGTAAAAAGAAATATTTTAAATGAGCTAACTGAAGCTGGGATGGAGTGTTTAGTTTTACCTCATACTACAAGTGCTGAAGATATTATAAAAATGTATAAAAATGGTGAAATTGGAGGAGTTTTCTTAAGTAATGGTCCAGGAGACCCGCTTATTTTAAAAGAAATTCATAAAAAAATTCAAAAACTTTTAGAAGAAAAAATTCCAATGTTTGGTATTTGTCTAGGACATCAGCTCTTAAGTATAGCTCATGGTTATCCTACATTTAAACTTAGATTTGGTCATCATGGTGGAAATCATCCTGTAAAAAATTATATAGGCAAAAAGCCAGTTGTAGAAATTACAGCTCAAAATCATAATTATAATGTGCCAGAAAATATTGAAGAAATAGCAGAAGTTACTCATAAAAATCTTTTTGATGGCACAATTGAGGGTGTTAAATATAAAAATGAGCCGGTCTTTTCAGTGCAACATCACCCAGAAGCATCTCCTGGTCCTCATGATAGCAAATATATTTTTAAAGAATTTTACAATATAGTAAAATGAATTTAATTCACAAAATTGCAATTTTAGTTTTTGCATTATTTTTAATTTTTGTCTCTATTGTGTTGTTAATAGGAGAGTATTTTTCAAATACTCTCTTAGCTATAGTTACATTTATAATAGGTTTATACTTAGCTTATTTTATTGCATTAAAAACTTTTATTGATGAATAATACCTTTGCTTAACATATAAAGTAAAATTATCCCTACTATTATCCTATAAACTCCAAATGGGATTAAAGTGTATTTTGATATAAATTTTAAAAACCATTTAACCGCAATGTAGCAACTTATAAAACTTACAATAAAACCTATAGCTAGTATTATAAAATTTTGCTCTTTGAATGAATTTATGTTTTTAACAAACTCATATCCACTTGCTGCCAACATTGTAGGAATTGCAAGTAAAAAGCTAAAATCAGCTGCTGTTTTTCTGCTTAGACCACTTAGCATTCCTCCAACTATTGTGGCACCGCTTCTACTAGTTCCTGGAATTAGTGCGAATACCTGAAAAAAACCAATTGTTAAAGCTTGCTTATATGTTACATCTTCAACTTTGTTGACTTTTATTTTATCTTCAGAGTAAATTTTTTCTACTATGAAAAATACAATTCCACCTATTATAAACATCCAAGCGACAGTATATAAATTAAAAAGCTCTTTAATTTGATGCCTTAATAAAAATCCTATTATTGCAAGTGGTACAAATGCCAATATAACTTTTTTCCAAAGCTCAATTTCCTTGAAATTAATCTTATCAAGATAAATGAGTACAATTGCAAGAGTAGCTCCTAGTTGAATGATAACTTCAAATGCTACATTTGATAAAGTCTGTTTTAATCCAAGTAGAGTAGAAACTATAATTAAATGAGCAGTTGAGCTAATTGGTAAAAATTCGGTAATTCCTTCAGTAATTCCTAAGATAATGCTATCAATTATTGTCATTTTGCGCCTTCTAATAGTTTATTAAATACTTTCAAAGTCATTTTTACATCCTCTAATGCATTATGATAAGTTACATTTTGTTTTCCTAGAAAAAATGCAACGGCTTCTTCTAGTTTTGGTTGTTTTTTCTTATCAAGTACTACTATATCCCATGAATAAAACATAGTATCAAATATTGGTATTTTTATAATATGCGGAAAATGTTTTGAGCGCTCTAATTCTCTTTTTAATACACCAAAGTCAAAAAACACGTTGTGACCTACTACCATATCAACTTCATTAAAAAGATTTAAAATATACTCTTTTTTTTCATCAAATGTAGGTTTATTTTTTACATCTTCTTGGGAAATTTTATGAACTTCATAAGCTTCTTTAGAAATTTTTGCTTTTGGATTTAATAATTCATAAATTTCTTTAGTCTCAAAAGTTTCCATATCTTGAATTACAAATGCATATGAGAGTATATATCCATAAATATCAGTAGTTTCTGTATCAAACACTCCAACTTTTTTGATTTTTGCTTCTTTTGGAGTATTTTTAAGTGCATCTAGATAAAAATTTAAAAATTCTTTACTAGAGAATACTTTTTGTCTTTTTAGAGGTTTTTCTCTTTTCATTAATCCATCTCTTTCTAGTATACAAGAGACTAAATAATCTTCATAATTCCTAAAAATTGTATCTTCTTTGACATCTTCATTTAGACATTTGTATATATAGCTTTTATCTTTTTTTATCTCTTTTAGAGCGTATTCTCTGGTTTTTTTGTTAAATACACTCGCTTTTCTCAAAGCTTCAATTTTTTGAGGTAAGTTCAAATTTGTCCTTTTTGCAAAATTATACATAATTTTATATTGCTTTTTTAGGGTATAATTACATATAAAAAAGGTTATCTATGCCAAAAAGAGAAGATATTCACACAATACTCCTTATAGGCTCAGGTCCAATAGTAATTGGTCAGGCTTGTGAATTTGATTACTCTGGTGTTCAAGCTGCAAAAACACTTAAATCTCTTGGATATAGAGTTGTTTTAGTTAATTCAAATCCTGCAACTATTATGACTGACCCAGAATTTGCAGATGCTACATATATTGAGCCAATAACTCCTGAAATTATTGCTGAGATTATTAAAAAAGAGAATGTTGATGCAATACTGCCTACTATGGGAGGACAAACTGCACTAAATGTTGCAATGGAAATGTATGAAAAAGGAATGCTAGAGGGAGTTGAATTTCTTGGAGCAAATCCTGAGGCTATTAAAAAAGGGGAAGATAGAGACGCTTTTAAAGAAGCAATGCAAAAAATTGGTATGGATTTGCCAAAAAGCAAAGCAGTAACAACTCTTGATGAAGCAATTGAATTTGTAAAAGAGATTGGATTTCCTGTAATTGTTAGAGCTTCTTTTACTCTTGGAGGTCTTGGAAGCGGAGTGGCTTATAATATGGATGAATTTAAAGAGCTTGCAAAGACTGGTCTTGAAGCTTCTCCAATTCACGAAATAGAGATTATGGAGAGTATGCTTGGTTGGAAAGAATATGAAATGGAAGTTATCCGTGACAGGGAAGATAACTGTATTATAGTATGCTCTATTGAAAATTTTGACCCTATGGGAGTTCATACAGGAGATTCTATAACAGTAGCTCCAGCACTTACTCTTACTGATAAAGAATATCAAAGAATGAGAGATGCTTCTTTTAAAATTTTAAGAGAAATTGGAGTTGATACTGGTGGAAGTAACGTTCAATTTGCAATAAATCCTGAAAATGGAAGAATGATAGTAATTGAAATGAACCCAAGAGTTTCTAGAAGCTCAGCACTTGCAAGTAAAGCGACAGGTTATCCTATTGCAAAAGTTGCAACTTTACTTGCAGTAGGATTTACATTAGATGAAATTAAAAATGATATAACAGGAACTACTGCTAGTTTTGAGCCGGTAATTGATTATATAGTGACAAAAATCCCTAGATTTACTTTTGAAAAATTTCCACAAGCAGATTCTACATTGACTACTTCAATGAAAAGTGTTGGTGAGGTTATGGCAATTGGGAGAACCTTTAAAGAATCTATTCAAAAAGCTCTATGTAGTTTAGAGACTGGTCTTAAAGGGTTTGATGAGAGAAAGTGCGATATTGAGACACTAAAGAAAAAAATTAGAATTCCAAATGATGAGAGAATTTTATATATAGCTCAAGGATTTAGAGAAGGGCTTAGTGTAGATGAAATATATGAGCTCTCAAAAATTGATAAATGGTTTTTAAATCAAATTAAAGAAATAGTAGATTTTGAAAAAGAGATTGATAAAAATATTTTAGAAGATGAAAATAAATTAAGAAAAGCTAAAACTTATGGATTTAGTGATGCTAAATTAGCTGAGCTTATAGGAGTAAGTGAAGAAGATGTATATAAAGCAAGGAAAAAATTAGGAGTTGAAATTGATTACAATGAAGTAGACACTTGTGCGGCTGAATTTGATACTACTACTAGTTATCTTTATTCAAGTACAAATATTACTAAAAATGTTCCTCTTAGAAAACCAGATTTTGATGATAAAAAAGCTTTGATTTTAGGAGGCGGTCCAAATAGAATAGGTCAGGGGATTGAATTTGATTATTGTTGTGTTCATGCGGCATTTGCTTTAGAAGATTTAGGTGTTAAAACTATTATGTATAACTGCAACCCTGAGACTGTTTCAACTGATTATGATACGAGCGATGTTTTGTATTTTGAGCCTATTGATTTTGAAAGAGTTAGAAATGTAGTTGAGAGAGAAAATCCTGATGGAGTAATTGTTCAATTTGGAGGACAAACTCCGCTTAAACTTGCAAAACCTTTAACAAAAATTGGAGCAAAAATTATAGGAACTTCTGCTGAGGTAATTGATGAAGCAGAAGATAGAGAAAAATTTGCAAAATTTATAGCTGAGCTTGGACTTAATCAGCCAGCAAATGGAACTGCTTTTACAAAAGAAGAAGCTTATAAAATTGCTAATGAAATTGGTTATCCAGTTTTAGTTAGACCAAGTTATGTGCTAGGCGGTAGGGCAATGAGAATTGTTTATAATGAAGATGAGCTTAAAGAGTATATGGACGAAGCTGTAAGTGTAAGTAATGAATCTCCGGTTTTAATTGATAAGTTTTTAGATAGAGCAATAGAGCTTGATGTAGATGCGATAAGTGATACAAAAGATGTTTATATTGGTGGAATTATGCAACATATTGAAGAAGCTGGAATTCATAGTGGAGATAGTGCTTGTTCTTTACCAGCAGTTAGTATTAGTGAAGAAAAAATTAAAGAAATAGAAAATGTAACTAAAAAAATTGCACTTAAACTTGGAGTAAAAGGACTTCTTAATATTCAATACGCTCTTTATAAAGATAAACTTTATTTAATAGAAGTAAATCCAAGAGCAAGTAGGACTGTTCCTTTTGTATCTAAGGCTACAGGTGTGCCTATGGCAAAAGTAGCTACAAGGGTTATGTGGAACTTAGCATACAATCCTAATATTAATAATGGAAAAGTTTTAGAAGAAGCTTTAAAATTTTATGATAAATATAATGTAGTAGAATTTGATGGAAATGTATATAAGCCAAAATTAAAAGGACATATTGCAGTAAAAGAGGCAGTGTTTCCATTTAATAAACTTCCAGGTGCTGATTTAATACTTGGACCAGAAATGAAATCTACAGGTGAAGTTATGGGTATAAGTGAAAGTTTTGGTGAGAGTTTTGCAAAAGCTCAGGAAGCTTGTAAGAATATTTTACCAACAAGCGGAAAAGTTTTTATTTCTCTTACAGACCTTGATAAAGAGTATGCCCCAGAAATTGCAAAAGAGCTAAGAAAATTAGGTTTTGATATTGTAGCTACAAGCGGTACTTATAAAACTATAAAAGAAGCAGGAATTGAGTGTGAAAAAGTTTTAAAAGTTAGCGAAGGTAGACCTAATATTATAGATATGATTAAAAATGAAGAAATTGCACTTGTAATTAACACAAGTGATAATAAAGCAAGTAAAGATGATGCTAAAATTATAAGAAGAGAAGTTTTAAATAATTCTATTCCTTATTTTACTACTATTGCTGGAGCTAAAGCTGCAATTGAAGCTATTAAATTCTTACAAAAAAATTCAAAATCTGTAAAATCAATACAAAATTATTTTAAAAAGTAAATTTCAATTTCCCTAATTTTAGGGGG
>JALVAK010000043.1 GCA_027011225.1 Nautiliaceae bacterium | reverse complement strand
TCAATATTTTCTACATCTTTTTCATTTAGGGGCAACCCATAAAGCATATTAAGCTCACTTTTATAATCTTCTAAATTTGCTAGCCATTTCTCTAAACTATTTAAATGAATCTTTAATTTATCCAATTTTTATACCTTTAAGTGCTTCTTTTTCTATAGGTCTATTCAAATTTTTTGAAATAATCACATCTATAGGAACAAATAATTCATATTCTAACCTAATTTTAATTTCATTAGCAATTTTTACTCTCTCTTTAACAGATAGTCTCTTTTTAGGAATTATAAAAATATCTATATCTCCACCTAATTTGCTATCATCGACTCTACTTCCAAAAATATAAATATCTCCATCAATTAATTTTTTTATCTCTTCTTTTATAAGGTTTATTTCCTCTTGCCTAAGTCTCATTTAAACCTTTTTGCATAATTATACCATTTTTGATAAAATCGACTAAAAAAGGAAAAATTTGAAAAAGTTATATTTAGCATCACTTGGATGTGTTAAAAATTTAGTAGATAGCGAAGTAATGCTTTATAAACTAAAGAATTATGAAATTACACAAAATCCTAAAGAAGCAGACGTTTTATTAGTTAATACCTGCGGATTTATAAACTCAGCAAAAGAAGAGTCAATTGAAACAATACTTGAGCTTGCTAATGAAAAAAAAGATGATGCCATCTTAGCAGTTACAGGATGTTTATCTCAGAGGTATAAAGAAGATTTAATAAAAGAGATACCAGAAGTAAATGTGTGGAGCGGTGTTGGGGATTTTGATAAGATTGATAAACTCATAAAAGAAGCTGAAAAGAAAAAAAAAGTTATAAAATTCTCACCAAAAGTATTTTTAATCCACAAAGAAAAAAGAGTAATTACAGGAAGCAATTATCATGCTTATATTAAACTATCTGAAGGGTGTAATCAAAAATGTGCTTTTTGTGCTATACCAAATTTTAAAGGAAAACTACAGTCTCGTCCTATTGAAGAAGTAATTGAAGAGATAAAATATCTAAAATCACTTGGATATAAAGACTTTTCATTAGTAAGTCAAGATAGCAGCTCATACCTTAGAGACTTTGGCATAAGAGATGGGCTAGAGAGACTTATTGATGAAATTGATAAAATTGAAGGGATTAATGTAAGAATTTTATATCTATATCCTGCTACAACCACAAAAAGACTAATTAAAAAAATTTTTTCTTCAAAAAATGTAGTAAATTATTTTGATATGCCAATTCAACATATTAGTGAAAGAATGCTAAAAATTATGAAGCGTCCTGGTAGTGTTAAAAAACTAAAAGAGCTTTTATATTTAATGAGAGAAGAATTTAGCTTTGTTAGAACTTCTGTAATTGTAGGACATCCAGGGGAGAGTGAGGAAGATTTTAAAGAGTTATGTGAGTTTTTAAAAGAATATAAATTTGATAGAGTAAATGTATTTGCCTATTCAGACGAAGAAGGTACAAGTGCTTATAAAAGAAAAGATAAACTGCCACAAGAAATAATTGAAAAAAGAGTAGAAATTATAAGTGAGATTGTAAAAGAAACTACAATAGAGAGTCTAAAAAAATACATAGGTAAAACTTGCAAATGTTTTTTTGATGGACTTACAGAAGATGGATTATTTTATAGTGTTAGACCAAAACTCTGGGCACCTGAGATTGATGGAGATGTGCTGGTAAATGAAAGCGAAAAAGAAGATTTAAAAATTGGAGACTTAGTTGATGTAAAAATTAATGAGCTTGCAGGAGATGAATTAATTGGAAAAATTGTGGTATAATAAATAAAAAGGGGAAATAATGTTTGCTATTATTGAAATAGACGAAAAAGAGCTCAAAAATTTAAAAAATGTAAAAATTATTGACACTTTAAATATAGAACCTATCGATAAAAATGATGAAGATTACAAATATTACACTGAATACAAAAAAAATAAAAACGACAAATTTTATTCACTTGAAGATGTAAAAAAGATATTTGAATGAAAATTATCTTTAACGAAGAAGCTTTAAAAGACTTAAAAAAGTTAGATAAACAAGTCGCAAAATTTATTTTAAAAAAGATTGAAAACTTAAAAAACTATCCAATAGTTAATAATATAAAAAAACTTAAAAACTTCTACCCTCCTTTTAGATATAGAATTAATGATTATAGGGTATTATTTGATATTGAAAATGACACTATAATAATTTTTAAAATAATCCATAGAAAAGATGCATACTAAAAATCTATTAGCATTCTCAGCAGGAGTTGATTCTACTGCTTTATTTTTTTATCTACTTGAGAAAAATATTCCTTTTGATATAGCAATAGTAAATTACCACACAAGAGCTACAAGTGATGAAGAAGTTGAATATGCTAAAAGTTTAGCTAAAAAATACAATAAAAAAATTTATATTAAAGATTGTTTTTTAGATAAATTTTCAGAAAAAGAAGCAAGAAATTGCAGATATAAATTTTTTGAAGAAATTATAAAAAAAGAAAGGTATAACACTTTAATACTTGCTCATCAATTAAATGATAGATTTGAATGGTTTTTGATGCAGTTTAGCAAAGGCGCTGGGCTAAAAGAGCTTATAGCTATGGAAGAATTTGAAAAAAGAGATTTTTATACAATCTGGCGACCTTTTTATAACATCTCAAGAGATGAGATATTAGAATATTTACACAAAAACAAAATAAAATATTTTATCGATGAGAGTAACTTTGATGAAAAATATAAAAGAAATTTTTTTAGAAAACATTTTAGCAATGAATTTATAAAACTATTTAAAAATGGAGTAAAAAGAAGTTTTGAGTATCTTGAAAAAGATAAAAAACTATTATTTAAAGAAGATTGGCAAAATATTAAAAAATTATATTTTTTCCCTAAATCAAACCCACAAATTGATATTAAAAAAGTTGATATAATTGCTAAAAAACTTGGAATTTTACTTACAAAAGCTCAAAGAGATGAAATAATAAAAACAAACTTCTCTTGTGTAATTCAAGGAAAGTTAGCAATTGATAGTAATAAAGACAAAATTTTTATAGCACCTTTTATTAAAACAAAACTAGATAAAGAATTTAAAGAAAAAATGAGAAAAAATAAAATACCTCCAAAAGTTAGAGGATACATAAAGGTAGAAAATGACTTACGTAATTTATGGTGATGTTCATGGATGTTTAGAAGAGTGGGAAGAGCTAAGAAAACTTATTCCAAAAAACTCTTTTGAAATAAGTGTTGGAGATATTTTAGACAAAGGTCCATATCCTGTAGAAGCCTTGCGTTACGCTAAAAAAAATAAAATTTTTACAATTATGGGAAATCACGAATATAAACACATTAGAAAATATTGGGGTAGAAATGTAGTGCTTGATGAGGACCAACAAAGAGTCTATCCTCAGTTAAAACAAGAAGATTTTGAATTTATCGAGAGTATGCCATTTTTTTTAAAATTAAACCATCTAACAATAGTGCATGCAGGTATTACAAATTGGATAAGACTTAATAATCCTCCTTTAAATATAATGACTTTACTTTTATTTTTAAGAGATGTAGACGAAAATGGAAAATTTTTACCTCTTAATCATAATAATCCTAATGCAAAATTTTGGGCTGATGTATATGATGGGCATGAAGGATTTGTAGTATATGGTCACAGCCCTTTTAAAGAGGTTAAAAAAAATAAATTTTCTGCAGGAATTGATACAGCATGTGTATATGGCAACAAACTAACAGCAATAGTTATAAAAAATACTATAAAACCATTTGAATATGAAATAATTCAAGTAAACGCTAAAAAACAATATGCTAAACCTTTATTTGAAATAACTTAAAAAGACTTGAAATTAAAAATAAAAATAGCTATAATTTCACTCGTTGGGCTCGTAGCTCAGTTGGTTAGAGCAACCGGCTCATAACCGGTTGGTCGCAGGTTCGAGTCCTGCCGAGCCCACCACTGCCTCGGTAGCTCAGTCGGTAGAGCAAGGGACTGAAAATCCCTGTGTCGGCGGTTCGATTCCGTCCCGAGGCACCATCTAACTGCTAAAATATATCCTCTGACACTTATTACACCTAAATGCAATAACTCTACACATCAAACTTAATTACCTTAAAGTTACATCAATTAAGAAAAAAGCACAGAGTATTACTCTGTACAAAAATTATTTAAGTTTAATCAAAGTTCCTTGAGCTATAAAATCAATAACCTCTTTATTGTTTTTATCATGAGAAGTATTCATTTTGATATCTATATTTTTTACTCCATCTGCTCCCATTTCTTGAGCTTGCTCTTGAAGATAAATAATGCACTGCTGATAAGCTTCTGTCGGAAGCACTCCATCATATAATTTCTCGCTCTCTACTCTAACTCCAGCATAAGCTATTGTTAAACATTCATGTTCTTGCTGAATTTCCCCAAAACTTAAAACTTGCTCTTTAATCTCAGCCATAATTAATCCTTTTTTAATAATTATAGCAAATTTAACCCAAGCAAAAATACAAATTTTTAAAACAAAACTTTTTTAACTAAAACTTGTAATTATTAAGCCAACTCCAAATAAAAAGTATAAGATTTTAGTGTCAGAGGCATTTATTTGATAAAAATAAAAAAGAGGAAATTAATCTCTTCTTTCTTTAATTCTTGCTTTTTTACCTGTTTTTCCTCTTAAATAATAAAGTTTTGCTCTTCTTACTTTACCTTTTCTTACTACTTCAATTCCTGCAATACTTTCGCTATAAAGTGGGAAAATTCTCTCTACTCCAATATTATTTGCACCAATTTTTCTAACAGTAAAAGTTTTACCAGCACCTGTCCCTTTAATTGCGATAACTACACCTTCAAAATTTTGAATTCTCTCTTTGTTACCTTCTTTAATTTTCACTGCTACTCTTACAGTATCCCCTGGTCTAAATTCTGGTATTTCTTTACCTTCTAATTGTTTAGCTTCAAATGCTTCAATAAGTCTATTTCTCATTATCTCTCCTTTGTGCCATTGGCCACTTCGGGCATTCACACTTTATTTTGAATTGAAATTATATCAAAAAAATAATTAAATTCAATCAAAAAGGCATAAAACCAATTCCTGTTATTCTATCAATCATCCATAAAAACCCAAAAATTCCTCCAACTACACTTAAAATAATGTATAATTTTTTAAACTTCTTAATCAAAATATATAATATTGGAAGTGAAATTAAAGCAACTAAAAACTGCCCTATTTCTACTCCTAAATTAAACCCTAATACAAGTTTTACAAAATCATCTATTTGCAAATTCAGCTCTTTTAGCGCATTTGCAAATCCAAATCCATGAACAAATCCAAAAATAAATGCCAAAAACCACTCCTTTTTATAATCAACAAAATGATATATGTTATTAATTGCAGTTAAAAAAATTGTAAAAGCAATTAAAATTTCTATTAAATTCTCAGGAGGGGTAATTATATTAAAAACACTTAGTGATAAAGTAATAGAGTGAGATATTGTAAAGGCAGTAGCTACTTCAATGGTATAAATAAAACTTTTAATAAATTTATCTGTAAAAAATATTAATGGAAGCATCAGCATCAATAAAAAAGTTAAATGGTCATATCCTGTTAAGATATGCTCTATACCAATTTTTATAAATTCTATAAAAGACACTTCATTGCTATTAACTTTTACAATCACATCCTCTTTTGAAGGTAAAAATGTATAGATAGATTCATTTTTATCTATTACTTTTAACACCCCTTTTTGAGTTTTATCAAAATCAAAAAACATATCAAAATGTATTTTATATTTGCTATTTGGCTGGCATTTTGTTTTAAAATATTCATCAACTACAATTTCTTTTGAAATTTTTATTTTATCAGGAATTAATTTACAACCTTGTATACTAAGATGCTTAAGGGTATAATCAAAAACTTTTTGTTTATTAAAATTCTCGGCATCAACTTCTTCATTAAATGGTTTGTTTAGATTATAAGACACAAATCTTACTTTAAGCTCATTTAAATCCCATGTAATTTTTGTAAGATTAACAGGATGAGCATAAATAAAAGAGAGCAAAATTAATACAATAAATCCGGTCTGTGAAATTTTGTTTTTAAAAGTGATGTTTTTTCTCTCCATTCCTTAACTCTTTTGTGATTTCCGCTTTTTAAAATTTGAGGAGCATTTCCTATTTTAGAAAAAGAAGGCGCTTCAAGCATATTTTTATTAAAGCTCTCTTCATTTAACGATTCACTATTTCCTAAAACTCCATTAATATTTCTTAATACACTATCAGCTATTACCAAAGACGCAAGCTCACCCCCAGTTAATATAAAATCCCCAATACTTATAACTTCATTTGCAAAATCTTCTATAAGCCTCTCATCAAATCCTTCATATCTGCCACTTACCAAAATTAATACCTCTTCTTTAGATAAACGCACAGCATCTTTTTGATTATATTTTTTACCAACAGGAGTTAAAAATATAATTTTAGACTGAGGATACTTCTTTTTTAAAAAATTTAAAGCATTTCTAAGAGCTAGATTATCTATTATCATTCCAGCTCCCCCACCAACAATCTCAGTATCCACTTTTTTGTGTTTATCACTAGCAAAATCTCGAAAATTAACAAATTCTATTTCAAAAAGATTTTTTTCTAATGCTCTTTTTAAGATAGAATCTTCAAAATAAGGAGAAATTAAATTAGGAAAAAGAGAGACAAAAACTATTTTCATTTGAGAGATTCTAAAATTTCTAATGCGCCCTGGCTTTGAATTTTTTTATTTTCTACATCTACATCTTTTACATGTCTTTTAAAATCAATCAAAAACCTTTTAGGATAACCTTCTTTTATAAGCTCTTCATCAGTATTAATGATAAGATAATCAACATCTGCTCTTTCAATATCTTCTACTTTTCCTAACTTTTTTCCATTTTCATAGACATCACACCCTATAATATCAAACCAAAAATATTCATCTTTTTTTAGTTTAATATCTTCTCTTGATTTCTCTTCAGTAGTATAAAGCATTCTGTTTGTAAGCTTTTTAGCATCTTCTGGAGTATCTACTCCTTTAAATTTCACAAGACCTTTTTTTAAATCAACTTTTTCTATAATAAGCTCTGATTTATCAGAAGCAAAAGTACTCCCCGGTTTAAACTGCTCGGGGAAATCTGTTAAAAAATGTATTTTTTGCCAACCTTTAAGACCATGCGATTTTCCAAGTTTAGCAATAGGAATTTTTTTCATTGCTCAATCTTTACCGTGATTTTATAGTTTTTGTTTTCTTTTACTTTACATCCATCTATTACTGCTTTTATAGCCCTTACCATAGAGCCTTCTTTGCCTATAATTCTTCCCGCATCTGCTTTTTTTGCATAAATAATTATTTCATCAAAATCTTCATGACTTACAACTTCACTTTTTATAGGCTCAAAACTTAAAAGTTTAGCAAACTCAGTTACAAAGTCTACAACCATTAAGCGTTAGCCATTCTCTCTTCATAAATTTTTTTAAGTTTAGATACTCTATCGCTCATTTGAGCACCAACACCTAACCAATAGTTAAGTCTATCCATATCAATTTTAATCTCTTTAGGATTTGTTAATGGATTATAATATCCAATACTTTCAATCCAACCACTATCTCTTCTTTTTCTAGAATCTGTTACAACTATTCTATAAAAAGGTCTTTTTTTTCTACCAAATCTTGCGAGTCTAATTTTTACCACGCTTTACTCCTTTTGTTTTTTTCTATTCCGACCTAACCAGCCCTATTTAAAATAATTTGAAATTTTAATCAATTATTTTGGAAAATTCAAGCCCTTTGTCATATTCATAAGCTCTTTTATATCAGGAATTTTTTTACCAGCGAATTTTTTAGCCATTTTAGCGGCATTTTGAAATTGTTTATTAATTCTATTAACTTCTTGCACACTAAGCCCTGCACCTTTTGCAATCCTTCTTCTTCTGCTTGCAGATTCTTTTATTAAATGAGGATTTTCTCTTTCTTTCTTAGTCATAGAATTAATCATTGCTTTTATTTTTTTAATCTCACTTGAATTTTCTAAATCAATATCGCCAAGCTGTTTTAACATCCCACTCATACCAGGAATCATTCCAAGTAGGTTTTTCATACTACCAAGTTTTTTCATCTGCTCAAGCTGATTTAAAAAATCATTATAATTAAATTGCCCTTTTTTAAGCTTTTTAGTAAGTTTTTTAGCTTCTTTTTCATCAATTACTGCAGATGTTTTTTCAACTAAAGATTCAATATCCCCTGCTCCCATAATTCTACTAACAATTCTATCAGGCACAAAAACTTCTAAATCTGCTATTTTCTCACCTGTACCTATAAATCTAAGAGGTTTTCCTACCTGATGAGCAATACTTAGCGCTACCCCACCCTTAGAATCACCATCAAACTTAGTTAAAATAACTCCTGTAATATCTAATTTTTCATCAAATTGTTTTGCAGTATTTATAGCATCTTTACCGGTAAGCGAATCAGCCACATAAAAAATTTCATCTGGACTTATAGCTTTTTTCATCTCTACTAGCTCATTCATAAGCTCTTCATCAATAGCAAGACGACCTGCTGTATCTATTAAAACAACATCATAATATTTCTCTTTTGCAAATTCTACGCCTTTTTTTGCAACTTCAATAGCGTCTTTTGCATTTTCATCATAATAAATATCAAGCTCGTTTGCCTCTGCTAATTGTTTTAATTGCTCTATAGCAGCAAGTCTTTGTAAATCTGCTGCTACCATTAAAACTTTTTTCTTTTTAAAAGTTTTAAGATAATTTGCTAATTTTGCAGTAGTAGTAGTTTTACCGCTACCTTGAAGACCACTCATCATTACAACAGTTGGAGGTTTAGGAGAAAATACAAATCCATAATTTCCAGGAGCTGTTAGGATATCAGTTAGGGCTTTTTCAAAAGCTTTTAAAAAATTTGCTCTACCTATTCCTCTTTTTTTAGTCTCAAGCTCTACTTCTTTTAGTAATTCTTTTACAACCTTAAAGTGAACATCTGCTTTTAAAAGATTCTTTTTAAGCTCATCTAAAGCTTTTTTTAGAGCTTTTTCATCATCTTTCATTCGAATTTTATTAATTGCGCTTTTAAAACCTTCACTAATTCTATCAAACATTTATTTCCTTTTAGGTTTTTTAGAATTATACTTATTTTTCTTTTTTCTTGGAAAATCGTTTTGCTCTCTCATTCTAAAATCACTTGGCTCAGGCGAAGTAAACTCATAATCAAATATTTTAAATTTATGATGATGAAGCATTACTCTTTTATAAGGCTCTCCTCCATATTTTTCATCCCCAATAATTGGATGCTCTATTGCTTTTAGATGTGCTCTTATTTGATGAGTTTTTCCTGTGTGGATTATCGCTTTTATTTTTGATTTTTTCCTAAATGCCAAAATTGGCTCAATTTCAGTTACAGCTTCTTCTCCATCAGCACTAACTTTAGCATATGCTCCTGATTTTGTTTTAATTACTTTTATAGGTAAATTTATTTTCTCTGGCTCTGCAACAATACCGCTAACCCATGCTAAATATTCTTTATATACATTTTTATTTTTAAATTCATCAATTGCTTTTTTTCTAAAATCTTCATTTTTTGTAAGCACTAAAATCCCGCTTGTTTCCTTATCAAGTCTATGAAGCAAAGGCAATTTAAACTTTTTAGAAATTTCTTCACTTGTAATATAAGCAGGTTTATCTACTACTAATATATTATCATCTTCAAAAATCTTTTTAATATCAGGAATTTTTTCTACTTTAAATCTAGTATTAACCGGTAACAACCCTCTAGCTATTTTTATTTTTTTATCATGAGCATAAACCAATCCTCTATCAATAAGCTCTTTTGCGGCTCTATTTGAAATCCCTTCTTGTTTTGCAAGAAGAACATAAGCTTTTTCTTTTTTCATTAATTTCCTTTTTTTAAAATTATACCAAATCTTTAAACAATACTTAGGTTAATTTTTAAGCGAAACTTAAGCAAAAATGAATTATAATTCATTTAATGAATGAATTTTTATTCATTCATCAATTTATCTAAGGAGCAAACATGAAAAAGCTACTAATGAGCTCATTTGCATTTTCTCTTCTCTTTTCACAAAATCTACAAACTGAAATTGAAAATTTAAAAGCTAAAATTACTAATTTAGAAAAACAGGTAAAAATTAACAAACAATTAGCAGAGGATGCCAATAAAAAAGTAAATCCGCTTTACGCAAATAATCATTTATATTGCTCTTATGATTTAAGAACTGCACTCGATTACATACATTACAAAACAAAATCACACAAAAAATATGTAAATAACATTCTCTCAAACAGAGTTATATTAACAGGAGTAGCAAGACCTGCTGATAATTTAAAAGCAACGCTTGTAATTGAGGCAAACAACATTTTTGGTATGAATTCACAAGAGCAATATTCACCTTATCAAAATATATCATGGGTTGCAAATGAAACACCTGATGATACTATTTTAAGAGTTAAACAAGCATTTTTCAATTATCATTTCGGAGCTGATAACGCCCTTATGTTTAGTGCAGGAAGAAGACCTGCTACTGAGGGTTTTCCTGAAAATTTAATCTATAATGATAATGCAAGCTCTCCTCTAGCTCACTTAATTAATATAGAATTTGACGGATTTAGCTTTGAAATTTCAAACGATTTTTTTAGCAATTTAAATAATAAATTCGCAGAATTTGGAACATGGCTTAAATTTTGTGCTGGACGGGGTTACTCAAGCTCAACAGGGAAATTCAGTAAATATCCTTATTCAAAAGATAATTTAGGAATTACTGATTTTGTAGGATTTGTATTGGTACCATATGATGATGGACAATATGCTTTATGGACAGAAACCGTCTGGGCTTGGAATATGAAAGGTTATAATACTTACGCAGATTATTTAATAAATAAAATGAGTGATTTGGGTGATTATTTTGGTGAAGATATCAACTTTAGAGCCAGAGGCATTGGTGATGGTATAAGCGATTTTCTTGATAGCACTACTGCATTTATTGATTTTGCTTTTACTAAAACTATGCCTTATTCTAATAAACAAATGCAAGGCTCAAAAAAAAGCAAAATAGGAGCTTCAATATGGATTGGCGCTCAAATGCCAGGAATTAGCAATAATGACACTTGGGGATTCAATTACGTCCACGGAACTAAATATTTTAGAGCTATGACTTACGGTGAAGATACTCTGGTAGGAAGTATCGCCGCTGTTAGAGGTAATGCTTATGATTTATATTACAATAAAGAAATTATCCCTCACTTAACAACAGGTCTTAGAGTAACTTATCTAAATTATAATAATTCGGGAAGTGAAGGTTTCTTTGGTATAAGCTCTGAGCCTAATCAACCTGATTATGTTAATAAAGCATATGATATTAGAGCTTATATCAGATATAAGTTTTAATCAAAATTAATATAAATTTAACTTTTTTTATCAAATTCAGAGATTTTGAATCTTAATTTAAGAAAAGTTTAAGTTTAAAGCAATATAATTTGTAGTCAACAAAATTTAAAGGAGTGAAAATGAAGTTATCAAGACTTTTTGTAGCAGGTGCAATTGCTCTATCTTTTACAGCAACAGCAGCGCTTGCAGATTACAACAAAGGTTATAAATACTATTCAAAATACATCAAAAGAAAAGCTCACATTAAAGCACCTGAGTTTATTAAAGTTTTAGGTGTTCAAACTCCAGATGAGCTAAAAGCTTTATTTAAAGACAATGGAAAACCTTTAATTGAAAAATTAAAAGCAGCAGGAAAAGATAAAGCTGCAGCAGCAGTAGAAAAACTTGCTAAAAAAGGAAAACTAAAAGATTTAGAAGATTTCTTAGTTGGCGTAATGAACGGAAAAATCCCTGCAGGATGTGGTTGATACCACTTCCCCCTCTTCTTAAAAACATTCAAGGAGTAAAAAATGAAAAAGTTGTTAGTTTCAACTCTTGCAATAGCTTCACTTTTTGCAGCTAATTCAAATAATGAGCTCCAAAAAGAGATTGAAGCGCTAAAAGCAAAAATAGCAAAACTTGAAAAACAGGTTAAAGAAAATAAAAAATTAGCACTAACTGCTGATAAAAAAGCATCTCCATTTGCTGCAAATGACCATTTATATTGGTCTTATTCTATTCAAACAAATTTTGACTTTATCAAATATAAGCTAAATGATGGAGATAAGAAAACAAATAATATTCTCTCAAACAAAGTTGCGCTAGAAGCTGTAGCAAAGCCAAATGATAATTTAAAAGGTAATTTAAGACTTGTAGCTTATAATATCTATGGAATGAATATAGGTCAAGAAAATCCCGCTTATGATAACTCAAACTGGACTGCTAGTGAGACTCCAGATGATACAATTTTAAGAGTTCAAGAAGCATATTTTAACTGGTATTTTGGAGATGGCAAATTTATGCTATCAACTGGTAGAAGACCTTCAACTGAAGGATATCCAGCAAATTTAAGAGATAATGTTAGAGCTGAGAGCCCAATTGCTCATCTTGTAAATATGGAATTTGATGGAATTAGTTTTTGGATTAAAAATGAATTCTTCTCAGACTTAAGTGATAAATTTAGCGACTGGGGAACTAACCTTAAATTCTGTTTTGGTAGAGGATATTCAAGCTCAATTGGTAAATTCAATCAAGCTGGAACACCTTATGCTAAAGATGGGCATAAAATTACTGACTTTGGCGGATTTTTACTTGTTCCATACAATGATGGTCAATATTCAGTATGGTGGGAGCAAATTTGGGCTTGGAATGTAAAAGGATATAATCAAGATACAAACGAGCCATTAGATGACTTAGGCTCATTTATGGGAACAAATATTATCTTTAAAGCTGATGGAATTGGCGATGGTATAAGTGATTTCTTAGATGATTCAAAAGCATTTATCTCTTGGGCTTATACAAAAACTGACCCAAAATCTAATAAAAGAATGCTTGGAAGCTATGATTCTAAATCTGGATGGTCTATTTGGATTGGAGGAAACTTCCCAGCAAGTGAAGATAGTAATGATAGATGGGGCTTTAACTTTGTTCATGGAAGCAAATACTATAGAGCTATGACTTGGGGAGAAGATACATTAATTGGAAGTATTGCAGCTACAAGAGGTAATGCTTATGAAGTATATTATCATCACTATTTACTTGATAATTTAACAACTGGTATTAGAGCAACTTATATTAAATATAACTACTCTGGAAGTGATGGATTTTTTGGAGATTATGGAGCTCCTTTAGATGTAGATAAACCTACTCCTCAACCAGTAGTTAAAGACGCTATGGATATAAGAGCTTATATTAGATACAGCTTTTAATAAGTTTTTCTTATAAGTGCCTTTTTGGCACTTTTTAAGCACTATTTTTAAAGAATATATGAATGTAAAATTAAAAAAGGAGTTTAGATGTCTAAAATAGTAGACTTAAAAAGAAGAAATTTTCTAAAAACATCTGCTGCAACAGCAGCTGGGGCATCTATGGCAACTTCTTTAGGATTTGCATTTAGCCCTTATGAAGATGCAATAGAAGAAAAAAACAAAAAAGAAGAAGAAATTAAAAACGCAAAATACATACCTTCTGTTTGTGCAATGTGTGTTAATATGTGTGGTATTGTTCCAAGAAATGTAGATGACAAAATCACAAAAATTGAGCCACATCCACTTTATCCAAAAAGCAGAAACTTTATGTGTGCAAGAGGTAATGCTGGAATTGCTAGCGAATATGACCCAGATAGAATTACTAAACCTTTAATCAGAGTTGGTGAAAAAGGCGAAGGTAAGTTTAGAGAAGCTACTTGGGAAGAGGCATTTGATTATATTGCAAAAAAACTTGTACAAATTATTGATGAAGAAAGAGACAACCGCTCAACTGTAGCATATGGTGCTGGGGCTACATCTGGTACTTTTGAAGAGCCTATTTTTATGAATTTAATGAA
Organism: Nautiliaceae bacterium; assembly: GCA_027011225.1. Lineage (GTDB taxonomy): Bacteria > Campylobacterota > Campylobacteria > Campylobacterales > Nautiliaceae > JALTBU01. The sequence goes on along the minus strand of JALVAK010000043.1, from coordinate 18,566 downwards.
TGGTATTGGTTCTCCAAACTTTGTTGACCACTTTACAACATGTTTTGCACCATCATTTCTTGCAAACAAACTAACTTTTGGTAGCTGGGGACAAGCAGATTTTACTGAATGTAAATATATTTTAAACCTTGGAGGAAACAGAGCGGAGAGTATTGTTACTCCTGATACACTTGATATGTTTAAATTCACTCATGGAAGAGGAATTGAAAAATTTGTATATATTGATGTAAGATATACAAAAACTGCATCTCATGCAGATGAATTTATCCCAATTAAACCAGGAACTGATTTAGCGCTAATGCTTGCTATGATTCATGAAACAATAAATAAAGGCTATCACAAAACTCCATATAAACAAGATTATATAAACAAATATGTAGATGGAATTGAAGAGCTTGAAGAGTTCTTTACAACTGGAGAAGGTAGCAAATATACGCCTGAGTGGGCTGAAAAAATTACTGAAATTCCAGCAAGCACTATTAGAAGAATTACAAAAGAATTTAGCGATGCTGCTGAAAAATACAAAGGTGCAGCAAACTGCTATAGAAGTAGAAAATCTACTTGGTATTTCCAAGATTTTGAATTCAGACGTGCTCAAGCAATTTTCAATTCAATTCATGGATGTGTAAATAGACCTGGTGGAGTATTATTAGGACGTGGTCTTCCTAAAAAACCTGAAAGTTATGAATATGAAGATTTCCCAATTTATGATAACGCAAAACCAAGAATTGATATTTCAACTATTCCAAAAGGCGAATATCCACTTGCAAACCCAACAAAAGGTTCTTGGCCAATCTTTAGAGATGTAGTATTAGATATTAATAAAAGATGGATAGCAGCAGGAAGACCAAGACCTGATGAAAACGGTAACTATAAAGGTCTAAAACCAGGTGAATATCCAATAAGAGTAATGTTTGAGTATAAACAAAATCCAATGCAATCAGTACCAGAATATGAAAAAACAGCTGAAATGTATAAAACTATGGATTTAGTTGTAGCAATTGATATTGCACCAACTGATACATTGCTTTATGCTGATGTAATTTTACCTGATAAGGTATATCTAGAAAGAGAATCACTTATTAAACAATTTGCTATAAAACATCCATTTATCGCTTGGAGACATCAGGCAAAAGAAAAAGCAATAGGTGGAAAACATATGTATGATATTTGTAAAACTCTTGCAAAAAAAGTTGAAAAACCTCTTGCAGCAATTACATTTAAATATACTTGGGATGCTGATGAGTTAGGCGTTGAGCTTCCAAAAGATTTTGATTTAGCAAAATATTTAAATGATGACTTTACAATTAATGTAGAAAAATTAAAACAAGATATCAAAGACCCTAAACTTGTAAAAGCAATTCTTGAGCATGCAAGCGAAGATGATTTAGATATTCAAACTTTCTGGATTTCAAAAACTTTCAAACCAATACATGAGTTTAACTACAAAGCAATGGAAGAGACTTATGGAGAAGAAGCTGCAAAAGTAGCAGATGAGTGGGGAGTATATTGGCCTGGAATTGAAAAAGCAGTAAAATCTGGACTTTTTGATGAAAAATATAAATCATTTAAAAAAGATGTGCCAAACAAACATGAATTAGTTTATGAAGTATTAGACAAATACTATGCACTTCCAAAAGATTATCACATTGTTCCTAAAAAAGGAAAATATATAAAAGTAGCACTTCACAATATTGATGGAAAAACATTCAAAAACCCACTTACTAATCAATTTGATAAACTAAAAAAATTCCCAATTTGGAGAGATTCACTTTATAGAGAGCCTGATACAAGTAAAGGTGAAGCAAGAATAGTATTTGGAAGACATGCATATTTTACTCAAAGTATGCACTTTAATAACTATCTACTATTAGACTTAATGAATTATAACTATGTATGGATTAATGACGAATTAGCAAAAGAGCTTGGATTAAAATACAAAGATGAAGTTGAGCTTTATAACCCAGAAACTAAAGCAACAGAAAGAGCTAGAGTATATCCTACAAAAAGAATTAGAAAAGATACTATGTTTATAGCAACTGGATTTGGTAACCAAAACCCAGCAGCAACTCTAGGATATAAAAACGGAGTATCTCAAGCAATAATTTGCTCAAATTCAATAGACCCTATTATTGGTTCAGCAAGTATGCATGAAACTATAGTAAAAATAAGAAAGGTGTAAGCCATGGCAAACTATGCAATAGCACTTGAATATCAAAATTGTATCGATTGTAGAGCTTGTGAAGTGGCTTGTAAAGATGAAAATGGAGTTATGATTGGTGCAGATAAACAAAGAATTTGGGTAGGTTTAGTAGAAGGTGGACAAACACTAAGCGATTTATTCGTAAACTTCTATCCAAGTCAATGTAACCATTGTATTGATGCACCATGTGTAACAGTTTGTCCAACAGGTGCAAGCCACTTTGCAGAAGGTGGAATAGTAAAAGTTGATTATAGTATGTGTATCATTTGTAAAGGTTGTATGGAAGCATGTCCGTATGATGCAAGATTTGTAGATGAAACAAGACATGCAGTTGATAAATGTACATTCTGTGATGGAAGAGTTCAAGAATATGGTACAACTGCTTGTAGTGCAACATGTCCTACAAAAGTTAGAACATTTGGTGATTTAGAAGATGAAAATTCTGATATTGTAAATCTTTTAAAACAAAGAAAATTCTTCTTCTTAAAAGAAGATGAAGGAACACTTCCAAAACTATTCTATCTTGTGCCACAAGATGAAGAATTTGCAAAAAGAACACTTGGTGAAGGAATAAAATTTCATACATGGGATGAAATTAAACCACTTTATGATGCAGCTGCTCAGGCTAAAAAACCTGAGTGGAAAAAAGCGTAAGGAGCTAACATGGCAGCTGAATATACAAAATGTTGCGGTTTAAATATAAAAAAGGTAAGTTTAAAAGAGTTACTTTTTAACAAAACTATGATTGTAGCTTATATTTTACTTGCAATTGGTCTTATTGGATGGTATGAAATATACCATCTAAGATTTTTCCATGATTTTGTAAACAATAGAGAAATTATTGAAGCAGGCGGTGCAGCAAGTGACCATGCAAAAATGCTAGCAGAAGCACTAAAAGAGCAAATTTTTAATCTAAATGAAATAGAAGAAGTAAAAAAAGCAGACCCTTGGGGTATTTTTGTATCGCAATATACTTATCTTCTCTATGGTGGTAGTGCACTTATTTTCTTAGTAGCATTGGCTGAGCTTTTCCATGTAAAAATTGCGCCAAAAGTAGCAGCAGCTCTTATGACTTTTGGTTTAGCAATGGTTCTTGGTGGTATGACATCAATCGCTAGCGACTGGGGAAATCCACTTAATATTTATTGGATGATTCTTAATCCTCAACCACAAAGTGGTATGTGGATGATGTTACCGCTTTATAGTATCTATATTCCATTTACATTGATTGAAATTTATTTCCTTTTAACATACAAAAAAGATTTAGCTAAAAAATTTGCATTAATTTTAGTTATATTGGGTATCTTAATTGACTTAGCAGAATTTTATATCCAAGGTATCTTATTTAATCTAAACGTACCAAGACATCTTTGGACTGATATTCCACAACTTTGGATTTATTTCTTAATCAGTGGTGCATTAACTGGTGTTGCTGGAGCAATACTTTTTGCATTCCTAGGGCTTAGAAATAAACCATATTTTGAAGATATGATAAAAACTGCTTCAAAAATGGGAGTAGTACTTACTATCTTAGCAGCACTTTATGAAATAATTAATTTTATGAGTGTTGACCCTAGATGGATGAATTTAATTATGCATGGAAGCCCTATTAGCTGGATGTATTGGGGATGGATAGTACTTGGTATTGCAGTACCTTTAATCCTTTGGTTAACTCAAAAACCAGCAGCGGCATTACTTGGAGCAATTTCAGCTTTAATTGGTACTTTCTTAATGAGATTAGCATTTATTTATGGTGGAAATATTTATCCTATGACAAATAGATTTGGATTAGGACCAGAAGCAACAAGCTCATATCAACTTGAATATGTACCTCCATATGCATACGTACCGCCTCACACAATGGAAATTTTAATTATCATTGGGTGTGTAGGTCTTGGAATTGCAATCTACTCTATCTTAGATTCTCTTCTTGATGTAAGAAACATCAACGACAACGCAGAGCATTAATCTGCGTTCTTCCTTTATAATTTTTTCTTAACTTCCCTATAATTTTTTTAATAAATTAAGATAATATTAATCTTTTTTAAAGCTATATGCTATAATTAATTACATATTAATTTTTGAAAGGTAGCAAATGGCAAAACCAAAAGTATTAGTATTAGGAGCTGGAATTTCTGGTCATACAGCGGCTTTAAATCTAAAACATAAACTTAAAAATAACGCAGAAATTATTGTAGTTTCTCCAAATAAAAACTATCAATGGGTTCCATCAAATATCTGGGTTGGTACTGGATATATGAAACCAGAAGATGTATACTTTGAGCTTGCACCAGTATACGAAAAACTTGGAATTGATTTTAAACAAGCAAAAGCACTTACAATTCATCCAGAAGGTGATGCAGGTGAGAATAAACCTTATGTTACAATAGAATATGTAAGTGGGAATAAAAAAGGTCAAAAAGAAAAAGTATATTATGACTTTTTAATAAATGCAACAGGACCAAAATTAAATTTCTCAGCTACTCCTGGGCTTGGACCAGATACAGGTAATACAGTCTCAGTTTGTAGCTATGACCATGCAGCTCATGCATGGAATGAGCTTAGCAAAGTAATTGAAAAAGCAAAAAAAGGTCAAAAACAAAAAGTTTTAATAGGTCTTGGACATGGAGGATGTACCTGCCAAGGAGCAGCAGTTGAATATACAATGAATGTTGCCTCTTTAGTATATGATTTAGACCTTTTAGACTATATTGATGTAACTTATATTACAAATGAAATGTTCTTAGGTGATTTGGGTCTTGGTGGTGCTTATGTAAAAAATAATGGATATATCTCGCATACTAATAATGTAATCCGCTCAATGTTTAGTGAATATGGGGTTGATTGGATTACAAAAGCTAGTGTTTACAAAGTAGAGCCTGGAAAAGTATATTATGAAACATATGAAGGTGAAGAAAAAGAAGTTGAATATGATTTTGCAATGCTAATTCCTCCATTTTCTGGAGTTGGGATTAAAGCAGTTGGTCCAAATGGAGAAGATTATACTGATAAATTATTCAAACCAAATGGATTAATGATAGTAGATGCAGATTATGAGAGTGCAAAAAAACCTTATCATGAATGGGGCGCAGAAGATTGGCCTAAAAAATTACAAAATCCAACATATCCAAATATTTTTGCAGTAGGTATTGCATTTGCACCTCCTCATCCAATATCAATGCCTCATACTACAAAATCAGGTAGACCACTAACACCAGCACCTCCAAGAACGGGAATGCCAAGTGCAGTTATGGCGCACGCAACAGCTTTAAATATTGCTGAGTGGATACTTGAGGGGAAACCATCATTTAGACATAAAGCGAGCATGGGTGAGATTGCAAGTATTTGTGTCGTATCTATTAGTTATGGATTTAGAGGAATTGCTGGAAGTATGTCAGTTTATCCTACAATCCCAGACTTTAAAAAATATCCAGACTTTGGTAGAGATGTAAAATATACAATTGGTGAAGTTGGTAGTGCTGGGCACTGGTTTAAATGGTTAATGCATCATGTATTTTTATGGAAAGCAAAAGCAAAACCATTTTGGTATCTAATTCCAGATTAAAAAAGGAGATATAATGGCAATTAAAAGTCCACAAATTGGATTAAAAATAAAAGAATGGGAATTAAGAGCATATGATGAGACTAAATTTGGAATGTATCCTACTCCATTTGAGAGATGGAAAAGAAGATGTATAATCTGGCAAGCCATAAGATTTATAGTTTTATCACTTAAATTCAAAAAAACAGCAGCTGTTAATGAATAAAATAGCAAAAATTTATGTATAATTAAGAAAAAAAAGGAGTCTTTATGGCAATAGAATTAACAAAAGATAATTTCGTAGATACAATTAAAAATGCAAAAGTTGCAGTAGTGGATTTTTGGGCACCATGGTGTGGTCCTTGTAGAATGGTAGCTCCAATTATTGAAGAGTTAAGCGAAGAATACAAAGACAAAGGTGTAGTTGTTGGAAAAGTAAACACTGATGAAGAGCAAGAGCTTGCAATGCAATTTGGAATTAGAAGTATTCCAACTGTATTATTTTTCAAAAATGGAGAATTAGTAGATAGCATGATTGGAGCTGCTCCAAAAGCTATGTATGAAGAAAAAATTAACGCACTTCTTGGAGAATAAGGATAAAATCTAAATTTTTTTATACCTTTAGCTCCTTTTTTGGAGCATTAATGGTAGCTGCATTTTTCTTCTATTACAATTATAAATTTCATCAATACAAATTTATTGATTTTGATAAATTAATCTTTTATACTAAAAATGACATTTTTAAACCTCAAAAAAAAGAGTATTATCTTTTAATATTTAGCTCTCATATGTCAAATCTAGATGACTTAATAAAAAAAATCCCAAAAGATTATCCAATAATTGCAGTAGATATCTATCAAAAAAGAAAAAATTACAAAAATGTTATATATACAACAGCAGGAATAAATACTATAATTAAACTAATACAATATCTAAATATTTATGAGGTGCCAGTAGTATTAAAAATTAAAAAATATCACAAAAATGTATATAAACAAGATAGCCCACTTGAAGTTTTAAAGTAAGATATGAAAATTTAGATTTTTATATTTTACTTTAAAGGAAAAAAAATGTATGACATTATCATAGTAGGTGCAGGTCCTGCTGGACTTAGTAGCGGAATATATGCAAGCAGACTTGGTGCAAAAACTTTAATTTTAGAGAAATTAAATCCAGGAGGACAAATTACTCTTAGTAGTGAAATTGAAAATTATCCTGGAGTTTGCGAGCCAAAAAGCGGAATTGAATTCATGGCATGCTGGCCAGAGCAAGCTAAAAGATTTGGAGCAGAAATAAAAAGTGAAGAAGTAACAAAAATAATTCCTAATGAAAAGAAATATAAGATAAAAACTCATAATAATGAATATGAAGCTAAAGCTATTATTGTTGCTACAGGTGCAACCCCTAAAAGAGCGGGCTTTGAGGGTGAAGAAGAATTTATAGGAAGAGGTGTAAGTTATTGTGCGGTATGTGATGGATTTTTCTATAAAGATAAAATAGTAGCAGTAGTAGGAGGTGGTGATACCGCACTTGAAGAAGCTTTATATTTAAGTAAAATCGCCAAAAAAGTTTATTTAATTCATAGACGTGATAAATTTCGTGCAGCTCCTCACACTCAAAAAAAAGTTTTCAACACTCCAAATATTGAGATAATTTTTAATGAAACAGTAAAAAAAGTATTTGGAAAAGAGTTTGTAGAAGGTATAATTCTATCTTCAGGAAAAGAGCTTAGAGTTGATGGAGTATTTGTATTTGTTGGTATGAAAGTAAATAATGAATTAGTAAAAGATTTAGTAGAGCTTAACGAATGGGGAGAAGTTAAAGTTAATCTAAATATGGAAACTTCAAGAAAAGGACTTTATGCAGCAGGTGATATAAGAGAAAATAGCGTAAAACAAGTCGTTGCAGCAGCAGGCGATGGAGCAGTTGCAGCAATAAATGCTACAAAATATATAGAAGGAGAATAAATGAAATATGGAATTGTAGGTGCTACTGGTAGAGTTGGACAGCTTTTAGTTAAAATTTTAAAAGAAGAAAATGCAAAAATTGGTGCAGTAATGTTTGAAGGTCCTCAAACTATTGAATTTGATGAAGATACAATTATTACCAATGATGCTAAAACACTACTTGAAAATTCAGATATTGTAATAGATTTCTCAGCTCCAATAGCAACTCAAAAACTACTTGAAGCAGCACTAGAAAACCCAAAACCACTTGTAATTGCTACAACAGGGCTAAATGAGCATCAAAAAAATTTAATGATTGAAGCAAGTAAAAAAGCTCCTATTCTTTATGCAACAAATATGAGTTTAGGAGTAGCTATACTTAATAAACTTGTATCAATGGTTAGTGAAAAATTAAGAGATTTTGATATAGAAATAGTAGAACAGCATCATAGATATAAAGTTGATGCACCAAGTGGAACTGCGTTAACTTTGGCTGAGAGTTGCGCAAAAGCTAGAGGGCTTAATTTAAAAGATGTAATGGTTACAGGCAGAAGCGGACATGTAGGAGCTAGAAGTAAAGATGAAATTGGTGTATTTGCTGTTAGAGGCGGTGATGTAGTAGGAAGACATACAGTTGGATTTTATAATGATGGAGAATTTTTAGAGCTAAATCATACCGCTACAAGCAGAGAAACATTTGCAAGAGGTGCTATTAAAGTTGCAAAATGGCTTATAAATCAAAAACCTGGACTTTATTCAATAAATGACGCATTAGGTTTATAAAGGAAAAAAATGTGCTCAGTAGTAGGAATTTATGGAAATGAAAATGCAAGTAAATTAGCGTATTATGCGCTTTTTGCTATGCAACATCGCGGTCAAGAAGCAGCAGGAATTAGCAGTAGCTTTGAAGGTAAAATAAAAACAGTAAAAGATAGAGGGCTTGTTACTCAAATATTTAAAGAAGAGCATTTTAAAATATTAAAAGGTGATATGGCAATAGGTCATACAAGATACTCAACTGCAGGAGATGACTCAATTCTTGATGCTCAGCCAGTATTTGCAAAATATGGGCTAGGAGAAATTTCAGTAGTACATAATGGAAACTTAGTAAATGCTCAAGAAATTAGAGAAGAGCTGACAAAAAAAGGAGCAATTTTTCAAACAAATATGGATACAGAAAATATTATCCATTTGATTGCAAAAGACTATACTACCCCTACTCTTAAACAAAGAATTATAAATGCTGTTAAAAAAATTAAAGGCGCTTTTTCGCTAATTATTCTTAGCCGCTCTAAAATGTTTGCAATTCGTGACCCTTTTGGATTTAGACCTTTGAGTCTAGGAAAACTTAAAAGTGGTGGATATATAGTAGCAAGTGAGACATGTGCATTTGAGCTTGTGGGAGCTGAATTTATAAGAGATGTTGAGCCTGGTGAGATGCTAATTTTTGAAGATGGTGAAATTAAAAGTGAAATGATTTTTGAGCCTACTCCTAAACAATGTGTATTTGAATACATCTATTTTGCAAGACCAGATAGCAATGTTTTTGGCAAAAACGTATATTCTGTTAGAAAACAGATGGGAAGAGAGCTTGCAAAAGAGATGCCAGTTGATGCTGATATGGTAGTACCAGTACCAGATAGTGGAGTAGCAGCTGCTCTTGGATATGCTCAAGAGAGTGGAATTCCTTTTGAGATGGCTATTATGAGAAATCATTATGTTGGAAGAACATTTATTGAGCCTACTCAAGAAATAAGAGATTTAAAAGTTAAAATGAAACTCTCTCCAATAAAACATAAAATTGAAGGAAAAAGATTAATTGTAATTGATGATAGCATAGTAAGGGGTACTACTTCAAAAAGAATAGTTAGAATGCTTAGAGATGCAGGTGCTAAAGAAGTGCATATGAGAATAGCGTCTCCTGCTACAACTGGACCATGCTATTATGGAGTAGATACACCAACTAAAGAAGAATTAATAGCTTCTAAAATGAGTGTGGATGAAATAAGAAAATATATAGAAGCTGATAGTCTAGCTTACCTTTCAATTGAAAGACTTATAAAAGCTATAAAAGATAAAAAAGAAAACTACTGCTTTGCATGTTTTGATGGAAATTACCCAATTCTTTAAACTAGACTTTTTCCCTCTTTTTTGTTATAAACAAGGCAAAAAGAGGTGCAATGGATAGATTATATACTTTTGGAAAGTATTTAAAGAAAAAATTTAATAAAAAAATAAAAAAAGTTCCAATTTCAATTCCAGGTTTTACATGTCCAAATATTGATGGCACAGTAGCAAGAGGTGGGTGTATATTTTGTGAAAATGAAAGTTTTTCTCCAAATTTTCAAAAGGAAAGAATTACCCTAAACTTAAATTCAAAAGATAATCCTCTTTTACAAAAACAAATAGAGGCTTTAAAATTCCAATTTTTCAATACAATAAAACTATATAAAAAATTATACAAAAGCGAAAAGTTTATAGTATATTTCCAAAGTTTTACAAATACTTACGCTCCATTTGATACACTAAAAACATTATATGAAACTGCTTTATCTTTTCCAGATGTAATTGGTCTTAGCATTGGTACAAGAACAGATAGTATTACAGATGATACACTAAACTATTTAAAAGAGCTTAGTAAAGATTATGAAATATGGGTTGAATATGGTATTCAAAGCTCAAATGATGAGACTCTTAAAAAAATAAATAGAGGTCATGATTTTAAAAATGTAAGGGAAACTATTAAAAAAACAAAAGAGCTTGGACTTAATGTATGCGGGCATTTAATTTTTGGTCTTCCAGGAGAAAATCAAAAAGATATGCTAAAAAGCGTAGAAGATTCTATTGCTTTAGGGATTGATTCTATCAAATTTCATCCCTTATATGTAACTGATAATACTTTGCTTGCAATTGAATATAAAAAAGGAGAGTTTACTCCTATTAGTGAAGAAGATTATATTGATACACTAATAAAAGCTATAAAAATGCTACCACAAAATATATCAATTCAAAGAATGACAGCAGGTACTACAAACCTTTTGGCACCTGAGTGGTGTAAGGATAAATCGCTTCAAATGAGCCATATTCATAAAGCTTTAAAAAAAGCTGGAATAAAACTATAAATAATTAAGCCACATTGGCAAAAATTTTTGAGCTTTTTTTATAGTTGTAGTTGCTCCATGTCCTGGTAAAACTCTCTTATCATAAGGAATTTTTAAAAATTTTTTTATTGATTCTTTCATTTTTTGTGGGTTAGAATATGGAAAATCAACCCTTCCAATACTTCCATCAAAAATAAAATCCCCGCTAAACATTTCATCCCCAATCTCTACCGTTATACTTCCTGGTGTATGTCCAGGAAAATGTCTAATTTTAATATCATAATCCCCTATTTTATAATCTCCCTCTTCAAGCAATACATCTGGTTTACTCTTTGGAGGATTATATCCAAATGGGTCATTTTCTAAAAAAAATGCATCATCTTTATGGATATAAATTGGAATATTGTAATAATCTTTAATCTTTTGATTATCCCATACATGGTCAAAATGCCCATGTGTATTAATTATTGCAATTGGATTTTTTACATGCTCTTTAACAAAGTCAAATGCCCCAATACCTGGGTCAATTATAATTTTTCTATCTACAATATAACAATTTGTATAAAATTCCCCACAAGGTTTAACTAAAATCTCCATTAACTAGCCTTTGCAAAAGTTATTGCTCTTTTTTCTCTAATTACATTTACTTTAATCTCTCCTGGAAAACTTACCTCTTTTGAAATTCTTTTTGAAATCTCATTTGCTAAAAGATAAGCTTCATCATCACTTACTAAATCAGCTTCTACTATTACTCTAATTTCTCTTCCAGCATTAAGAGCATATGCTTTTATAACTCCTTCAAATGAAGTTGCAATCTCTTCTAAAGCTTTTACCCTTTTTAAGAAAGCTTCTAATACTTCTCTTCTAGCCCCTGGTCTTGCAGCAGATAAAGTATCTGCACTACATACAGCTGCAGCTTCAACGCTTTTTGCCTCTTCATATCCATGATGAGCTTTTATAGCATTAAGCACAACTTCAGGCTCTCCATATCTTTTGCATATATCATATCCAATACTTACATGGTCTCCACCAATCTCATGAGTTAGGGCTTTTCCTATATCATGAAGCAATCCTGCTCTTTTAGCCAGCAGTTCATCCCCTCCCATCTCAGCTGCCATAATACCCGCTAAGTGAGCTACTTCAAGTGAATGAGCTAAAGCATTTTGCCCATAACTTGCTCTATATTTTAATCTTCCTATAAGTTTTACGATTTCTGGATGAATTCCAACTCCTACAAGACCTAAATCAACTAAAATATTTTCACCTTCTTTACTTACTTTCTCTTCAAACTCAGCTTCTACTTTTTTATAAACTTCTTCAATTCTTGCTGGATGAATCCTTCCATCTTCTATAAGTCTTTTTATAGTCTCAACTGCTATTTGTCTTCTATAAATATTAAAGCTACTAACAGTTATAATCCCTGGTGTTTCATCAATAATAATATCACACCCTGTAATCATCTCAAGAGCTTTTATATTTTTACCTTCTTTTCCAATAATTCTACCTTTCATTTCATCATCGCCAATAGGAACTACATTTATAAGTCTCTCACCAGCAAATTCTCCTGCATATCTTGTAGTAGCTTGAGCAATTATATAATTTGCTTTTTCTTTTGCATTTTCTTCAGCTTCTTTTATCATTTTCCTTGTTAAATGTGCAATATCTTCTTTTAAACTCTCTTTTGTTTTTTCAAGCAAAATTTGTCTTGCCTCTTCTTGTGTTAAACCTGATATATTCTCAAGCAAGTTTTGAAGCTCTTTTAGTTTATTATTATAAGTTTCTTTTTGCTTTTGAAGCAAAATTTCTTCTTTTTGAAGAGCTTTTAGTTTTTCTTCTATTTCTTTTTCTTTTTGAAGGTGTGATTTAATAATATTTTCAATCTCTTCTTCTTTTTTCAAAATTTCATTAAGTTTATTTTCATATTCTCTCTCAAGCTCTAATTTTTGAAGCTCATACGAGTTTTTTGCTTCAAATTCTAATTCTTTTGCTTTAGATTTAGACTTTTCTAAAAGCTTTTCAGCTTCATGCTCAATTGCTTTTGCTTTAGCTTTTGCATTTGCTATATAAATTTCATATTTAGTCTTATCTATTCTCTTTGCTATAAAAAATCCCACCGCTAGCGAGATAATAATAGCGAGAATTAATTCTATTATCACCATTTTTACTCCTTAGTTTAAAACTTAAATACTCATCAGCTTTTATATCAAATTCATCAGTTACAATATCTTTTGAAATACAAGGCACAAGCTGTACAAACACTATTTTAGGCTTATATTTCAAATTCGCAAAAAATCTATCATACATACCCTTGCCAAATCCTACTCTTCTAAAAGAAGAATCCATTCCAACTATAGGAACAATTGCTAAATCAATTTTAGCAAGGGTTTTATTTTTATTGAGAGGCTCAAGAATTGAAAATTTTTTTTTCTTTAAAGGTAAAGTATATTTTACCATTTTAAAGCTTAAATCTTGCATAAATGGAACAAAAATTTCTTTTTTTTCTCTTCTTAATTTGTTTATAACCCATCTTATATCTGGCTCATTTTTTAGGGGAATAAAAATGAGAATTCTTTTATACTTTTTAGCTAATTTATAAATCTCTAATCCTAGCTTTTTAGAGATTAAATATCTATTAATTTTTTTATTACTTAAACAAATTTTTCTAAACTCATTTTTCATTTTTTATACCTTTTGTTAAAATTGCAATTATCAAAGGAGAAAAATGAAATACCTAATTTTAATAATCGCTATATTTTTTATCGGATGTGAGCAAAAAACAAAAAAAACTTATAATAAAGAAAAAAATATCTCTAATATAACAAAAAATGTAAATAAAACTGCAAAAAATTTTATTATACAAGAGAAAGATTTTAACATAACTTTTAAAAACAATAAATTAGTATACCCTAACAAAAAGATAATTCTTCTTTTTTATGACAATAATTTTTATTCTAAAGAAGAGATTAAAGTTTTACGTAAATTAAATGTTAAATTTTACAAAACTAATAATGAATTTTTAAAAAAATATTTTAAAATTGAATATTATCCAACTATAGTTATTTTAGATAAAAATAAAACTATAAAATTTGAAAATTTTACTCCATATGAAATATTAAAGGATTTTAAATGTTTGGGTTTATAAAAAAAAGTCTTAATAAAACAAAAGAAGCTATAAAAAGTGTAGTAGGTATTGAAAAAAAAGAAAAATTACCAAAAGAATTATTAGAAGAAGCTTTAATTGAAGCTGATATTGATTACGATTTGGTTGAAAAAATAGTAGAAAAATTACCAAATGAAGTAAGTAAAGAAAAACTAAAAAAAGAGCTTGAAAAAATTTTTAACGTCCCTGAAGCTAAGCTAGAGATTAATGATAAACCATATACAATGCTAATTATTGGAGTAAATGGTGCAGGTAAAACTACAACTATTGCAAAATTAGCATATAAACTAAAAAATGAAGGAAAATCAGTTATTTTAGGAGCAGCAGATACATTTAGAGCAGCTGCAATTGAGCAACTTAGTAAATGGGCAGAAATCCTTGATGTGCCAATTGTAAAAACAAAACAAGGTCATGACCCAGCTGCAGTTACATATGATACTATTGCAAGCGCTAAAGCAAAAGGAATTGATGTAGCTTTAATTGATACAGCAGGAAGACTTCATAATAAAATAAACCTTCAAAATGAGCTTAAAAAAATAGTAAATGTTGCAAAAAAAGCTTATGAAAATGCCCCTCATAAAATTTTATTAATAATTGATGGAACACAAGGAAGTAGTGCTATAAATCAAGCAAAAGTATTTAATGAAATAATTGGAGTTGATGGAATAATTATCACAAAATTAGATGGAACCAGCAAAGGTGGAAGTTTATTTAGCATAGTAAATGAGCTTAAACTTCCTATTTATTATGTAGGAGTTGGTGAAAAACCTGAAGATTTAGTTGAATTTAATAAAGACGAATTTATTGAAGGTATTTTAGAGGGATTATATAGTGAATAATGTTTTATATATCTTTGGAAATATTTTAATTATTTCGCTTTTTGTATATTTTACTTATGTAGAATTTAAAGATTATGAAGAGATTAATTTAGGTGAGCATAAATGGATTATTTTCTTATATATTATTTTACTTGTATTAGCAATAGTTGTATGGAGAATTATATATTTAATTATTCAAGAAAATTTATCTTCAGTTATTGAATATCATCAACTAATAAAAAGAGTAGAAAATGGCTAAGAAAAAAAGCGTATATGAATGTATAGAATGTGGATATAAAAGCGCAAAATGGATGGGAAAATGTCCAGCATGTGGAAGTTGGGAGAGTTTTGTGGAAGTGAGCGAAGAAAAATCTACTAACACTTCTTCAAAACCATCCAAAATATTAAAATTTGATGAAATAGAAAAAGAAGAAATTGAAAGATTCTCATCTAAAGATAGCGAGCTTGATTTAGTATTAGGAGGAGGAATAGTTCCAGGCAGTCTTGTATTAATTGGAGGAAGCCCTGGTGTTGGAAAATCTACTCTAATGCTAAAGTTAGCTGGAAATCTTGATAAAAAAGTATTATACGTAGCAGGAGAAGAATCTCCAGGGCAAATTAAAATTAGAGCTGAGAGACTTGGTATTAAAAATAAAGAGCTTTATCTTATGCCAGAAATTGTAGTTGAGAATATAATTGAAGAGATAAAAAAAGGGTATGATTTAGTAATTATTGATTCAATTCAAACAATATATTCTCAAAATATAACCTCAGCTCCAGGAAGTGTAAGTCAAGTTAGAGAAGCCACATTTGAGCTTATGCGTATAGCAAAAACTACTAAAACTCCAATTTTTATAATAGGTCACATCACAAAAGAAGGCTCAATTGCAGGACCAAGAGTATTAGAGCATATGGTAGATACAGTGCTTTATTTTGAAGGAGACGCAAGTAAAGAATTAAGAATTCTAAGAGCCTTTAAAAATAGATTTGGCTCAACTAGTGAGATTGGTATATTTGAAATGACAAAAGAAGGATTAGTAAGCGCAAAAAACAAATCTTTCTTTAGCAAAAAATCTATTCCTGGAAGTGCAATAAGTGTAATTTTAGAAGGCACTCGCCCTATTGTACTTGAAGTTCAAGCGCTTGTGAGTGAGAGTTATTCAATTCCTAAAAGAAGCTCAACTGGATTTGATTTAGCAAGACTTAATATGATTTTAGCTCTTTTAGAAAAAAAATTAAATATACCTCTTAATCAATATGATGTATTTGTAAATGTAACAGGCGGAATAAAAATAAATGAAACTGCTGCAGATTTAGCAATAATTGCAGCAATTATAAGCTCATTTAAAAATAGACCAATAAGCAAAGAGAGCGTATTTATAGGAGAAGTTAGTTTAGTAGGAGATATAAGAGAAGTACCAGGGCTTGATATTAGAATTAAAGAAGCTGCAAATTTAGGATTTAAAAAAGCAATTGTTCCAAGCAAACCTCTTCAAGAGCCAATTAAGTGTTATGAAGTAAAAGAAGTAGAAAAACTTATTGAGTGGATGTAGGAAGAGTGATAATAAAACAAGCCCCATTTTGCGTATTTTTAACTTCAATTTTACCATTGTGATGCTCTTCAATAATAACTTTACTAATATAAAGCCCAAGCCCAGTTCCATCATTTTTAGTTGAAAAATAAGGCTCAAAAATCTTATCAATTATCTTTTCATCAATTCCGCCAGCATTATCACAAATTATAATTTTATTCTCCTCAGTTTTAATTTTTATTACAGGGTTTTTTATATTCCTTTTTTCAATCTCATCTATTGAGTTTTTAATAATATCCATAATAGCTTGCATAACTTCATTCATAAATATATATACTTTCTTATTGCTCTTAAGCTCAACATCAAGCTTTATATTCTTACTTTGTAAAATAATTTTTTGAAGATTTAAAACATTTTCAACTATCTCATTTATATCATGTAACTGCTTCTTAGAATCTATCTTAAAAAATTTTCTAAAAAGCTCTATAGTATCATTTAAATAATACACACTATTTTTTACTTGAATTGAGCATTCTTTAAGGTTATCTTCATTTAATTTGTTCCTCTCAGACATAATTTTTGCTTGCGTAACTAATAAATTAATACTGCTTAGAGGCTGTCTCCATTGATGTGCAATAAGAGAAATTGCTTCTCCCATTTGCGCTAAACGAGATTTTGCTAATAATTGTTTATCTTTTTGTCTATTTTTCTCAACTTCTTCTTTTACTCTCTCCTCTAAATGAGCATTTAATTCTCTAAGCTCTTTTGTTTTTTGAGCGATTTCTTCTTCTAATTTATCTTGAATTTTGTTAATTACTATCATTTCTTCTTTTAATATTTTTCTAAGCTTATAAGCAAAAATTAAAACAACAAAAAGTATTAAAAATGAAAAAATTAAAATATATTTTAAAAACTCTTCTTTCTTAGCAAGAATTCTATCTATTTTTATATCAGCACCGACAATATATCTAACACCTTCATGAGTCTTCATAGGAATTAAAATACTCTTAAAAGTACCCCATCTATCCGAAGTTACTTCATAAAATGGCTTATTAAATTTAAAAATATTCTTAAGCTTCTCGCTAGCTTCTGGATATTCCTGCATATAATTAAAAATTTTATTACTTGCAATCTCCCCTTTTGTAGCAGATGAAGATGTAAAATATATCTTTTTGTTTATCTCGGTCATCGTATAAACATAATCTACACCTTCATTTTGTGCAAGTTTAGTTAGTTTTAAAGTATTATCAACATCTTCATCTGTATATACTTCTCCTCTTGAAGCTCTATCAAAAAAATCATCTCCTAAAACAAATGCGGTATTTAAAGCAGCAGATTTTAATTTAGAGTTTATAAAATTATCAAATTCATTCGAGACTAATTTATAAGAAAAAAAAGCAAAAATAAATATTAAAAAAATCATACCCACTAATAAAATAATAAAAAATCTTCTTTTTTTATAATAATTGCTCAAAAGTGATTTTTTCATTTATCATACCTTGAATTTTTATATTCTTTTAATAATTCAAAACTCTCTTTAACTCTTAAAAACTTTTTATGATATATTTTTTGAATAAGCTCCGGTTTATTTCTATGAATATCTGGGTGATATTTTTTCGCCAAACGTCTATACTCTTTTTTTATTTTATCAAATTCGCTTATATCACTCGCACCAAATAATTCTAATGCATTTCTTATTTTTGCTAAATACTCTTTTAAAGAGCCCTCAACGCTAAAACGCTTATTGTAATTAAATTCACTCTCATCAAATTTAAAAAATACTTTATATCCCATAATAGTACTTTTTGAAATTAAAGCATTTACTATTTTTTTTGTCTCTTCATTAAAATTAACTATTAATTTTTCATTATCTAAATCCAACAAATTTAATAAAAAAAGCCCCTTAATATAATTAAATACTTGTTTTTTAGGATTTGAAAAAACTATCTCAAATTCTTTACTTGATATTTTTTTAATGGTTATATAAATACTATTTTCATCAAAAGTGATTTGATGTTTTTTTATTTTTAAAACTACATCTTTTTTATAATTTAGCAATAACTTTTTATATAAATTTTCATCTTTTTTATATTTTTTTACCATATTAGCAATTGCTCTTATTAATAATTTATGATTTTTTACATTTTCTTTATCAAAAAATATTTTATACACATTATCTTTAATTTCTAACTTATTAAATGAAAGTCTCACAAACTGCAAGAAGCTTTTTATTTTATATCTAGAATCAATAATTACATTAATATC
>JALVAK010000042.1 GCA_027011225.1 Nautiliaceae bacterium | reverse complement strand
TAAAGAGACGGGAGCTTCGCCCATTGCCCCGCATATGGGGCTAAAAGCCCCTAAATAAGGGCAATTAAAAAATAAACAATAAACGTAAAACGGCGTAAAGTTGCGTAAAAAAGCGTATTTTACGCCGTAAAGTAGTCTACAAATTAAAAAAAATAGAAAGGAGTTAGCTATGAAAAGAAAAACAAAAATGACCCCCTCTTAAATTAAGCCTCTTGGGTCAAGCATTTTTGAAAAGTGTTTGTTAGTGTAGTGGCTTTTGCCTCCTGCAACTGCAATAGTTGCCCTCTATGGTGTTTAGCGGATACACCTAAAAGAACCGCAGGTCTTAACCCTTATTTTTAGCCTCTTGCACTACACATTAGAAAGGAGTTAGAAGTAGTTGGAAACATTTAGAAAGCAGTCAGTAAAAGCTCCGCTTTTAAGAAACTTTTTGTAATCAAAAATCCTTCTTGGAACTCCAAGACTTGGTCTGGAGTATTTTTTTTAAGCTCTTTTCCAAGAGTTTAAAAAAGAAAGTCTCTTGCCCTGATGACTGCACGGACAAGCCGTGCAGAGTGGCACGGGGTCGCCACGATAGTTTATCGCCCAAGTCGTTAGTTAGTCCAAGCCCCGTGCCACTCTGATAACAGAATACAACAAAAAGGATAAAAAATGTTTAATGAAAAACAAGTTAAAAAACTACAACAATTATTAGCTATTAAAAATAGAGATTACGCAACATTATTCGCTTACAGATTGCAAAAATTTTTAGAACAAAACGGACTAAAACAAGAGGTAATTATCAAAGGAATTAATATTATCCTGCAAGATATACACGAGAAAGAAAAATCAGAAGCAAAAGAAAAAATAAAAGTAAATCTAAAAGGAATAACTCACCCAGTATTAATAAAGTATGGAACAGAAATAATAAAGCTGTATAAAGAGGGGCTTGGTGCAAGAAGAATTAGAAAACTTTTAGAAATGGAACATAACGCTAAAATCTCTCACACTGCTATACACAATTTTTTAAAACAACAAAGCTGTTATAAACCAAAAGAAAAGGAAGAAAATGCCAAATCTTAAAGGTAGCACATTTGATAAACAAATAAGAGACGCTTTTTTTAGAGTTTTGGCATTTGGAAAAGGAAGACACTTTTCAAATGATAATCTAACTCATTCAGTTGCTCTCGCCGAGAAAAGAGAAATGTATTTAAAAGATTTCAAAGAATATTTGGAAAAGAACGGCATAACAGAAGGTAAAATTAACCTCTATATGACAGAGGAAATAGTTAGAGATTTTTTAGAAGAAAGAACAGACAATTTAAGTGCTAAATCAGCTCTTGACTATGTAACAGGATTTAACTCTCTTATGAAAGGATTAGAACAGGCAAGAATAGATATACCAGCAAATCCAAATCAAAATGACTTTTTGAAAGATTTTAGAGAAATTTTTAGAGAGGAAATGAAAGAACTTGAAGTTGAAAGCGGTCGTTATATTGAAAATTTAGACCAAAAATTAGAAGAACTAAAAGAAATACGCTACGAAAGCTACACAATAGCTAAACTCCAAAGCGAAACAGGATTAAGAGTTGCAGAAGCAATGGAAGTCGTTAAGAATTTTGAGAAATACTATAATCCAGAAAACAACACATTAGAGAGAGTTATCGGAAAAGGAAATCACGAGTATGCTCCAAAAGAAATAAGCTATCAATTAGTCCAAGAGATACAAAAGATGGAAAATATACCTCATTACAATACATACAACAAAGATTTAAAAGAAGTTGGAATAAATAGAAGCCACGATTTTAGAGTTACTTATGCCAAAGATTTATTGCAACATAAGCTGGAACAGGGAAAAGAGTATAAAATAGCTCTAAAAGAAGTTAGCCAAGAAATAAACCATCACAGACCAGAAATGACAGAATACTATTTGGCGAGAGCTTAATCCATAACATAAATTATGTCTTTAACCTTATGAGATTGATTATCTATAATCAATATCTTATTTAAATCGTCATTACAATGATATTTTATATCTAAAACACATTTAATATAAGGAAGAGAAAGTATTAATTTCTCATTTTGAGGAAAATTACTTTCTAAATAATTAAGAAATTTATTTAAAGGATAACAATAACCATTATAACAATAAAATTTATTATTGCTAAATAAATCAAAATTTCTAGTATCAAGACAATACTTATTTATAGTTGGTTGAGAAATTGATAAATGTTTATTCAATGGAGTTATTTCAAAAATAAAATCATAGTTATCATAATCTTCATAACTTACGATTTTGTTTCTTTTTTCAGGAGATAAATATGCAGTAAAACAAATATATTTATTTTCTTCAACAGTTCCTATTTTTGACTCTTTAATATTAAAATACCTTATGCAAATATTTCCTTGATTAATTTCAGTAGAAGAAGAACTTAAAGTATGAAACTTTATATAAAACTTACCATTTTTACTTATTTTCATTCCTTCAAAAGATTTAAGATATAACCATATAGGATTAATTATAATTTGTTTAGTAGATAATAAATTATTATATATTTTTTTATCTCTATCCTCTTTTTCTTTTAATCTTTCTTTTCTAATTCTTTCTTCTTTTATTAATTCTTCTTCCTTTTGCTTTTTAATTTCATAAGCATAATGAGAATGTTCAAAATTATTATCCCATGTAAGACTGTTTGGTATACAAACTATCTCTCTAATTCTTGTTCCATTGTAAGTTCTATAATCGCTTCCAAAAGCAAATAATACTCTTGGAATAGGTTTTTTATCAACCACACATAATTTTAACTTAGGTAATGTTCCCCCTCCATAAGGAAAAATTTCTTCCGCAATTTTTCTATTTGGATATTTTCCTATACATCTATCAGGAAACTCAGTTTTTATTAGACCATATTTATTTAAAAATTCCTTCATAGAAAGAATTTGACCTTGTTCATTTTCACAAATCTTTTTTATTTTATTTTCAAATTTTAATTGTAAATTTCCTAACCATCTCCATCTAATTTGTTTATAAGTGTACAAATATGGATAATTATCATTTCTATCCATAAAATCTGAAAAAATTTCATCTAATTTTACATCTTGATTAGAAAATTTTTTTTTACTAATATAGGAATTATCAATAGAACATCCTATCATAAAAATAATGTAAAAAAATAAAATAATAATTTTGAACATTATTACTTCCTTTTTATTAAGCCTAAATTTAAAAAAAATTATATCAAATAAATTGTATATTAACATAATAAAC
>JALVAK010000041.1 GCA_027011225.1 Nautiliaceae bacterium | reverse complement strand
GAACTAACTAATATAGTATTGTTTTTATCTTTTTTTGATATAAACTTAATTTCATCTTTTCTATATATACTATTATCTTTTTTTACAATTTTTTTCTTTTTTACATTATCTTTAATTTTTTTTTCCTTAGGAAAAAAGGATATTGAATTCATACAACCACTTAAAAATAAAAATATAATTAAAAAATATACTTTCATCTTATTTATTCCTTAATCTTATACTCAAAATATCTATCAGGATTGTTTTTTAATACATAACCATAATTATAATATTTACCTGTTAATTTGCCCTTATTAATACTTATATCTATTTTATCTCCTTTTGTTGCTAAATTGTTATAATATTTATAATCATCTAAAACTTCAGCTTTTAACTTCACTAATTTATTACCATTAAAAATTGCTTTTCCCTTTATAGGAGCTAATAAAATTCCATAAAACTCAATCCAACTATTATACAAATTTCCTTTTTTATCAGTAATTAATAATAAATGCCCCTTATATTCTTTATTGTTTATTAATAAATTAATTTTAATATTTTTAAAATTTAAATTATCATTTATCTTTTCAATATTAGAATAGTTTATACCCGATAAATACCCTTTATTCTTCATAAAACAAGATTTTATTCTCTTTTTAAAATATTTCGGTGGGACATATTTTCTATATAATGCTAAATAAGAATAGTTAAAATTTCCATCATATTTAGATGATAAACTAAAAATAAAAATTCTAGACTGCTTTAAAAAATTTATATCTTCTAATACACTAGAAAAATCTTTTTTATCCCTACTTATATTAATACTCTTTATTGTAAATTTTAATCTATTATTAAAGATATTTTTTCTATCATCTTCTGCTTCTCCAATTACATCCTTCAAAGCCCTAGAGAAAATAGATGTATTTTTTTGTATATAATTTTTTTCATCATCAGTAAACCCTGGTACACAAAAGCTAAATATCTTTTTTATTTGATTTTGATCATTATCATAATAATATACTTTTACTCTTTCATGTGGAATAAATTTAACTTTAGATAATTTTTTTAATACATAAGATTTATCCAGTTTATAATTATCCAAAATTATATAAGTATTAAAATAGTTATCATCATAACAATATCTTTTACTAATTTTTACATTTTCATGATATCCTTTAATATTAAACCCAAAAATTAATAAAGGAAATAAAAAAATTATAAATCTCATTCACTTTCCTTCAAAACTAATTTTACTTTTGGATTCTCTATAATATTTCCTTTTGGAGTTTTTATAATAGTTTTTGTATTATCAACTACCATTTCTCCTTTACCCACAGAATGCTTAAAGGCAAGATTTATTTTTTCCCCTCTTATAATATAATGATTTTTACAAAGAGGAATAGCTTTTAATTTCGCTTTACTTATTTTATTTCCTTTAATATAAACTTTTCCACTAACAGGCACACTATCAATTTCATTTATAATAAACCATCCATTATTAATATTGCCTTTATTGTCATAACTTAATAATAATTTAACCTTAAACTCAGAACCATCAGAATACTTCATACTACCTTCATACTTTTTTACATTTAATCCATTAAATTTTGGAATATTTAAAGTTGTATTAAAATTTTTTATATATCCATTATTACTCTCGTAATAACAATTCCAAAAATCTTTTAATTTTTTAAATTCACTTCCTTTTAACGCTTTTTTATTTAAAAGCACATATATATTTGAATAATTATAATTTACTTGATAATCTTTAAGATTTATTTTCTTTTTATTAATAATACTCTCAATTGGAATTTCTTCAGAATTTTGAACCATATCGCTATAAATAATAATTCTATTTAACGGATTAGCAAATTTATCTTCTTCATTATAAAAAATTTCTATTAAAGGTTTCTCTTCAGACTCTATATATCTTTTTTTAGCTTCATCAAAAATAGATTTTAATCTAGCATAAAATAACATCAAATCTTCATTCGCCTGCTCAATAGGATTACCACCAAATAAATAAAGCCCTCCTTTTTCTTTAATTTTTTTAATTTCTTCTTTTGATAATTTAGGCACACAAGCATTAAATATTTCTTCTACTTCTGAAGAAGATGGATTTACAAAAAATATTTTAACTCTTTCATGCGGTAAAAAACTATTTTTTAAACCTTTTATTAACTTTTTAGAAAATTCTTTATTGTTAGTAGAGCTTAAATCTATATAAATTAAAGTACTTCTTATATTTTCATCTTTACAATATTTACTTTGAGCAAATAAAAAGAGACTAAATAATAATACTACTAATACTCTCATCTTTTATCCTTATATCTCACTTCAATTCTACTAAGTTCTTTTATTAATTTGTCATATTCCTTTCGTATTTTTTTCTTAAACTTTTCCATATTTTTGTAAGTTTCCTGATACCCAGGAATAGGGTCTGCATGAATATAAGAAGCAATAACTCCTAAAATATAAATTACTCCGTTAATCGCCATTAAAGTCAAAACTTTTGTAAAAAGTTTAGTATTTTCTAACATATCATCACTTAATTCTCCACCCAGAATATCCTTATAATATTGAAGCCTTATATAATATAGGATATAAAATAATACTCCAAGCCCAATCAATGATAAGATAAAAATAAAAATTTGCATTTTTCTAGACTGAATATGTACACTTGTTTCCATATCTGGAGTTTGAATAATAAACTTTAATTGTTTAAAAAATTTTCCATGAAAATGGGCAATTAAGACTAATAAACCACCAAATGCAATTGTACCAAATAATGCAATTATAGGCTTATGTAATATATTATTGATAGTAGTGTAATTTGTAGGGATTTCTAATATAACTAATAAAAGTAACCACCCATAATATAACCAATTATTAGAGGATTTAGCTATTCTTCCTTCTGCATACTCTTCTTTTATCCTTAAATATTCATCCTTAAAATCTAAAAACTTTTTAATTAAATCCTCTGTTTTATGTTTAAATAATTCTACTCGCTTTAGATATTTTTCTTCAAATGCTTTTTCTTCTATTTTATTTGAAAGTTTAGGTGCTTCTGGCAAATCCTTATCTGATAATGTAATCTCTTCCCATTTTTCATTTACAATATTTTGTTGTAATTCTTTTGTCATCCTCTCTCCTTACCACTCTACATCTTTTGATTTTGCAATTTCTATAAAACTTAAAATAATAGTAACTATATTTGCAATTAATGCTCCTATTGCCATAGCAACAGCTGCTTTTGTATTATGCTTAATT
>JALVAK010000040.1 GCA_027011225.1 Nautiliaceae bacterium | reverse complement strand
TCTTAATAAAACTTGTTTTAATGGGCTTTATAGAGTAAATAAAAAAGGCTACTTTAATGTTCCTATGGGAAAATATAAAAATCCTAAAATTCTTGATGAAGAAAATATCTTAGCAGTCTCAGTTGCATTACAAAGTGTAATAATACAACACTGCGATTATAAAGAAGTTTTAAAATATGCTCAAAAAAGTGACTTTATATATTTTGACCCACCTTATTATCCATTAAATGATACTGCATATTTTACTTCATATACCCAAGATAATTTTTTAGAAAAAGAGCACATAGAGCTTTTTGAAACTTTTAAAACTCTTTCAAATAAAGGGTGTTTTGTTTTAGAAAGTAATTCGGACACTGATTTTATAAATAATCTTTACAAAAAATTTACAATAGAAAAAGTTTTTGCAAATAGAGCAATTAATTCAAATAGAAACAAAAGAGGAAAAATTACAGAAGTTTTGATAAGGAATTATTGATGATAAAAGGTGGAAGTGGAGGATATAATACTAAAACAGGATTATATTTTGAAGGAAAAGTTGATTTAATTACTTTTATTAAAAATTTACCTAATTATAAAGTAATAGAAACTCAATATACTAAAAACAAAAAAAATAAATGGTATGAAATATATTATAAAGATGAAAAAGTAGCAGATGCATTTAGAAAACATGCACTTTATACATATTTAGAAATTCATGGAATAAATTGGAGGAATATTATATCTAAACAATTACTACCTGACGATGCAATATATGTAATTATGGAAAACACTGTCTTTATAATTGAAGTAAAATATCAAGAAGTCGCTGGAAGTGTAGATGAAAAATTACAAACTTGTGACTTTAAAAGAAAACAATATTTAAAATTATTTGCCCCTTTAAATAGAAAAGTAGAATATATTTACATTTTGAGTGAATGGTTTAAAAAACCTGAATATAAAGATGTTTTAGATTATATAATCATAATGGGTTGTAGATATTATTTTAATTATTTACCATTATACGAAATAGGATTGCCTATTCCAAAATAAAAATTTTCAAGCGAAGCAGAAGCAATGGTATTTAGTGAAATATTAAAAGATAAGATTTTGGGAAAAGATAAATAACCAAAGGTTAAAGGGCGGGTAAAGGGGAAAAATAGAAAGGAGAGAGGATGAAACTATATTTTCCAATTATTTCTGAAACAATTATAAAAAATATTGCCTCAGCAATTCCATCAAATGTTATACCTTTAGCATCTGATATTCCCTATTTTTCAACTCAAGGAGTTATGTATATACCTTTATCAAATGAAAAAACTACACTAAGTAAATTCTCATTAGCAGATAATGCCTTATCATTAGATATGTTTATTAGCATTTATCCTAATGCAATTCCAATAATTGATTTTAACAATTTTGCTTTAATTAATTATGCTTTACAAAAAAATTATAAGTTTGGTATTTTTGGGGATAACTATATTAACATAAATGAAAACGAAGAAAAAACACTGCCTAATTTACCATTCACAATATATAAAGCATATAGTTATTTACCTAACCTTGTATGCTATAGTGATTATGCAGGATATAGA
This sequence comes from Nautiliaceae bacterium, assembly GCA_027011225.1. Classification (GTDB taxonomy): domain Bacteria; phylum Campylobacterota; class Campylobacteria; order Campylobacterales; family Nautiliaceae; genus JALTBU01. The sequence goes on along the minus strand of JALVAK010000040.1, from coordinate 1,721 downwards.
CTATTTGACGAAGATGACAATCAAGAAGTAAATTTTAAATTAATGAGGAAATCTGTTCAAGTTCATTTATATTCAACCGATGGATTACAAGTAATTCATAAAAAAATAAAAAATTTAACTGAAAGACCATCACAATTTGGACAATCAATGCAAGATTTAGCCGAATGGTTAAATCCTCAAAATCATTTCTTGCATCAGAGTAATTGTTATGGATGTGAAAATATGATTAAAAAAGAAAGTTTTAATTTTTACACACTAAAATCATTTGCAATTGCTCACAACATTAAATCAATTGTAGATTCTTTATAGTTTTCAATTCTTTTATATAGAGGTTATAATCAAAGCCTCTTTTCTTTATTTCTTTTTTTTCTATTATATTTCTATAAAAAACTTCAAATCTTTTTTTTAAAATAATTCTATAAATCTTCCTTACTTTTGTAACTGGGGCCAATTTAAAAAACTTTTCCATATCGCTATACGCATAATTTTTAGAATTCCATTTAAGTATCCCTAATTGATGTAAAACAAATCTGATTTCTTCATTCCATAAATTTTGAAAGATAGTAAAAGTATCTATTTTATTATAATACGCTTTTTTTACTTGTTTAAATTGTAATTTTCCATTATTTTCATATACTTCAATTAATCCTACATTTTTTGGAACCTCAATATTTTTGTATTTATCTCTCCAATAAACAACATAAACATATTCCATAGTTTTTGTATAAATCTCTAATTGAGAATTTAAACGAGATAAATTATCTGTTTCTCCTTTTATTTCATATCCAATAATATGTCCGTTTACAAGCAATACATCAATAATTCTATTTGCACCATAATATGTCTGAGATATTTCAGGCACAATTATTTTTTTCTCAGGATACTTATTATTAAGCCAAAAAATCAGTTCTTTTTTTATTTTTTCACCAGTCCATCTCATAATGAAATTATATATTTTTTATGTTAAAATTCAAACAAAAAGGAAATGTTTGAAGATTATAAAATTTCTATTATTATGGATAATCATTCCTTTTTCTTTAATATATTTTTGGTTTAAATATAAACATATCCAACAGCCTGTTATAATTGGATGGATAATTTATATCACAATAATTTACATATTTTTCTATATCAAATTTAAAAATAAACAAGAAAAAGAAAAAAAAGAGAAAAGAGAAAAACAATTAAAAAATCAAATAAAAAATAAAATTGTTAAACAAATAAAAATTCGAGATAAATATAACAGCAAAGATTATTTGATTCTTACTGATAAAAACGAATTCTTTATTTTAAAAGATAATAATGATACTTTAAAAGCTTTTGAAATTAAAAACTATGATTATTCTATAAAAAATATTACAAAAGAAATAAATGAAAAGTTAGTGCAAATTCCTAATGGTTATGATGTATCAAATCAAGAAATATACCAATGGAAATTTTATCTAAAAAATGGAAATAAACTTGTATACCAAATAGATTATGAGACACATCATAAACTAGAAGAAATATTTTTAGAATATTTCTCTAAAAATACCTAACCAAATATCTTAAAAGAAAAATTTTAGGGGTATAGATAGGGGTATGAAACAAAAATTTAAAAATAAAATTCACATATTTTTTAATTTTGGTTTTTATAATTCTCTCTTAAAAATTTTCATAATTTTACAAAAAACAAAATATTAATTAAAAAAACTTTCCTAAATCTATGCCACCTATATTTA
>JALVAK010000039.1 GCA_027011225.1 Nautiliaceae bacterium | reverse complement strand
TTTTATATGAATTTAAAAACTTTGAATTTCTATAGTAAAAATTATTTTCTTGTAAATATTTACAACATGAAGGCGTTAAAACAATCAGTTTTCCATTAAAATAGATTTTATTTTCTTTATTTTTATTTATAATCTTTTTACATTTTATTTCAAGGCGCTTGAGTGATATTATATTCAAGCGCCTTATTTTATTAGAAAGATAACAATTATCAGTATCTTCTTGTGCAAATAATATACTTCCAAGTATAACCATAAAGAATGTTGCTATTTTAGAGATTGCCAATTTCAACCCCTATGTTAGAAAGCACGACTGTACTTTTGTCAAGTCGAAGAGTATTATAAATATCTGTATTATCTAATCGAATATTTTTTGATTTTATTTTAATACCTGCATTTGATAAAATGATCTCAGAATTATATGCTGTTACATCATTGACAAGATCAGAGTTATTTATGTTGATCTTATTTCCTATCAGCTGTATACCAGTATTACTTCCTATTATCCAACTATCTCGTAAATCTTGTGTATTGTCAATAGTAGAATTAGTAATGATGACTTCACTGTTATCTAAAAATTTTCCTATTGTTTCAAATAGGAATTTTGCTCCTTCTTCAGCAATTGCTTTTGCTGCAGTTTGAACGAATGCTGGAACCGCAAAACTATTACTTGCTACCATTCCTACCACTATTAAGCTTGCTACAACTTTTTTCATTTCTTACCTCCTTCTTTTGATTTAGCTAAAATTTTACAAGACTCTTTATGTCCATTTTGACAAGCATTTTGAAGTAGCTTGGCTACTTCTTCTTCAACTTTTTTAGGAACTTTTTTACCTTCATACTTTTTATACAAAATTAAACTTGCTTCAAAGCAAGCTCTTCCATTTTTTTTCTTACAAGCATATTGCAATAGCTTTAGTGCTTTATCATAATCTCTTTTTGTATTAATACCATTAGCATAAAATCTTGCAGCATTAATACAGCTTAGAAAAAAATTTTTTTCATAACACAGCTTTTCAATATTTTTTAAGTATTTGATATCTTTATGATATAGAAAGGCTAAAGTATTATAAAGATTACAACTTATCTCTAATCCTTTTTGACAACCTTTTTTAGCGAATTCAATTGCTTTTGAAATATTTTTATGAATAACTTGATTTTTTATTTTTGTATCCTGACTATAAAGAGAACTCAATGTATAACAACTATAAGCACTTCCCTTTTTACATCCTTTTTCCAAAACTCTTAGATTCTCTTGGATATTTTTTGATGCTAAAAAATCAAGTAAATAATTTTGTGCATATTTGTCGCAACACTCTATTTTGCCTTCTTTACAACCTTTTTTAAAAACTACTGCAGCTGCTAAACCATATGTGACAGCTTTTTTTGATTTTATCGTAAGCGCTTTTTTTAGCAACTCTTCACCCTTCACCAAACAAGCGTCTTTTGCTGTTGCAATATTAGCAGCTAAAAAAACAAAAACTGCCAACACTCTTAAGTATTTCACCTCTCCTCCTTTTATTTAAATATTTAAATTTAGTTATTAGAAAATTATAACTTGAGCGGCTTTAAATTATTCTAAAGCTCTTTATAATTAATAATAGCTTCATTATTTTTCGTTGGAATAGTTATGAAAACAATATAGCTCTTATTTGGTTTTGTCCTTAAAGTAGTAATTTTTTTCTTATTTGGTGTTTGTATAACAAGCTTTGTTCCGCTTTTTACTCTAGCTACTTGAAACTCTTTTGGAAGTCTTTCCCACATTCTTGTATCGGCTCTATTGAGCACAGCTTGCGCTGCGGCACTCAACCCTTTTGTAAGCAAAAATCCCATAGGAGTTACCGCTGCAACTCCTTGTAGTTTATCGTTGACCCGTTTTTGGATAACTGTTTGTACTATTGTTCTAGCAAGTGCTCTTGTCATAATAGTTGGAAAACGCTTTTTAAATTCTTGTTTAATAATTCTATCCATTGAAGCGACTCGTTTTGTCTTTTTTTTATTGACCAAAAGATACGGATAGGGCGCTTTTTGCGTTTTGAGCGTAGGAAGCGCGATACCTGTGTAATAGACGTCATTTGAAAAAAGAAATAGAGGAATATCAATTCTTAGTTCTTCTTTTTTAGGAGCTTTACCGTTAAAAAAGATAACCCATGTAAAATGCTGTTTTCTTGAACGGATACTTCTTTTCATATTATTAGCTAGTTTCCAATCTTTTAAGACATAAGAGGCGCCATTGTCTCTTCCTTTGATCATACCGTATGTCTCTTTTAAGAGCTGTTCTGCTTTGCGGTAGTCTTTGCGATTAAGAAAATATAGACCCGCTAAATAGGTACTAAAAGGGTTTACAAAGTCTCTATATGGCTTAAAAGTAAAAAGGTTTTTATATTTTTTTTCGATTGGAGAGAGTGTTTTCTTATTTTTTAGCACTTTATTAAGTGAAAAAGATTTTTTAGATTTTTTGAGCTTTTCTTCATTTTGATGTTTAATTTTCTTTTTCTCAAGCGCTATCTCTTTTTCAAAAAACTTTGCGGCTCTTTTTTGCCTAACGAGTGCTCTATTAAACTCAATTCTAGCATTGCGCCAATCGCCTAACTCTATAAAATCAATCGCTTTATACGTATTGACCATAATCTTTTCGTAAATTCTTGGACGATAAGCCATAAAAGTATCGTTGGTCAAAACAGCGCCTATATTGGCAAGTGCTTTGGAAGCTAAAACCTCTTCGTCATACTTTTTGATCAAATCCTCAGCTCTATCAAAATAAAAAACACTCTCTTTGTATGCAGCTACATAGTTGCCTACCGTACCAGCTTCGTAATCCCACAATAGATCTTTTGTTTTATTCTGCTCTTTATACTCTTGAAAAAGTTTTTGATACTCTTGTTTTGTCGAAGCTTGCTTCGCTTCTTGCATATGAGCAGACGATTTACCCAAATTTTTTAGACCTGCACCACAACCTGTTAGAAAAACCAATACCGAAATTGTGCCTATATAACGTACCAATTTCATCTTTGTTCCCTTTTTAGTTGATTGTTTTGCAATGTTAATCCAATGCTAATTTAATGTTAGTCTAACGTTAATCCTACAAAATAAGTATAATGCAAAGATGTCATACAATTGTCATATTTTGGACGATTTTTTCTTTTTTTTACTACCGTGTTACAAGAATAAACATTGTAAAAACTTTATATCCTCTTTACAATTTGCTAGCTATAATTAGACAATTTTTTCCAAGGATCGATCGTGGCACTGGCACTCAAATATCGTCCCAAACGTTTCGAAGATCTCATCGGCCAAGATGCTGTGAGCCAGACGCTCATGCGAGCGCTCGAGA
>JALVAK010000038.1 GCA_027011225.1 Nautiliaceae bacterium | reverse complement strand
TCTACTAAGTTTCTTTGAGTATCGGCAATGGTGATTTTTATATTTGGATACATTTTAGCGATTTTAGCCATTATTTCTCTTGCTGCATTACTTGTATCAATTACGCTTCCACCAGGTGCCCTCTCTACAGATACAGCAATGGCAGGAGAGTTATTTCCGATATATGAAGTATTATTTGTTTGATATGTCCATTTAATATCTGCTATATCGCTAAGTCTTATATTTGGTGCTACAAAGATATTTTTTAGTTTTTCAATCTCTTTTTTTTCTCCATAGTAATTTAGTGTATAGAAATTATCTTTTGTTTTAATAAATCCAATTGGTGTGTTTTTGATGGTAGTTTGGATAGTTTTAATTATGCTATCAAGTGAGAGGTTATATTTTTTTAGAAGTTTTGGGTCAATTTTAATCATAATGGCACTTTTATATCCGCCAAAAATTTCTACATTACCGATATTATGGTTTGTTAGAAGCTTTGGTTTTATAAAACTATCTGCTATTTTTCTAATCTCTGGTAGTGTGATTTTGTCATTTTTAGGGCTTAGAGCAAATACATCAACAGGCAAAGTGAAATCACCTACAAGATAAATTGCAGGAATTGCATTTTTAGGTAGTTTATCTCTTATTCTATTTAATGCATTGCTAACATCTACTGCTGCACCTTGGAGAGATTTTTTATAATCAAACACAACATGCACAATTGAAAAGTTAGCAACATTTGTTGATTTGATTTCATATATATTGCTTAAAGTACCCATCTCTTTTTCTATAGTTTTTGAAACTGTATTTGCTACTACATCAGCACTAGCTCCTGGGACTGTGGTAAATATTACTACTTCTGGGCGGTTTGCATCTGGAAAAAGATTTTTTGGCATTTTAATAAGACCAATTATTCCAAATACAAACATTGCTAAAATAATAGCCCAAAGAAGATGACTTCTTCTAAAAAAATATTCAAACATATTGTATCCTTTTTGTTAATTGGTTATATTTAAATTAATAAACCCATAATTCCATCTACTCATTTACTATCCTTACAGGGTATCCAGCTTTTATTTTAAGTAAGATATCAGGGTTTGCTTTTAAAATAAGTTTATTTTTTAAGTTTTCTTTTATTACAATCCCTTCTTCTCCGCTTGCTAATATATGTACTTCAATTGGATTTTTGTTTGTATCAAATACATAATTTTTCCCATTTATTGTAAGAATAGAGTTAAATGGTACAAGTGTTGCGTTTCCATCAAATGTTACAACTTTAACATTTACTTTTTCACCTTCAATTAATTTATTGTCATTTACATCTGCTTTATAAGCTGGTACTCCATTAAATGTAGAGTTTAAAGGAATTAGATTGTAAATTTTATTTTTATAAATAACCTCTTTATAAGGTTTTGCAAGAGGCATAAATAGGTAGTTTCCTTTATTTGCACTAATTTTTAAAATAGGTTTTCCAGCAAATGCATTGTCACCTTTATTTAAAAATTTTGCACTAACAATTCCATTAATTGGAGATTTAATTTCAGCATAAGATAAATTACTAATAATTGCTTTTTTATTTGCTATTAAGCTTTTTAATTTGCTTTCATCTGCTTTTAGTTTTGCTTTTAGTGATGCAATTTTTGCTTTTTCAAGGTTATATTGCTCAATACTTGCCATTTTAACTTTTAAGAGTTTTTCTGTTCTTTTGTGAGTATCTTTTAGCGTTTGAAGATTTATTTTATCAGCATTAATTAAATCTTTAATTGCAGATATTTGAGAATTGATTGATTTAAGCTGAGCTTTTAAGTTTGAATCATCAATTTTTACTACAATCTCTCCTTTTTTAACTTTTTGAGCAAGTTTTGCAATGTAATTTATTTTTCCTGCAAATTTAGATGTAATTAATATACTTTTATTGCTTTTGACAAGTGCAAGATATTTTAGAGTAGTTATAATGTGTCCTTGTTTTGGCTTAATTGCTTTTATAGTTATTGGATAGATTTTTGCAGGTGGTATTTTTGCATCTTCTTCTTTTCTTTTTTTTACTAAAGTTACTGCACCAATTACTAAAATAACAATAACAATTAAGATAATTAAAACTTTAAATATTTTTTTCATTTGAAAATCCTTTCTAAATTGTTTCCATAAATAAATGCAAGGTTTGCAATTAAAGAATTTTTAATTGCAATTAAATTTGCAAGATTTGCTTTTGTATTTGCTAAGTCATCTTCATATCTTAAATATTCATCAACTGTCATGCTATTTAGCTCAAATGCGCTTTTAGCGCTTTTTAACAATTCTTCTTTTAATTCAAGTGAGTTTTGAGTTAGTTTTATTGCTTTATTTGTTTCTTTGAGAGAAGAATATATTTTTTTAACCTCAGCATTTAAATTTTTTAAAGTTTTTTGAATTTCTAAATTTGATTTTAATACGTTAAGCTTTGATTTTTGGATTTGAGTTAAATTTGTTTTATCAAATATATTCCAATTCATATAAATTCCAATACTTGCGAAGTTTTCAGCTAACCTATCGCCATTATTATATGCTTTTGCAAATGCTCTATATCCTTTTGCTTGAAGCATAAATTTAGGATATAAAGTATCTTTTGAGATTTTTAAATTAATTTGTTGGGCTTTTTTATTTTCTTTTAAAGGTTTAATTGCTAAGAATTCTTTTTTTTGAATATTTTGTATTACTTTGAATTTTATAGGAGAGTTTATTTCTATTTTTGTTAAAGAATAAATTTTACTTTTAACATCATCAATAGCCATATTGATTTGTGATTTTTTAACTTTTATTGAATTTAGAGCATCTTTTAGCCTAAGTAGTTTAAATTCTGGAATTCTTCCAACTTCTACGCCAACTTTTATGGCTTTAAGTGTTGTTTTTATTGAATTTTCTTTTTGTGTTATAGCATTTTTTAAAGAGTAGAGATAATTTAACTTGCTTATATAAGTTACAAGTAGTGCTTCTCTTTTTAAGAGATTTATTTTTGCTTGATATTTTTTAACTTTAATTATATGGTTTAGTTTTTTTGCATTATCAAAAATTTCTTTTACAAAAAGAGGCATCGAGATGTTAAAGCCAACTTTTGTAATATTTCTAGAAAACCAATAACCTTTTCCTTCTTGTGCAAGTTTTGCGGCAATTGTTGGAGGAAGAGGTTTTATATTTGCAGGAGATGAAAAATGCTCAAAACTACTAAAAATATTTAATTTTGGATAAAGAGATGAGGTTACTTTCTTTTTAGTAAGTTGCATTTCTTTAACTGCTATATTATCAATTTTACTCTCAGGTTGTTTTTTTATAGCTTGAAAAAGTAAAGATATATCTGTAGCATTTATTGCAATAATAGCTGAGCTTAAAATTAATAGCTTTTTCATTTTAGTCCTTTAAAATTGCTTTTAGAATTTTTGTATAAATAGCATCTGCAATATCTTTTATGTCTGGGTTTAATTCAATTTCAATAAATTTTGATACTCTTCTTCTCATTTCTTTAGTGGTTTGATGCATAATCAGTGCACTTACAATCATTAATTGGATAGAAAATGGATTGTCAATTTTAAATATATTTTTCTCTTCTCCATCTTTTAGTATTGTTATAAGTTTTTTAAAAGCTTTAGAGAGTAATTTGATAGTATCATCACTTAAATCTCTTCCTCCATCTACAAACTCATGTGCAAGAATTGCGGCAAAGCAAGGATATTTTTTAAAAATTTTTGCGAAAGAATAGATATAATGTTTAAGCTCTTCTTTTGGATTTTCACTCTCAAATGAATAAATTTCTTTAATTAATTCTTCTATTCTTGGAACAATAACGGCTTCAAAAAGAGTTTTTTTATTATTAAAGTAATAAAAAATTGTAGCTTTTGTAATTTTTGCTTTTTTTGCAATATTTTCTAAACTAACACCATTATAGCCATATTTTGCAAATTCTTTACTTGCAATTTTTAATATTTCTTCTTTTTTATTCAC
>JALVAK010000037.1 GCA_027011225.1 Nautiliaceae bacterium | reverse complement strand
GCAATTACTTTTCCACCGCCACTTCCACCTTCTGGTCCCATATCAATTATATAATCTGCATTTTTAATAAAGTCTAAATTATGCTCAATTACAATTACGCTATTTCCTAAATCTACTAAATGCTGGAGCACTTGCATTAAATTATCAATATCTTTAAAATGAAGCCCAGTAGTTGGCTCATCTAAAATATATAAAGTATTTCCAGTATCGCGTCTGCTTAGCTCTTTTGCTAGTTTTATCCTTTGAGCTTCACCACCACTTAAAGTCACTGCATTTTGTCCAAGAGTAATGTAACCTAGTCCTACATCTTTTAGAGTTTTTAGTTTATTTTTTATTTTAGGGATTTTTTCAAAAAATTCATATGCCTCATCTACGCTCATTTCAAGTACATCTGCTATTGATTTGCCTCTGTATTTAATCTCAAGTGTTTGCTCATTATATCTTTTTCCACCACACGCTTCACATGTTACCATTACATCTGGCAAGAAATGCATCTCAATTTTTATTTGACCCTCACCCTTACACACTTCACATCTACCACCTTTAACATTAAAGCTAAATCTACCCGGAGTATAACCTCTAAGCTGAGCTTCAGGAAGAGAGGCAAAAAGTGCTCTTATATCATCAAACACTCCTGTATAAGTTGCAGGATTGCTTCTAGGAGTTCTACCAATAGGGCTTTGGTCAAGATAAATTACCTTATCAAGCTTTTCAAGCCCATTAATTTCTACGCCTTTTACTTTATTAATTTTATGAGCGTGATTTAGAATTTCTCTTGCAACAGGAAGTAAAGTTTGTAAAATTAATGAGCTTTTACCACTCCCACTAACTCCCGTTACACATACTAAATTTCTTAGAGGTATTTTTACATCAAGATTTTTAATATTGTGGATATTTACATTTTTAATCTCTATCCATTCATTTTGAGGTCTATCTTTTCTATAGTTTATATCAAGCTCGCGTCTTAGGTATTTTGCAGTTAGAGTATCACTTTTCATTAAAGAATTTACATCTCCGCTAAAAATTACTTCTCCACCAAATTTTCCAGCACCAGGACCTATATCTACAATATAATCTGCTTGAAGTATTGTCTCTCTATCATGCTCAACTACTATAACGGTATTTCCTTTATTTTTTAGGTTTTTTAGGGTATTTATAAGTTTTATTGTATCTCTCTCATGCAAACCAATGCTTGGCTCATCTAAAACATACATAACGCCAGTAAGTCCGCTTCCAATTTGAGATGCAATTCTAATCCTTTGACTCTCACCCCCACTTATAGTTCTAGCATCTCTATGAAGCGTTAAATATCCTAGTCCTACATCTACTAAAAAGAATAATCTTTCTCTAATTTCTTTTAAAATTGGCTCAGCTATCATTCTCTCTTGGCTTGATAGATATTCAAAATTTTTCTCATCACTAAAAAATTTATAAGCTTCTTCTATTGGCATAGATATAATTTCAGCTATTGTTTTTCCAGCAACCTTTACTGCAAGACTCTCAGGTTTTAATCTAAATCCTTTACAACTAGGACAAGTACTTTCACTCATTATCTCACTTAAATCTTCATCTTTATACATATCAAGTGCAATTTGTCTAAGTCCTGGCCATCTTTTAGAGATTTTATGCTTTCCATAATAAAATTCAATTTCATAAGCAGTACCATTTAAAATCAATTTTTTTTGATAATCTTCTAGCTCGTAAAAACTTTTTTTCATATCAATATTAAGCTCTTTGCATAAGGCTTTGAAAAATTCTTGATAATACTTTTTATTAAATCCCCAAATTAGTGGAATTGCGCCTTTATTTAGTGGTTTATCTTTTATTACTTTTTCAACATCAAGTGTGTATGTTACTCCTAGCCCATCGCATTTTGGACATGCGCCTTTAGGTGAATTAAATGAAAAAGAAGTAGGCTCAAGCTCTTCAAAGCTTACTTTACAATCAAAACATGCATTATGCTCACTATAGTGTATAAAATCCCTCTCAAGCCCTAGCTCTTTTGCATTAAGTATTTCAATCTCAACTTCACCAAAACTTTTATTAAGTGCTCTTTCTACTGCTTCTGCAATTCTACTTTTATTTTCTTCTTTTACAATAACTCTATCAATTACTGCTTTGATTGTATGTTTTTTTGTTTTTTTAAGCTCAATTTCTTCATCAAGTCTAACAATTGTCCCATTGATATAAGCTCTAATAATGCCTTCTTTTCTTAGCTTTTCAATTAAATCAGCAAATTCACCTTTTTTTTCTTTTACAAGTGGAGCATATATGATTATTTTAGCTCCCTCAGGCAATTTAAGTACTTCATTAATAATATCTTGAGGAGTCATTTGTGTAATTTCTTTTCCACAAAGATGGCAGTGCTGTATTCCTATTCTTGCATACAAAAGGCGCAAATAATCATATATTTCAGTTACAGTCCCAACAGTAGAGCGTGGATTTTTAGAAGTTGTTTTTTGGTCTATTGCTATTGCTGGAGTTAGACCATCAATTTTATCAACTTCAGGTTTTCCAGTTTTTTGTAAAAATTGTCTTGCATAACTACTTAGAGACTCAATATATCTTCTTTGACCTTCTGCATATAAAGTATCAAATGCAAGTGTACTTTTTCCGCTACCAGATAAACCAGTAAAAACTATAAGTTTATTTTTAGGAATTTCAAGATTTATATTTTTTAAATTATTTTCTCTAGCTCCTATAATTTTTATTTTATCCATTAAGCTCCTTTAAATAAAGTTTAAGATTATATCAAAAATTTAAGAAAATTTTAAGAAAGCTCTATTGAGTAAATGGCAAAGAAAAATACAATCATTTCAGTTAAATATAATTTCCACATTGGCTGAGGTTTAAAAAGCTCATTTTTTATTTCCATATATTCTGAGTATGTTAGTGTAGTAAATATCCTTTTTATAACTGTATCGATATAGTCATCTTTATCATCTGTTTTTAATGGGATATAAATATGTCTATAAATCATAAAAAGCTCAATCATTGCTAAAAAAATCAAAGGAATATCTACTTTATTAAGAGCTATTAGCTCTACAATAGCGATTTCAAATATATAAAATATAATAACTGCTGCTATTAAGGGATAGTGGTTTCTTAGATAATAAAGAGCAAACAATTTATCAGCAGCAGATTTTATATTAAATTTTTGCAAAACATAAATTCTATAACCTATTAAAAGTATCACAAATACTTCTACTAATAATTTTGTGCTCATCAAATTCCTTAAAAATATAATTTATATATCATAGCAAAGAATATTAAAATATACCACGCTAGAAGAATTTTTTTATGGATTTTAGTATCAATTTTATGATAGAGTTTTACTCCAAAATGAGTACCTATTAAACTTCCAAGACCTATAGTAAAACCTTCTATGTAATTAATGTGTCCTGCTAAGCTTTGAGAAATAAAGCCTGCAATTGATGAGAATACAACAAAAAATAGAGATAGACTAACAGTTGTTTTTAGTTTATATTTTAAAAATCCAACTAAAATAGGAGTAATAAGTACAGCACCTCCAACACCAACACTAATAGCAATAGCTCCTACGAAAATTCCTATAAAAAAAAGCTTTTTATTATCAATTGGAGGCTCAGTTGCAGGCTCTTTTACTGTGATAAAAAATCTAATAATTGCAATTAATACTAAGCTTAAAAAAATAGCTCCTAATATTTCTTTACTGGTATGCTTTACTATAAACCCGCTAAGACTAGCACCTAATGCACCTCCAAGGGCTAAAGAGAGCCCATTTTTTATTTTAAGTAGACCTTTTTTGTAATTTAGAAATGAGCCATAAATAGAGCTCATCATCATTTGTGTAACACTAATTCCTATTGCTTCTTTTAGAGAAAAACCTAAAAACAATAAAATTGGCACAAGTATAGTGCCTCCTCCAACTCCTAAAAATCCACTAAAAAAACCTGTTATAATTCCTATTATTATTGCTAAAATCAAATATATCCTTTTTTGGTAAAATTATATAATAAACAAAAGGAGAATCGATGGAGAAGTTTTTTATTGAAGCTTCTAAAAATTTTGCAAAAAGTATTGGAGCTGAGATTAATCATTGCAATGAAGAAGTGAATAATGGATTTATTAGCGAAATTGATATAAGAGGTGATGAAAATTTAAATATTTTTTTAATTTTACCAAAAGATGTATTAGATAGTGTAAGTGAGCTTTTATTTGGTGATACGGATTATGATATTGAAGATTTAGCAAAAGAGATTGCAAATTTAATTGTTGGTAATGCAAAAGTTTTAGCAAGTGAGGAGAATATCCATTTTGATATTACAACCCCAAAATTTTTAACTGATATTAATATCGATTATGATAAAAAGCTTAATTTAAGCATTAATGATAAATGTTTTTCTATTCTGTTTAAGGAAGTTTAATGGAAAAAAATCTTAATTTAGAAGAGTTAGAGCAATTAATTGAAGAGATTATTCCTGATTATGAAGAGTTGCTTGATACAGAAGTTTTATTTGAGAGTGATTTAGGAAGAGTTGAGATGAGTTTAAGAGACATTCTTAATTTAAAAAGAGGAAGTGTAATAGATTTGCAAAAGCCAGCAGGCGAGAGTGCAGAAGTATATGTAAATGGGAGAATTATAGGCAAGGGGGAAGTTATGGTATATGAAAAAAATTTGGCAATTAGACTTAATGAAGTGTTAGATGCAAGCTCACTTATTTACTATTTAACAAAAGAGGAAAAATGAAAAAGATAATTATTTTTTTAGCAACAATACTTTTTGGGGCTAATTTGGTTAATGTTAATTTTTTTCCTCAAAAAAATAAACTTGATATATTATTTTCTCTTGATGAAAAGTTTAATGGAAAAGTTATAAAAATCGCAAAAAATGAATTTTTAATAACCAATATTAAATCTAATGAAAACTTTTATAAAAAGTTTGATGATTTTTTTGTTAAGGAAGTAAAAATTTCACCTAAAAATAATGATATTTTGATACAATTTATTACATTTAATAAATATAAAACATCTGTATCTTTAACTCCAGATGGATATGGTCTAAGATTTAGAATAGAAAATTTAGAAGTTAAAAAAGATAATTATTTAACTTTGCAAAATCCTCAAGATAGTTTGGATTATTTTAGTTATATAATATCTGTTGCAATTTTAATAATTATTGCCATAATTTTATGGATTATAAGAAAAAAAATAAAACCACTTCCAGTAAAAAGTGATATAAAAATTTTATTTCAAAAGCCAATAGATGCTAAAAATAGAGTAGTTTTAATAGAATTTAATAATAGAAAATATCTAGTACTAGTTGGCAATAGCAATATTTTGCTTGATGTATTTGATGAAAATATGATGAATATTAAGCAGGATTTTGATAATTTTTTAAATGAAGAGATAAATGAAAAACTTGATAATTTGCAAAATTATATTAAAAATGCAGAAAAACTAAAGGAGCTTGATGAAAAAATTTGATGTTATAGTTGTTGGTGGAGGACATGCTGGAGTTGAAGCAGCACATGCAGCTGCAAAAATGGGTAAAAAAACGCTTTTGCTTACAATGCTTGTAGAGCAAATTGGAGCGGCTAGCTGTAATCCAGCAATTGGAGGACTTGCTAAGGGGCATTTGGTAAAAGAGATTGATGCACTTGGCGGGCTTATGGCGCTTGCTACTGATAATGCTGGACTTCAATTTAGAGTGCTTAATGAAAATAGAGGACCAGCTGTAAGAGGAAGTAGGGCTCAAATTGATATGGATAGATATAGAATCTGGATGAGAAATCAGATTCTTAATACTCCAAATTTAACTGTAGCTCAAGAGATAGTAGATGAGATTTTGGTTAAAAATGGAAAAGTAACTGGAGTTAGAACAAATCTTTTAAATGAGTATGAGTGTAAAGCTCTTATTTTAACAACTGGAACATTTATGAGAGGTCTTATGCACTTTGGTCCTGTAAAGATTGAAGGTGGTAGATTTCACGAGCTTCCTGCTAAAAAGATAAGTAAATCTCTTGAAGATTTAGGATTTAGATTAGAAAGACTAAAAACTGGAACAACTGCTAGAATTGATGCAAGAAGTATTGATTTTTCTAAGATGGAAATACAACCAGGTGATGAAAATCCAAAGCCATTTTCATTTAGAACAGATAAAAAAACTTTTAATCCAGAGCAGTTACCATGCTATGTAACTTATACAAATGCAAAAACTCACGATATTATTAGAGGAAATTTCCACAGAGCTCCTCTTTTTACAGGACAAATTGAAGGAATTGGACCTAGATATTGCCCAAGTATTGAGGATAAACTAAATAAATTTCCAGATAAAGAAAGACACCATGTATTTGTAGAGCCACAAACAAGAGAAGCAACTGAATATTATCTAAATGGTTTATCAACTTCACTTCCTATGGATGTGCAAGAAGATTTTATCCACTCAATCCCAGGACTTGAAAATGCTAAAATTGTAAGATTTGGATATGCAATTGAGTATGATTTTATTCAGCCAACAAATCTTAAACATTCACTAGAAACTAAACAGATTGAAGGACTATTTTTTGCAGGTCAGATTAATGGAACAACAGGATATGAAGAAGCGGCAGCTCAAGGTATAATGGCTGGAATTAATGCAGCACTTAAAATTGATGGAAAAGAGCCATTAATTTTAAGAAGAGATGAAGCATATATTGGAGTTTTGATTGATGATTTGGTTACAAAAGGAACAAATGAGCCTTATAGAATGTTTACAAGTAGGAGTGAATATAGACTGCTTCTTAGAGAAGATAATGCAATTTTAAGACTTGGAGATTATGGTTATAAACTAGGGCTTCTTGATGAAGAGACTTATAAAAGAATTGAAAAACTAAAAGAAGAGATAAGCAAAGGCATGAAATATTTAAATGAAACTTTTGTAACTCCAAATAAAGAGATTAATAAAAAACTTGAAAGCCTTGGAGAAGATAAAATTCAAAATAAAATGGAGCTTAGAAAAATAGCTTCAAGACACACATTTGATAAAGAAAAATTACTAGCTATTGCACCTGAGCTAAAGGAGCTTAGTGAAGAAGCTTTAGAGCAAATATTGATTGAGGCTAGATATCATCATTATATTGAGAAACAAAAATCTCAAATAGATAGAATGAAAGAGATGCTAAGTGTAAAAATTCCTGAAGATTTTGAATATAGAGGGATTCCGGGGCTTAGCCGTGAAGTAGTAGAAAAACTTGAAAAAATAAGACCAAAAACACTTTTTCAAGCAAGCGAAATTAGCGGGGTAACCCCAGCTGCTATTGATATAATTCATATGTATATTAATATGAGAAAAGGAAAAAAATGAAATATGTTTATGTTTATACAGGTGATAGAAAAAAAGAAGATAGAATTAAAAGGCTTGATAAAGCTATACAAAGAATAGATGATACTAAGTTAGTATTTGTAGTTAACGACTTACAAAGTATAGCCTATTTAAAAGATAATGGGTTTAAAGCTTTAAATGTAGATGCAATAGAGGATTTATTTAATCTTTTAACACCTGATGATGAAATTATTTTATGCACTCCAGAAGATACTACTTTAGTTAAAGCAAGCTTTGCTAATTCAAAGGAGATATGTGATGAATGAAAAGCCTTTTCCTTTTTGGAAATTTATGTTTTTAATGTTTATAGGGTTATTGGTGCTTACTTCTTTAGTTGTTGGTATTCCTTATCTTTTATCGAAGTAATATCAAAATAAAATTTGCTTCCTTTTTTTTTCTCGCTTTCAATTTGCAAATTTGTATTGTGTAATTTTAAAATCTTTTCTACTATATATAAGCCTAGCCCTAAAGAATTATCCCATTCATTTTTAGAGATTCTAAAAAATTTTTCTTTAATTAATTCAAGATTTTTTTTATCAATTCCTATACCTTTATCAATAACTTCAAAATAATTTTCATTTAAATTTATATAAACTTCTTTTTTTGAATATTTTAATGCGTTGCTAATTAAATTTGAGATTACAATTTGTAATAAGTTTTTATCAGCATAAACTTTTATATGATTTAAATTTTTTATAATTCTACTTTCGTCAAAAGAAGCTATAACTTCATTAATTGCTTCATCAAGATAAAAATGAGTTTTATTAAGTTTTAGTTTGTTGTTTTCTATTTTTGTAATAAAATATAATCTATCTATTAAAGCGCTTAGTCTAGTTGTGTTTTTATGAATTTTATTTAAAAATTTGTTTTCTAACTCTTTTGATAAAGATGAAGTTAAGATTGTTTCTATGTATCCGTTTATTATTGAGATTGGGTTTTTAAATTCATGCGCAATAGCAGATATAATATCGTCTTTAAAAGAATTTTGAATTTTTAATTTAATGTTTTCTTTTTTTAAAGCTTTTATTTCGTTTTTTAATTTTTCTATTTCTTTAAGGTTTTTTTTACAAGCTATATTTTTTAAGTAGTTTAAAACTTTTTTCATCTTAGTTTGTATCCAATACCTCTTACAGCAGTTAAAATATTGATTTTATGATTTAGTCTGTTTACGGCAACATTTACACTTTTTTCGCTAATATCTAAAATATTTGCAATTTCTTCTCTTGAGATTACTCTAGTTGGGTTTTTAAAAAAAATTTCAAGAAGTTTTATTTCATTTTTTGTAAGAGGTATTTTTTTTTCATTATCTATTAAAACATAATTTTCTAAATCAAGTTTATAATTTTTATATGCTAGGAAAGAAGATAATTTTTTATTTCTTTTTAAAACAGCTTTAACTCTAGCTTTTAGCTCAGCCATACTAAAAGGCTTTGTTATATAATCATCTGCACCTGCTTCAAAACCTTCTAATATATTCTCCTCAGAGTTTTTAGCAGTTAAAAAAATAACGGGTATATTAAATCCTTCTTTTCTTAATTCTTTAACAAAATTTACTCCTTCTACATAAGGAAGATTTCTATCTACTATTAAAAGGTCTGGATTTTCTTCAATAATAAAATCTTTTATTTTTTTTGTATTTAAAAAGCCAACTACGTCATAACCTTCTTCTTGGAGATTGAATTCAAGCAATTCTAATAAGTCTTTTTCATCTTCAATGATTGCAATAAGCATTATAAATCAATTCCTTCTTTTGCAAATAGTAAGTATTTCGCAATAGTTTTTACTGAATCTGTAATTCTTTCTAATTTTTTTGCAATATTTAAAGTTTTTAAAATCTCATCAATATCATCAATTTTTTTAATATCTTTTACTAAATCTTTGTAAATTTCATCTGCTATTTTCTCATAACTTATAATAGTAGAGTATGCATCTTCAATGTTTTCACTTTTTATAGAAAGTTTTAAAGTTGTAATTGAGCTTAGAGCATTTTGATAAAGTGCGTCAATTTTTTCGTTTTTAAAATCATACTTTTTTATAAAACTTTTTACAGATTTTTTTATTTTTACTAAAAATGATGTAATTTTAAGATATGCAATAGTCTCTCTTAAAAATTCTCCTTGAGGATGAGATAGTGCTAAAACTTTAATTATTTCATTATCAAATTCTTTTAAATCTATTAAAAAAAATTCATCTGTAAGCTCTTTTTTTTGTAATGATTCTTCAATAGCACAAACATAGCTATAAAATTTTTCATTTAACTTTTCTAATTGCTTTTCTATTAGCATTTGATTCCTTTTTAGTTTTAATTATATAATAAATTGTTATCGTTTTGTTATTCTTTTTTTTTATAATTACATAATGAAATTCAAAAAGGAGATAAAATGAAAAAAATTTTAGCTGGCTTAACACTTGCAGCAGTTAGTACATTTGCTTGGACTATTAATGGAACTGGTGCTACTTTTCCATATCCAGTTTATAAACAATGGATAAAAGGTTTTTATCAAGAAACTGGAAACAAAGTAAATTATACAGGAACTGGCTCAGGTACTGGTATCAAAGAAGTTGCAAAAAGACATGTTGATTTTGGAGGTAGTGATAAGCCTTTAAGCCCTAATACGCTTAAACAAGCTAAACTTTACCAATTCCCAACGGTAGTTGGTGGTATTGCTCTTGGATATAATCTCCCTGGTGTAAAAAATTTAAAATTATCTGAAGCAGCAATTGAAGGTATTGCGCTTGGCACTATTCAATATTGGGATAATCCTGTTATAGTAAAATATAATCCAAATGAAAAACTTCCTCATAAAAAAATTATTTTTGTTCACAGAAGTGATAAATCTGGAACTACTTTTAACTTTACATATTATTTAAGCAAAATGAGCAGTATTTGGAGAAAATATTATGGTGCTAAAAAAATGATTAATTGGCCAACAGATGAGCAAGGAAGAGGAGTTGCTGGTAAAGGTAATTTTGGTGTAAGTGCAGCTATTAAGACAAATCCATACTCAATTGGATATGTGGATTATGCAGATGCTCTTAAAAATAATCTTAATATGGCAGAGCTTCAAGGAAGGGATGCTAAATTTTATGCACCAACTCCTAAAAATTTCTCAGAAGGTGCAAAATTTGCTGGATTTGATGCAAAAAAAGACTTTTTTAAAGTTATAGCATATCCAAGACATGGATATCCAATTATTGCTGCAACGTTTATTTTAGTGCCAGCTGAGAAAAAAGATAATGATAAAAAAGTTACAACTTTCTTTAATTATGCTTATGACCATGATGAAGTAGCAAGTAAACTAGGATATGTTCCGCTTCCAAGTAATGTAAAAGCAATGGTGAGAAAATATTGGGAAGAGAAAGGAATTTCTCCAAAATAAGAGGGCTTGAAATCCTCTTTTTATTTTTTTAAAATTTTAATGATTAAATAGAAAAGGTAATTAATGGAAACTTTATTTAAAAGACTTTCTGAAATATCTGCTTCTACTATCCTTTTAATACTATTAGCAATATTTGTCGTATTGTATATTCAGGCAAAACCTGCAATTGAAAAATATGGGCTTCATTTTTTAGTAGAATCAAAATGGGGAGTTAGTGTTGATAAAAACAATACGCCAAATGTTGTTAAAGAGAAAGTAAATAACACATCTACTATACAAGATGATACTTTAGATGAAGATTTAGCAGATGATTCTTTAGATGAAGATATAGCAATAGAAGATGATGATGCCCTAGCTGCTGCAGGAGTTGAAAAAAATACTCAAAATTCAGATGTAGTTTATGGAGGGCTTATTCCAATTGTAGGAACAATTCTCTCAACTCTTATAGCTATGATTTTTGCTGTGCCAATTGCTATGGGTATTGCTATATTTTTATCTGAAATAGCGCCTCCTTTTATTGCTAAGCCTGTTGGAATTGCAATTGAGCTTTTAGCTGCAATTCCAAGTATTATTTATGGAATGTGGGGTCTTTTTTATTTTGGACCTTTTATATCTAAGATTGTTGGGGGAAGTAGCGTTAATTTGCTTGTAGCAGGGCTTGTGCTTGGAATTATGATTATTCCTTTTATGGCATCTCTTACTCGCGATAGCATGAAAACAACTCCAAATGTTTTAAAAGAATCAGCTTATGCTATGGGTGCTACTAAATTTGAAGTTATAAAAGATGTAATTTTCCCATATGCAAAGCAAGGAATTATTGGAAGTATGATTTTGGCATTAGGGCGCGCACTTGGTGAGACAATGGCAGTTGCGTTTGTAATTGGTGGGGTATTTAATTTCCCTCATAAACTTACAGACCCAACTGTTTCAATTCCAGTGGTTTTAGCAAACAACTTTGCAGAAAGTAGCGGTCTTAGTCTTGCAGCTTTATTTTATTTAGCATTGATTTTATTTGTAATTTCATTTATTGTAATCTCTTTTGCTAAATTTTACTTTTTAAGGGATAAAAAATGAGACTTATAATAAATAAAATAATTTTAATCCTCTCAACTCTTGCTGCTATTTTAGGGCTTATATTTTTATTTTGGATTTTAATTACTTTAACTATTAAAGGAGTAAAAGCTATAAATCTTTATATTTTTACTCATGATTTAGTTGATAATGGGCTTAGAAATTTATTAGTAGGTCAGCTTGTTTTGGCGTTAATAGCAATTTTAATAGGTGTTCCTATTGGAATGATAGCTGGTATTTATCTTCAAGAGTATTCTTTTAATAATAAATTTGCAAAATTTATTAGGAATTTAAGTGATGTTATGATGTCAGCTCCATCAATTGTAATAGGTACTTTTGTATACGCAATTTTAGTAAATCCAATTGGTCATATGAATGGATGGGCTGGAGCAATAGCTTTAGCAATTCTTATGCTTCCAATTGTAGTTAGAACTACTGATGATATGTTAGGTCTTGTTCCAAAAGAGCTTAGAGAAGCAGGAGTTGCTATTGGTGCGCCAAAGTATAGAGTTATTTTTGATATTATTATAAGAGCCGCAAAAGTTGGGATTATGACAGGATTGCTTTTGGCTTTTGCAAGAATTATAGGAGAGACGGCGCCACTTCTTTTTACAAGTGGAAACTCTCAATATTTTACACTAAATTTAAACGAAGAATTTCCTAGCCTTACAGTTGCAATTTATAATCTTGCTACAATGCCAGATAAGCATCTTGTAGATATTGCTTGGGCTGGTGCATTTATTTTAACATTTTTTGTTTTGATTATAAATTTAATTGGTAGATATATAGTAAAGGATAAAAAATGAAATCTTTTAGTAAAGACAATAAAAAAAATAATGAAAAAGTAATGGATATAAAAAATTTCTCTTTTACTTATGCAGGTGCAAATAAGCCAAGTCTTAAAAATATTAATATGCCAATTTATGAAAAAAAAGTAACAGCACTTATTGGTCCAAGTGGTTGTGGGAAGTCAACTCTACTTAGAAGCCTTAATAGAATCCATGATTTATATCCTGGGAATAAATATGAAGGAGAGATTTTACTTAAAAATCTTGAAACTGGAGAGATGGAAAATATACTTGAGTATAAAAAAGAAAATGAGCTTATAAATCTTAGACAAAGAGTTGGAATGATTTTTCAAAAACCAACGCCGTTTCCTATGAGCATTTATGATAATATCGCTTATGGTCTAAGACTTATGGGCAAAAAAGATAAACAATTACTTGATGAAAAAGTAGAAGAGGCACTAAAAGGAGCAGCACTTTGGGATGAGGTAAAAGATAGATTAAAAGATGATGCAAGAGGTCTAAGTGGTGGTCAGCAACAAAGACTTTGTATTGCAAGGGCTATTGCGGTTGAGCCAGAGGTGTTGCTTATGGATGAGCCAACAAGTGCGCTTGACCCTATTTCTACTATTGCTATTGAAGAGCTTATTTCTAAACTTAAAGATAAAGTTACTATTGCAATCGTTACTCATAATATGCAACAAGCAAGTAGGGTTAGTGACTATACAGGATTTATGTATTTAGGTGAGCTTGTTGAATTTGGACCAACTGAGCAGATATTTTTGAATCCAAAAGAGAAAAAAACAGCAGATTATATTGCAGGAAAATTTGGATAATTGCTATAATTCCCATAAAAAAGGTAATTTATGAATATAGTTTTTATGGGAAGCCCTGATTATGCTGTAAAAATTCTTGATAGTTTAAATAAAAATTTTAATGTAGTAGCAGTTTTTACACAACCTGATAAGCCAGTTGGAAGAAAAAAAATCCTCACTCCAACGCCAGTTAAAAAATATGCAATAGATAATAATTTAGAAGTTTTTACTCCTTCAACTTTAAAAAATGAAGATTTAAAAAAATTTAATCCAGATTTTATAGTTGTTGCAGCTTATGGTCTTTTATTGCCAAAGCATATTTTAAAAACTGCTCCTTGTATTAATCTTCATGCTTCACTTCTTCCAAAATATAGAGGTGCATCTCCAATTCAAAGTGCAATTTTAAATGGAGATAAATATACTGGAGTTACTTCAATGCTTATGGATGAAGGGCTTGATACAGGTGATATTTTAACATGGGATTATACAGAAGTTGGCAATAAAACAAGTATTGATTTATTTGATGAGCTTGCTGATATTGCATCAAATCAAATTATCTACACTCTTAAAAATTTTAATAAAATTAAACCCTTAAAACAAAATAGTTTACTTGCAACTTATTCTCCAAAAATTAAAAAAGAAGATGGATATGTGGATTTTGAGAGTGCATTAATTATGGATAGAAAGTATAGAGCTTTTAAGCCATGGCCTGGTATTTTTTGTGAGAAATTCAAAATAAATGAAATGGAGCTTATTGATAGTAATTCAATTAATAAAAAGGGAGAAATTATTGATATTTTGGATGATGGAGTAGTAGTTGGGTGCAATAAAGGCAAAATTAAACTAAAAAAAATCCAAGTACCGGGTAAAAAAGAGATTGATGCAGTTAGTTACCTTAATGGTAAAAGATTAAAAGTAGGTGATAATATTTTGAAATGAAGTGGAAAATAGAATATTTTAGTGAGATTGATTCAACTCAAAAATATTTATTAAGAAAAAAAGAAGATTTGAATTATTATTGTGTTTGGAGCGAATATCAAACAGATGGTATTGGTACAAAAGGTAGAAGCTGGGAAGGAGTTAGAGGAAATTTATTTTTTTCTTTTATAATAGATAAAGATGAATTTAGTTTTATTCCGTTGCAGAGTATTAGTGTTTATTTTTCGTTTATTTTGTATAAGGTTTTAAGTAGATATCAAGAAAATTTGCTTATAAAATGGCCAAATGATATTTATATTTTAAAAGAAAAACCCAAAAAACTCTCAGGCATTTTAACTAATATTAGAAAAAATAAAATAATTTGTGGTATAGGAATTAATACTAAATATGCACCAAAAATTAAAGGCGAATATGAAAGTGGATGTTTGGATAAAAAAATAAAAAATGATAGAATTTTAAAAGAGTTTTTATATGAGTTACAAAAAAAGAAACCTTGGGAAGAAATTTTTATAGAATATAAAAAAGTTTTTGAAAAGAGCAAGAAATTTTTTGGAATTGAATATGAATTAAATAATGATGCAACATTAAAGGCAATAAATGGCAGAAGTAATAACTGTAGCTAATCAAAAAGGTGGAGTAGGAAAGACTACAACCGCAGTAAATTTGGCAGCGTCTTTAGCAATTGCAGATAAAAAAGTACTTTTTATTGATGCAGACCCTCAGGCGAATGCTACTACTTCACTTGGAATATATAAAAATGATTATGAATTTAATTTTTATCATGTATTAATTGGAGCAAAAAATATAAACGATGTAAAATTAAAAACTATGCTTCCAACTTTAGATTTAATTCCTTCAAATATTGGACTTGTAGGAATAGAGAAAGAATTTGACCCAGAAGTTGATAATTTAGTTATAAAAAAAGTGCTTGAGCCAATTAAAGATGAGTATGATTATATCATAATTGATACACCTCCTACTTTAGGTATTATTACAATAAATGCACTAAATGCTAGTGATAGCGTAATAATTCCAGTGCAGACTGAATATTTTGCCCTTGAAGGTCTTGCACAGCTTTTAAAAACTATAACACTTCTTCAACATACAACAAATCCTAAACTAAAAATTAAAGGTATTCTTCCTACAATGTATTCAAAACAAAATAATCTCTCAAAACAGGTACTGCAAGATTTAAAAAGATATTTTAATGATAAGCTTTTTAGAATTGATAATGGAATTATTATTATTCCAAGAAATATAAAATTAGCCGAAGCTCCTAGTTTTGGAATTCCGGTTATGCTTTATGATATCAAAAGTAAAGGGGCTGAAGCATACCAAGTATTAGCAAAAAAAATTTTGGAGAGTAGCGAATGAAAAAATTAGGTAGAGGTCTTGGTGCAATACTTGAAGATGTAGAAGCTGGATATTTAAAAAGTATTCCAAATAAAAGTATTCAAGAAATAGATATTAAAAAAATTAAATCAAATCCTTATCAGCCAAGAAAACAATTTGATGAAAATTCTATTCAAGAATTAGCAGCATCTATTAAGAAGCATGGGCTTATGCAGCCAATTATAGTTGTTGAGAATAACGGAGAGTATATTTTAGTAGCTGGGGAGAGGAGATTAAGGGCTGTAGAGAGCTTAAAAAAAGATAAAATAAAAGCAATTGTAAGTGATATATCTTTAAAAGAGCTTAGAGAATATGCATTAATTGAAAATATTCAAAGAGAAGATTTAAATCCATTAGAGATTGCTATGTCATTAAAAGCATTAATAGATGAGTATGGTTTTACTCATGAAGAGCTTGCAAAAAATCTTGGAAAAAGCAGAGCTTATATTAGCAATATGTTAAGACTTTTGACTCTTCCAGAAGATGTGCAAAATAAACTTTTAGAAAATAAAATTACTTATGGGCATGCAAAAGTTTTAATAGGATTAGAAAAAAATAAAATAGATAATGTAGTAGAAAAAATAGAAAAAGATAATTTAAGCGTAAGAGATACTGAGAATTTAATAAAAAAATATAAAAAGAGCAAAAAAGACAACGAAGAAATTAGCGAAGATTTATTAGATGTAGCATTAAAGCTTAAAAAAATGGGCTTTAAAATAGAAATAGGCAAAAATTTTTTAAAACTAAAGTTTAAAAACGAAACAGATTTAAAAAAATTAAAAACACTTATTGATAAATTAAGTTAATTTTATGTTAAAATTTCACAAAAAGGAGAATTTATGCTTGATTTAAATATTGGCGTAATGCTAATAATTGCTGGTATATTTTTTATAACAATGTATTTGCTAAAAATTTGGCTTTTTGATGTATTAGTACCTTTTATGGATGAGAGAGAAAGAAAATTTCAAGAAGAGTTAAATTTAGCACAAGTTTATGAAGAAGAGGCTAAAAAATTTGAAGAAGAAGTTAAAGAAATACTAAGACTTGCAAGAGAAGATGCTTCTAAAATTATTCAAGAGATTAAATTAAAAGCATTAGAAGAAGCAGAAAAATTAAAAGCTATTAAACAAAGAGAAATAGAAGAAGCAAAAGAGAGTTTAAAACTTATTTTACAAAAAGAAAAAGAGAAAATTTTAAAAGAATTATTACCTCAAAAAGAAGAAATTAAACAATTAGTTGAGAAAAAATTAAGGGATGCAGCATGAAAAAAGTATTATTAGTTACTTTATTTAGTGTAGCAGCTTTTGCAAATGAAATGGCGGCTCATACGGATATTATACCAAGAACAATTAACTTTTTACTTTTTGTAGCAATTCTTTGGTATTTAGCTGGAAATAAGATAGTGAATTTCTTTAAACAAAGAAGAGAAAAAATTGCTAAAAGATTTCAAGAAGTAGAATCAAAGCTTAAAGAAGCAAAAGCTAAAAAAGAAAAAGCAAAAGCTGAGCTTGAAAATGCAAAAGTTAAAGCAGAAGAGATTGTTAAAAATGCGCAAGCAGAAGCTGAACATATTAAAGAAATCATAAAACAACAATTAGAAGAAGAGATTAAAATCTTAGAAAAACAATTTGAAGAGTTCAAAAAATATGAAACTCAAAAAACAAGAAAAGAAGCAGTAAAAGAGTTTTTAGATGAGACGTTAAAAGATGTACATGTAACTAGTGAAGATGCAGCTAAATTATTAATTAAAAAGGTAGCATAATGATAGTAGAAAAGTACACAAAAGCTTTACTTGCAGCACTTAATGAAGATGAATTAGAAAAAGTTTATGAAGCTATTGCAAAACTAGGAAGTATTGCAAAAGAGCCAAAATTTATTTTACTAGTTAAATCTCCATTATTAAGTGTAGATGAGAAAGTGGAAATAATTTCTGATATAGTAGGTTGTAATAATCCAAAGTTTAAAAATTTTATTAAAATTTTAATTGAAAACAAAAGAATTGATTTAATTAAAAATATAGCAAGAAAACTTTATGAAAAAGTATGTGAAATTAACAATACTTATGAAGGTATTGTAGAAGGTAAAGTATCTGAGGATACACTAAAAGAAATAGAAGAAAAATTATCTAAAAAATTCAATTCAACTATTAAACTTCATTTAAAGGAGATGGACTTAAATGGGATAAAGGTGTTTGTGGATGTTTTAAATGTTGAGTTTGCATTAGTTGAAGATAGAATCAAACAAGATTTAATAACACAAATTTTAAAAGCAATCTAAAGAAAGGAGCTTAAGTGATACAAGAAATCACATCAATTATAAAAGAGAAAATTGAGAATTATGACTTAAAAATAGACGTAGAAGAGGTAGGAAAAGTTATCTATTCTGCAGATGGTATAGCAAAGGTGTATGGTCTAACTAATGTAATGGCTGGAGAAATAGTTGAATTTGAAACAGGTGAGAAGGGATTAGTATTTAACCTTGAAGCTGACAATGTAGGGGTTGTTATATTTGGTACTGGTGCAGATGTGGTTGAAGGTAGCAGTGTAAAAAGACTTGGAAGATTAATTTCAGTGCCAGTAGGTGATGCTTTAGTTGGAAGAGTTGTAAATGCATTAGGTGAGCCAATCGATGGAAAAGGCGAAATTGAAGCAGCTGAGTATAGATATGTTGAAGAAAAAGCACCTGGAATTATGGCTAGAAAATCAGTGCATGAGCCACTTCAAACAGGTATTAAAGCAATAGATGCTCTTGTTCCAATTGGAAGAGGGCAAAGAGAGCTTATTATTGGAGATAGACAAACAGGTAAAACAACTTTAGCAATCGATACAATCTTAAATCAAAAAGACCAAGATGTTACTTGTATTTATGTAGCAATTGGTCAAAAGCAATCAACTGTAGCAAATGTTGTTAGAACTCTTGAAGAGCATGGCGCAATGGATTATACTATTGTAGTTAATGCAGGAGCAGCAGAAGCTGCATCACTTAAATATTTAGCACCTTATGCTGGTGTTACTATGGGTGAATATTTTAGAGATAATGGAAGACATGCGTTAATTGTTTATGATGATTTAAGTAAACACGCAGATGCATATAGAGAAATGTCACTTCTTCTTAGAAGACCTCCAGGAAGAGAAGCATATCCAGGAGATGTATTCTATTTGCATAGTAGACTTCTTGAAAGAGCTGCAAAACTTAATGATAAACTTGGTGGAGGAAGCTTAACAGCACTTCCAATAGTTGAGACAAAAGGTGGAGACGTTGCAGCTTATATTCCAACAAACGTAATCTCTATTACAGATGGGCAAATTTTCCTTGAGACAAATCTATTTAATAGAGGTATTAGACCAGCTATTAACGTAGGTTTATCAGTATCAAGAGTTGGTGGTGCAGCTCAAATTAAAGCTATGAAACAAGTAGCAGGTAACTTAAGACTTGAATTAGCACAATATAGAGAGCTTGAAGCATTTGCTCAATTTGCAAGTGATTTAGATGAGCTTAGTAGAAAAAAATTAGAAAGAGGGCAAAGACTAGTTGAAATCTTAAAACAACCAGCTCATCAACCACTTCCGGTAGAAAAAGAAGTAGTGATTATTTATGCAGGTGTTAAAGGATATTTAGATGATATTCCAGTAAAAGCGGTAAGAAAATTTGAAGAAGAGCTTTATCCATTTATTGAAACAAAATATCCACAAATTTTTGAAAATATTAGAACTAAAAAACAATTAGATGAAGAAACAGAAGCACTTCTTAAAAAAGCATTAGAAGAATTTAAGGCACAGTTTAATCCAGAAGGATAATTAAATGGCAACTTTAAAAGAATTAAAAAATAAAATTAATAGCGTTAAAAATACACAAAAAACAACGCGAGCTATGAAGCTCGTTTCAACTGCTAAATTAAAAAGAGCAGAAGAGGCACTTCTTTTATCTCGCGAATATGCTAAAAAGATAGAAGAAGTAACGAGTGAAATTTCTCAAAAGTTAAGTGCTATAAAAGATACAATTAATATAAGAGCATTTGCTAATATTACAGAGGTTAAAAAAGTAGATTTAATTGTAATTACAGCAGATAAAGGTCTTTGTGGTGGTTTTAATCACCAAACTATAAAAGCAACTCTACAAAAAATAGAAGAGTTAAAATCAAAAAATATAAAAGTAAGACTTAAAGTTATAGGTAAAAAAGGGATTGAATATTTTAGATTTGTAGGAATTGAGATGAATGAGGCAGTTGAAGGTCTTTCATCTGCTCCTAATTATCAAAAAGCAGCAGAATTTATTGAAAAATCTTATGAAGATTTTGTCAATGAAGAGATTGATAATATCATTTTAATTTTTAATGGGTATGTAAATAAACTAACTCAAAAAGTACATGTAAAAGAAATTCTTCCTATTGAGGTAAAAGAATCTGGCAATAATGATGAATTCTTAGAAGTAGAGCCTGATGATGATTATGAAAGTGTACTTGAGAGTTTAGTAAAAAAATATATAGAATATATTATGTATTATGCATTGCTTGATTCATTAGCAGGTGAGCATAGTGCAAGAATGCAAGCTATGGATGCAGCTACTAAAAATGCACAAGAGATGGTAGAGCAATTAACACTTAAATATAACAAAGCAAGACAAGAAGCTGTTACAAGAGAATTAATTGAAATTATTACAGCTATTGAAGCTATGAAGAAAAAATAAAGGAGAGTTATGGAAGGTAAAGTAATACAAGTTTTAGGTCCTGTTATCGATGTAGAATTTGAAGGCGATAAAGTACCTGAGATTAATGAAGCTTTAATTGTAGAGTTTGAAGCAGAAGGTAAAAAGAAAAAGGTTGTTTTAGAAGTTGCTGCAGAGATTGGTGATCATGTAGTAAGAGCAATTGCAATGGATTTAACAGATGGTTTAAAAAGAGGTACAAAAGTAGTAGCTACTGGTCATCCAATTAAAGTACCAGTTGGTGAAGTAGTACTTGGAAGAATTTTTAATGTTACAGGTGACCCTATTGATGAAGGTGAGCCAATTCCTGCTGATGTTGAGAGATGGACAATTCATAGAGACCCACCTCCATTTGAAGAGCAATCTACTAAAATGGAAGTTTTTGAAACTGGTATTAAAGTAATTGATTTATTATGTCCATATATGAGAGGTGGAAAAACTGGTCTATTTGGTGGGGCTGGAGTTGGAAAAACAGTTATTATTATGGAATTAATCCACAACGTTGCTTATAAACACAGCGGATATTCTGTATTTGCAGGTGTAGGTGAGAGAACAAGAGAAGGTAATGACCTTTATAATGAGATGAAAGAATCTGGAGTACTTGATAAAGTTGCATTATGTTATGGACAAATGAATGAGCCTCCAGGATGTAGACAAAGAATAGCATTTACAGGTCTTACAATGGCTGAGTATTTTAGGGATGTAGAGCACAGAGACGTGCTTATGTTTATTGACAACATATTTAGATATGCGCAAGCTGGAGCGGAAATTTCTGCACTTCTTGGAAGAATTCCTAGTGCGGTTGGATATCAGCCAACACTTGCGACTGAAATGGGTAGACTTCAAGAGAGAATTACTTCTACTAAAAAAGGAAGTATTACATCAATTCAAGCAGTATACGTACCAGCTGATGACTTAACAGACCCAGCACCAGCAACAGTGTTTGCGCACTTAGATGCTACAACAGTTTTAAATAGAAAAATTGCAGAAAAAGGTATTTATCCAGCAGTTGACCCACTTGATTCAACAAGTAGAATTTTAGACCCTCAAATTGTAGGTGAAGAGCACTACAGAGTTGCAAGAGGAGTACAAGAAGTACTTCAAAAATATAAAGATTTACAAGATATTATTGCAATTTTAGGTATGGATGAATTAAGTGAAGAAGATAAACTAATTGTACAAAGAGCAAGAAAAATTGAAAAATTCTTATCTCAACCATTCTTCGTTGCAAAAGTGTTTACAGGAGTGGATGGAAGATATGTACCACTTGAAAAGACTATTGAAGGATTTAAGGCAATTCTTGAAGGTAAAGTTGATGACTTACCAGAAGATGCATTCTATATGGTAGGAGATTTAGAAGAAGCAATTGAAAAAGCTAAGAAGTTGCTTAGCAAAAAAGGCTAAAAATGAAAATTAGTATCGTAACACCTTTAGGAAAAATTTATGAAGGTGAAATAAAAGAAGCAACTTTTCCAGGAGTTGAAGGTGAATTTGGTGTCCTTGATGGACACGCACCTTTAGTAACAAACTTACAACCTGGAATTATTACATTAAAAAAAGATGATAATAAAGTAGAAATTATTGCAGTTAACTGGGGGTATGTAGAAGTTACTCCAGAGCATGTAAATGTACTTGCAGATTCAGCAGTACCTGTTAGTGGAAGCAGTGAGAGTGAAATAGCTAAAGCAATCGAAAAAGCAAAACAATTGATTAGAGAAGCTAGTGATAGTGATGCACTAGTAGCAGTAGTTGAATCAAAGATAGAAAGTGCTGTTAGAAACATCTAAAATCCTGGCTAATCCTATAAACTTAATTGTTTTAGGATGGCTTGGGATTTATCTTTTTTTTGTTTTTTTTGTATTTTTTTATAAATATTTTCAACTCTCTTCATGGATAAAAAAAGAAGAAGAAGCTTTTAAATCTCTTATAATGAGCGGAGTTTTTCCTATAAATTCATCACTTAAAGATTGTATTGAAAAAAGCGAAAAAATAAATAAACTGACATTTGATGCATGTATTGAAGCTGCAAAGAAAAAAGCTAAAAAAGGTCTTACATTTCTTTCAATCGTAGCATCAACTGCTCCATTTATAGGATTATTTGGAACAGTTGTAGGAATTTTGAATGCTTTTAAAGGTATGCAAAGTGTGGCTACTATTAATATGATAGCACCTGCAATTGCTGATGCATTAATTGCTACAGCAGTTGGTATATTAGTAGCAGTGCCTGCTTATTCATTTCATCAAATTTTAGCTTCAAAAGTAGAAGATTTAATATCTACTTTAAAAATGCAAAGAGATATGTATTTAAGCAGATGAGAAAGCCAGAATTAAATATTACACCTTTTGTAGATATTATGCTAGTTTTGCTAGCTATCTTAATGGTAAGTGTAACGGTTTCTA
Organism: Nautiliaceae bacterium; assembly: GCA_027011225.1. GTDB lineage: Bacteria > Campylobacterota > Campylobacteria > Campylobacterales > Nautiliaceae > JALTBU01. Next base: position 6,378 of record JALVAK010000037.1, on the reverse strand, counting down.
CTTATCAGGAAAAAAGTGTTAACTTACCAGAAGGCAGCAAAACTACACCTGCTACTAAAAGTGCTACTATTAAAATTGTTATTACAAAGAGTAATGAAGTGCTAGTAAATAATGAAAAAATACCTTTAGATAATTTTTTAGAAAATTTTAATTTGAAATATGGAAATTTTAATAAAAATGCTTTAGTATATATTGCTGCTGATAAAGATATAAAATACGATACTTTTATGAAAGTTTATGCAGCAGTTGTTAAAACAGGTTTTAGACAAATAGGGCTGCTTACTAAATGAGGGTAATTTTATCTTTTTTACTAACTCTTTTTATATATGTTTTAATTATCGCTTTTTTATATTTCACCTTTTTTTATAAAAAGGAAAAAAAAGAAGTATTAATTCATACTGCCATAATTATGCCTAAAAATAAAATTAATCATACAAAAGTTGTTACTAAAAAAAGTGTAAAACGTAAACTAAAAAAAAGCGGCTCTAAGGAAAATATTACAAAAAGTGGAGATATTGATTTTAAAGATATTTTTAAAAATGTAAATGAAAATATTCCTACCAAAAAAATTAAACTTAAAAAAGAAGAATATTTAAGCCGCTTTAAAGCAAAAAAAATCTTAAGTAAATTAAAAAATTTAAAAAGTGTAAATATTTCTTATAAAACTTCTTCTAATGTAAAAAAAGAAAAAGTTGATGAATTAATTGAAAAAATTTCTAAAGTATGGAATTTAGTATCTGATATACCAGGAGAATATGCTACAATAAAATTTGTTAATAATAATGGTTATATTGAAGTTTATATTTTAGATTCTAATTTAGATAAGCAAAAAGAGCAAATTTTAATTCAAAAATTAAAATCTATTAATTTTGATAAAAATATTAATCTAATTATTAAATTTCAAACAAAGGCTACTAAATGAGAAAATTGATAATTTTTTTATTTTTCATAATGTTTTTATTTGCTAAAGAAGTTGTCATTACCAAATATATCGAAAATAAACCTAAAATTTCTATAACTTTTTCTGGACCAAAACCGGTAGAAAAAATTTTAAAAATGGATTTTAAAGTTTTAGACCATTTTAAAGTAGATTACAATAACACTAATAATTCTGATATGAAATTTGATATTTCTTACAAAAATAAAACTTTAGATGTTAAATATTTAAAAAATAATAAAGTAATTTTAGAAAAAAAATATAAATCTTCCACTTATGCTTATTTTCCATTTTTAGTTCATCAGGCAGTATATGATATAAATAAATACTTTAAAATGCCAAGTGCTAAATTCTTAACTAGAAAAGTTGTTTACTCTTTACTTGTAGCTCCAAAGCAATCAAATATATATTTAGCAGATTATACTCTCTCTTATAAAAAACTTTTAATAAGTGGAGGTCTTAATATTTTTCCAAAATGGGCAGATAAAAATCAAAAAGTAATTTATTTTACAAAACTTCAAAGACTTCCAGTTTTATATTCTTATAATATTTATACAGGAAAACTTAAAAAGCTTCTATCCACTCAAGGTTTATTGATAGTATCAGATGTGAATAAAAATGGAGATATTCTTTTAACTCTTGCTCCAAATGGCTCTCCTGATGTGTATTTATTAAAGGGTAAAAATTTAATTAAAATTACTTCTTATAGCGGAATTGATGTAAATGGTAAATTTTGGGGAGATAAAATAGCTTTTGTATCAGATAGATATGGAAGCCCTTATGTATTTTTTAAAGATTTAAAAACAGGAATTGTAAGTAGAGTGCTTTATCATGGCAAAAATCAAGTAGGAATGGATACTTATGGAAATAAAATGGTAGTAAGCTCAAGAGAGAGTGATAATGCTTTTTCAACAAATACTTTTAATTTGTTTTTAGTAAATAAAGAAGATGACACTTTAAAACGCTTGACTTTTAAGGGTCAGAATATGTTTCCTAATTTTTCTGTAGATGGAAATTCAATAATGTTTATAAAAAGAGAGAATTTTTTTAGTAAAATTGGTATAATACGATTAGAAGAAAACAAAATTTTTTATTACCGATTACCTAAAATATTACAATCATTTGATTGGTAGAAAAGGAGAAAACATGAAAAAAAGATTTTTATTAGGAGTAGTAGGAAGTTTACTAATTTTAGCAGGATGTAGCAAACAACCTACTTTAGAAAATGCAAACGAGCAAAATGCGACAACCTCTCAAACTCAACAAGTAACATCTTCAAATATTGAAACAGGAAGTGTAAATACCGAAAATACAAACGTACAAACTCAGACATTACAAAATACTAATGTATCAGTGAGAGATTTTGCTAAACAAGTCTCTAGCATAGTAGTATATTTTGATTTTGATAAATATAATATCAGAAAAGACCAATGGCCAAAAGTTGAAAAATTAGCAGAGCTTATTAAATCAAATCCTTCTAATTACACAATAAGAATTGAAGGTAATACTGATGAGTGGGGAACTGAAGAGTATAACTATGCATTAGGGCTTAAAAGAGCAAATAGCGTTAAAAAAGCTTTAATTGATTTAGGAGTAGACCCTAAAAAACTAACAGTTATTAGCTATGGAGAATTAAATCCAGTATGTACAGCTCATGCTAAATGGTGCTGGAGATTAAATAGAAGAGATAATTTTACATATCTTCCATAAATTTCGATACAATTCCTTAAAAAAGGAATTGTATGAAAAAGTTATTATTTTTTTTGCCCTTTGTTTTATTTGCAGAAGTTAATCCTTTTGGAGCTGGTTTAAACTCTAATTATGGATTAACTCCTCAAGAAAAAGCAATTTTAAAAAATAAAAAAGATATTTCTAATCTTAGAGCAAGAATTCGTGATTTAGAAGATGAATTAGGCAAGTTAAAGCTAAAACTTGCTAATTATGATGATTTAATAAATCAAAAATTAAGTGGATTTTCTACTATAATCGATGAGTTAAACCTTGCTAAAAAAAATATTCAATCTCTAAATAAAAAAGATAAAATACATGATGAGGAAATTCAAAGAATTAATGAAAAAATTGCTTCATTAGAAGGAAATATCACTTCAATTAAAGCTTCTATAAAAGAAATAATAAAAATTCAAAATCAAAATTTTAATACTTTAAAAGAAGCTATTGATGAGATATTAAAATCTGTTAAAAAACCTACTTCAATTACTCCAAAAGAAGCACATATCAAAGCTAAGCACTATTTTTTTGCTAATAAATTAGAAAAAGCAAAAGAGTTATTTTTGTATTCTTTACAACACAATTATCGTCCGGCAACTTCTGCTTATTATTTAGGTGAAATAGCTTTTAAGAAAAAAAATTATAAAGAAGCTCTAGCTTTTTATAAAAAAAGTGTAGAAATTTATCCTAAAAAGACTTCTTTTACACCAAGACTTTTATATCATAGTGCAATTGCATTTTTAAAATTAAATCAAAAAGATAATGCTAAATTGACTTTAAAAAAACTTATTCATGATTTTCCTTCGTCAAAATATGCTAATTTAGCAAAAAAAGAGTTGGAAAAAATAAAATAATTTGATATACTAATACTTAATTAAATTAAATTAAAAGGATAAACATGGCAAATGTATATGCAATTGAGTACACAGTAAAAAACTCAAAAGGTGAAGTTGTTGATTCAAATAAAGGACAAGCTCCTTTAGAATTTATTGCTGGAAAAGGTCAAATTATTCCAGGGCTTGAAAAAGAAGTAGAAAAAATGGAAGTTGGAGAAGAAAAAACAATAGTTGTACCTGCAGCTGAAGCATATGGTGAATATAATCCTGAAATGGTTCAAGAGCTTCCAAGGGAGCAATTTCAAGGAATTGAGCTTAAAAAAGGTATGACTCTTTATGGACAAACTCCAGATGGACAAACAATTGCAGTTGTAGTAAAAGATTTTGATGATAACAAAGTTGTAATCGATTATAATCATCCACTTGCTGGAGAAGATTTAACATTTGATGTTAAATTAGTTTCAAAAAGAGAAGCTACAGCTGATGAAGCTTTAACTGGTCAAGTTGGAGGAGGAAAAGAGCACTGCGGAAGCGGTAATTGTGGATGTGGTCACTAAGACCTTTATCCACCTCCTACAAAATTCAATGCTTCTATCTTATCTCCTTCATTTAAAACATATTTATCCCATTCATCTTTTTTAACGATTTTCATATTAACAGCAACCGCCATTGTTTTATCAAGTACTCCTAAAGAGGAGAGTAATTCTTTAATAGTAGTGTTTTTAGGTATTTCTTTTTCTATTCCATTTATTTTTATTTTCATTTTTTTCTCCTAGAGAGTAATTTCTTTAATGTCAGCAATATCTAAAAATTCTTTATAAATTGAAGCAATTAAACTTTTTCTGTTGTGTTTAATTTTTTCATCTTCAACATTTACCATTACGTTATCAAAAAATTTATCAATAAGTGGTTTTAAAGAAATTAAAAAGTCTAATTTTTCTTCTAAATTTTTAATGTTTTTTACTTTTTTAAATTCATTCCACAAAATTCTTTCTTCATCTTTTTCAAACAAGTTTTCATCTACTTTAATTGAGTTAATATCAAAATCTTTTACTATGTTTGCTACTCTTTTAAATGTTTGTGCAAGCTCTTTGAAATCTTCACTCTCTACAATTTCATTTAGAAGTTTTATTTTTTTGTCAATTTCAAATAAATTACTCTCTCCTGTAGCCAGCACAGCTCTTATTACGCTTGGATTAACATCGTAAAATTTATAAAGTCTCTCAAAAATAAATTCAATTACTTCATCAGGATTTAAATTATTGTAATTTTTAGCTAAATCGTATACTGCTTTTTTTATATCAAGAGGTATATTATTCTCAAGCGCAATTTTTATAATATGATTTGCTGACCTTCTAAGCCCAAATGGGTCTTTATTTCCTTTTGGTTTTTTTCCTATACTAAAAAGCGCTAAGATATTATCTAAATTTCTTGCTATATTTAAAAGTGCTGATGTTTTATTTGTGACTGTGTCGCTGTATTGCTCTTTTATAGCTGTTGCTATTTCTTTATCAATTCCTTCATTTAGTGCGTAATAATATCCCATAATTCCTTGAAGCTCTGTAAATTCATATACCATTTCTGTAAGCAAGTCTGCTTTTGCAAGATTTACTGCTTTTTTTGCTTTTTGTATATTTCCATTATAGTTTTTAGCTAAATATTCAATAATTTTTTCTTCTCTTTTTACTTTATCATACATACTTCCAAGATTATCCATATATACAATATCTTTAAGCCCTTCAATAGAAAGAGCATTTTTAATATCATTTTTCCAGAAAAATAAAGCATCAGATAATCTTGCACGAAGAACTTTTTCATTTCCAGCAATAATTTTAGAAAAATCCTCAGTAAAAGCATTGCTGACAACTACAAATGCGTTTGTAAGTTTTCCATTTTTATATACAGGAAAATATCTTTGATGCTCTTTCATAGAAGTTATAATAACTTCTGGAGGCAGCTCTAAAAATTTTTCATCAAATTTTCCAAGCAAAGCTGTAGGATATTCTGTAATTGCTACAATTTCTTTTAGTAAATCTTCATCAATTTCTACTTTTACATTGTGTTTTTTTTCTATATTTTTAATTTCATTAATTATTTTATTTTTTCTTTCATCTTGATAGAGAATAACTCCATTTTTATCTAACTTACAAAAATAATCTCCTACAAAATCAATAAAAATAGGGTTTTTTATTATTCTATGAGGCATAGTAAAGTTGCTTGATGTTACGCAAAAAGATTTAAAAGTAATAGCTTCACTCTCCATCATGCATAAAATCCATCTAATAGGTCTTATGAATTCTTCTTTACATTTTCCCCATTTCATAGTTTTACCAAAATTAAGAGATTTTAGCCACTCTTCAATCATTATAGGAAGCAACTCTTTTGCTTCTTTTCCTTTTATCTCTTTTTTATAATATAAAAATTCCTCATTTCCTTTAGTTTTATATTTAATTTCATCAGTACTTATTCCACATTTTTTTGCAAATCCTTCAATTGCTTTTTTGTTTTTCTCAGCTATTGATTTTGGAGCCCCCCAAATTTCTTGAATAGTATCTGGTTGTTTTGTTGGAAACTCTCTATGCCAAAGTGTTAAGCGTCTTGGAGTATAAAAAAAATCAAATCCTGTTTTTAGATTATATTTTTCTAAAATATTTAGCCATTTTTTTTCTATATTTGGAAGCTCTTTAAGTAAAGGAATTGCTGGAAGCTCTTCTGTACCTATTTCTATTAATAAAGGTTTCATTAAAATCCTTTTTTTAACGTATTTTATCCAAAAAATGTTATAATTTTTTCAAAGGAGTAAAAAATGGAAAAGTTTTTTATACATTCACCAAATATTGCAGATGGTAAGTTTCACTTGCCACAAGTATATCCTAT
>JALVAK010000036.1 GCA_027011225.1 Nautiliaceae bacterium | reverse complement strand
AAATAAAGAATGTGCAAGCACTCCTACAATAAATCCACTAAGAGCTAAAAAAAACAAAATCCTAGAATAAAAAAATAAAACCAATGCAATTATTAATCCTGCAATATTAAAAGGTAAAAATATTATACTTCCTAGTGACTTAAAAAAGTAAGAAAAAGGCAAATTAATATCAATTAAAGAAACTCTATGCAAAATATTAGTAATTAAAGTATTATATTTTAAACTTGCTAAATAAAAAAGCATACTTACAAATGCAAAAGGTAAAGAAAGAATAGGAAGAGAATAAATCATAAAAATTCTATTTAAACCAAAAGAAATCAAAAAAGTTAAAACTGCTAAAATAGAAGTTAAAATTACACTTAAAACACTCACATCAAAAAAATACCCAACTCCCATACCTACTAATAAAGAATTATAAAGATAAAATCCATATTTTAAATATTCGTCTCTAATTCCTATAATCTCAGCAAATAAAATAGTAGCGATTATTGCCACTACACCAAGTATCCCTACACTTGGAAGTAAAAAAGAGAGAAAAAAAAGAATAACCCCAGCTTTTATATCTCTTAAAAATAAAACTGCTCCATATGGTTTAAAAAAAATTCTGCTCATCATATTACTTTAAATAATCAGGCAAAATCTCTTTTTCTCTTACATAATCTAAATCATCTGCTTCTCTTATAATATGAGTATTTCCACTTTTATCAATTAAAACAACTCTTGGTCTATATTGAATAAATTGCATTGATTGAGTTATATTATAAGCTCCTACTGGCCAAATGCTAAGCACACTTCCTCTCTCAAGCGGTGGTAGCATAATGTTTTCCGCAATTACATCTATATTCATACAAAGTGGTCCATTTATTTGAGAAGGCTCATTAAGCCCATCATATCTTCTATCAAGTGCTATATCAAAATTGTACCAAAATGCTGTATAAAGGATATTTACTCCAGCATCTACAATATAACTTTTTTTACCATCAGGAAGTCTTTTACTTGCAAATACACTTGTAAGTAAAAATCCAGCTTCATCAATCAAAGCTCTTCCAGTTTCAAGATATAATTTTGGCAGTTTTCCTTTATTGTTTTCAAAAATAGCAGTCGTAATTGCTTCTGCATACTCATCTGCACTTGGCACTATTACTTCTGGTGGTTGATAAACTCCTTTTAATCTATTTTTACTTGCAAATCCTCCACCAACATCAATATATTCAATCTCAAATCCAAACTCTTCTTGTGCTCTATTTTTAAGCTCAATTAGCTTTTTAGTCTCTATGGCATACGCACTAGGAGTTAAAATAAATGTCCCTATATGAGAGTGTAATCCATTTAAAATTAACTTTTTACCCTCATATATCCTTTTTATAGCATCAAAAGCTTCGCCATTTTCAATATTAAACCCAAATCTAGACCACTGAGGATAAATCCCTGTATTCATATTACATCTGATGGCAACTGGAATTTCCCTTCCAAACTCGTGTGCAATTTCTTCAAGGTCATTTATTTCATACCAATGGTCTATATGAATTTTAGCACCTTCTTTTACCGCTTTTTTAAGTGCTTCTTTTGGTTTATATGGACCATTAAAAATAATATCTTTTCCTTCAACTCCTAAACTTCTTGCTTTATCATATTCAAATTCGCTCACTACCTCAGCTTTAGAGCCTAATTTATGATAAATTTTACAAATCGCATCTAAATAATTTGTTTTATAACTCCACCAAAATTCAGTATCAGGATATCTTGAAGTAAAAGCCTCTTTAAATTCATTATATTTATTTTCAATTGCTCTTTGTGAAAATACAAACAAAGGTGAGCCATATTCTTTAACTAAATCTCTGACATTAATCCCATCAATTTCACTTCTTATTTTTTGAGTTTTCAACGGGCTTCCATATTTGCTAGCCATTGAAAAATCTACTTTTATAATTACAGGCTTTTGATATTTTTTCATTTTAACTCCTTATAACTCTTTTTTTGTCAATAATGTTTTAAAATCTTTAAAATCAGCCATTGTCTCTTCCACATATCTTATATACATCTTCTCAAGTGGATAAGCATATTTTTTTTCTACTTTTTCATTATTCATAAGCTTAATCATCATTTCAGGCAAATTAATACCAAGCATCGTTGCAAAATAAACCCATGCTGGAAATCTTGGATTAATCTCTATTAAATAGATATCTTTTCCATCACTTATAGCCTCAATCTCAAATGCACCTTGCCATTGTGTAATTTCTACAAACTTCTTACTTAAATTAAAAAGCTCTTTATTTTCAATACTAATAGCACTCCAAACTTTCCCAAGCTCTGTAGTTGAGAGTTTTTTAATTCCAACTCCTCCTATTAATTCTTTACCATCTCCAAGCCCCACATAATTTATTTCAATTCCACTAACCACTTCCTGAACTAACAAAGGAAATCCCCATTCATTAGAAATCTTATAGTAATATTCAATTGCTTCATCGAGATTATATACTTTATACGCTTTATAATAATTTCCCTTTATCATCACCGGAAAATTAAACTCTTTTATTGCTTTTATAAGCTCATCAAGCGAAAATATCTCAACAGTTTTTGGATGTTTTACTCCTAATAACTTGCTAAACTCAGGTAATCTTCTCTTCTCTCTTATTTCAAAACTTTTTAAACTTGGCAAGTATGTTTTTATCCCAAGAGAATTTATTTTATCTTGGTACTTAATAAAAAGAGGCATCTCAGCATCAAGAGTTGGAATAATAGCTTCAATATTAGACTTTTTTTTAATATATTTAATTCTTTTTTCAAATTCTTCATATCCCAGTGTAGGATAAGGCATAAGATAAACTTTCTCAAAAATACCTTGATATATTCCAGGCTCACTAGCATCATAGCTAAGACCTATTAAATTATGATTTTTTAAACTCTTAGCAACTCCAATTCCAGGAGCTGGATTATCATTATTATTAAGACCACTTATTGCTACTATCATTGTATAAGCCCATAAACTTTAAGTTTAATAAAAAAGTCTTCTACATCAATATACACTTCTCTCCAACTCACATCATATTCCTTAGACAAAATTTCTACAATTTCCTCTTTACTTTTACCCTCTTTAATAAGCTCTATAATCTTTTTGCCTGTTTCATTCATTTCAAATGAAATCCCAAGACTTGGAATAAAACCAATATTATTTTCATCAATAATCATTTCATTTAAAAGCATGCTACCTCCTTTTTGAAATTATAAACAAGAAGTGTAAACGAAAAGTTAACAATAAGTAAAACATATTTTGATATAATTTGAAAATAGGATTAATAAGCTCTTAAAGGAATAGTATGTTAGAATTTAAAGATAATTGCGGTTTTGGAGTTATAGCAGATAT
>JALVAK010000035.1 GCA_027011225.1 Nautiliaceae bacterium | reverse complement strand
ATAAACTGGTGCGGGAGAGAGGACTCGAACCTCCACGCCTTGCGGCACCAGATCCTAAGTCTGGCGCGTCTGCCAGTTCCGCCACTCCCGCACAAATTAGGAGAAATTTATGATAAATTAGATGGTGGTACGCCCTGCAGGACTCGAACCTGCAACCTACGGCTTAGAAGGCCGTTGCTCTATCCGGTTGAGCTAAGGGCGCATATAGAAAGCTTGGTGCGTCCGGTAGGACTCGAACCTACAGCCTACGGATCCGAAGTCCGTTGCTCTATCCAGTTGAGCTACGGACGCTAACTAGATAGAGCAATGGGGTGGATGACCGGACTCGAACCGGCGACCCCCAGGGCCACAACCTGGTGCTCTAACCACCTGAGCTACACCCACCACAAGTGAGAAGCTCAGGCAAGCTCTTCACTTATAGTGGGTCAATGGTCGGAGTGGAGGGACTCGAACCCCCGACCCCCTGGTCCCAAACCAGGTGCGCTAACCAAACTGCGCTACACTCCGTAGCTTTGTGGATTGAAATTATAAAAAAAAAGAAGTTAATTGTCAAGAGGGTTTTTTAGGTTTTGAATTAATTCTTCAAATCCCATTGGTTTAAAAAAGTAATATCCCTGTAAATAATCACATCCTAAATTAGTTAAGATTTCCATTTGTTTTTTAGTTTCAATCCCTTCTGCTATAGTTTTAATATCTAATTTTTTAGAAATATTAATAATTGCTTCTACTATTGCTAAATCTTTTTTACATTTTTCTATATTTTTAGTAAAGGAGCTATCAATTTTTAAATAGTCAATAGGGAGATTTTTTATATACATGAATGATGAGTAGCCTGTTCCAAAATCATCAATAGCTATTTTAAAACCAAGATTTTTGAATTCTTGTAATGTTTGAATTATCTTTTTGGTGTTAAATATAAGCTCTCTTTCAGTAATTTCTATAATAATTTTGTTAGCATATTCTTTTGTTAGCTTTATAAGTTTAGATAAATGCTCATCATCATTAAGAGAGTTTGCAGAAATGTTAAAAGATAAAGGTATAGGAGTAGTTTTTAGTATATTTATAATTTTTTTAGCCATTAAAATTTCTATATCTTTTATAAGACCGCTTGATTCTGCAAAGTTTATGAATTCAGAAGGATAGATAAGGTTATTATTATGTTGTATTCTTATTAGGCATTCTGCGCTTGAGATGTTAAAATCTTTTGTGGATATATAAGGTTGATAATGGTATATGAATTTATCTTCTTTTATAGCTTGATGAATTAATGTTTTTATTTGAATATTGTTTTTTAAATGAGTATCTAAAGTTTTATTATAAAATTCAATTGAAAATTCTCCATTGTTTTTTGCATTTTCTAAAGCTATCAAAGCTTTTTCTATTAGATTTTCTATGTTAGAATCATCATCTGGGAATATAGCTATTCCTATGTTTATACTTAGTTTTAAAGATAATATTTCTATTTTTTTTATAACTTTCATAAAGGTATTTAGTTTATCTTTGATTTCATCTATATTTTTAATTTCGGTAAAAATTGCAAATTCGTCGTTTCCTATTCTGCTAATTATGCTGTTTTTATGAAAAAATATTTGTAAAAATATAGAAAATTGTTGCAAAATTTCATTTCCAAATTTATTGCCTTTTATAGCATTTATGGCTTTAAAATCTTTAATATCAATTACAATAAGCGCAAATTTTTTATGAGGGTTTAAAAGTGCTTTACTCTCATTTATAAATCCATATCTATTGTAAAGCTCAGTAATTTTATCTTTTAGTTTAATATTTGTAATTTTTTTCTCTAAGCGTTTTTGGTGAGTTATATCTATTCCCATAGATACAAAATATTTTTTTTCATTTGGAAGTGTTATAGGCAATATTCTGTTTTTAAGGTAAAAGATTTGATTATTTTTATTTTTGTTTTTCAAGGTAGTTTCAAATATTTTATTATCTAAAATAGTATCCCATAAATGTTTATATAACGATTCATTGTGTTTTTCCGATTTAAATATTTTGGGATTTTTACCTATTAATTCTTCTTTAGAGTATCCAGATATTTTAGTTACTGCATCATTTACATATATAATTTTTCCATTTTCATCAGTTATTAAAAGCCATTGGAATGATTGCTCTAAAGCTTGTTTTAAGATAATAAGAGTTAAGTTTTTGTTAATTTCTTTTATAGCTTTTTGTATATTTTTTTGGATTTTTTTTAAGGTGTTTATACATAGCTCATCAAAATCATCTTTGTATTTTGCTTCAAATACTAAAAATTCATCATTTATTTGTAAATTATAAAATTGATTATTTTTTATTTTTTTATTACTTATAAAAACATCTTTAAAATAAGATACACTTTTTATTTGAGATACTATTTCTGTGAGTAGTTTTTGTTTATCAAAGGTTTGAGTAAGAATAGTGGAATTTACATTTTGAATAATTTCTAACATTTTTTTGTGTTTAAAAAATTGAGTTTTATCAATTAATATTATTAATCCTGCATATTCTCCTTCGTAAATTATTGTATGAGTATAAAATTCTACAAATTTTCTATTATTTTTTAAAGAAGGCAGCTCAAGAGCGTAAAATTTGCTAAATTTTTTTCCATTTAGTCTTTTTTGAATGGTATCTTTTATAAGAGGTTTCATATTATCTGGAAATAGATTAATAGGGGATAAATCATAGTTTTCTGATTGTAATACATTTTTTGCATAATTATCACAAAAAACAATTTTTTCTTTATAGATGATTATTCCCATATGGTTTGAATCTATAATAGATTCAAATATTTGGGATAGCTCTTCTTCTTTTGAAATGTTTATTCCAAGTCCTAAAAGAGTATAGATATTATCTTTTTTATCGATTATTTTTAATGTGTCTTTGAATGTGTATATTTTTCCGGTTTTATCTTTAAATTGGTATTTTATCTCAAGTTTATTATTTTTTTCTTTTATGATTTTTGCAAATTTTTTAAAATAGTTTGAATCAATACTTTTTTTAATCAGCTCGCTTGTAAATTCTTCTTTTGAATAGTTTGTGTTTTTCCCATGGTTTAATAGTTTAAAATCAATAATTTCTAATGAATCGTTATTTATTTTTATTTTTGCAATATATAAGGTAGTGGGAAAATTTTTTAAAACTTTTTCAATCATCTTTTCCTTTCTAAAGTTACTAAACTGCATTAAATAACATATTTTTTATTTCTTCAAATGAATAGATTTCTTTTGGAGATTGTTTTAAGAAGTTTTCCATTGATTCTTTTTTTGCTATTGCTTCATCTAATTCTCTATCACTTCCTTTTTGGTATGCTCCAATTCTAAGTAATACTTCATTTTCTTTAAGAAGTGAATAAAGTCTTTTAAATTTCATAGCTTTTTTAAGATGCATTTCATCTACTACATTTCCCATAACTCT
>JALVAK010000034.1 GCA_027011225.1 Nautiliaceae bacterium | reverse complement strand
AAGAAAAAATGATTAGTGAAAATACAGCAAGGATAAAAGCAAAAAAGAAAATAATAAATAAAAAAAGAAAATTAGAAAGTGAAATAATACTACTTGAAGAGAAGATAGAAAAATTAAAAGACGAATTTAAATATATAGATGAAAATTTAGAGAAATTAATAGAAGAAGAAGCTAAAAAAATCTTAGAAAGAGAAAGACAAAAAGAAGAAAGAAAAAAATTATTAGAGCAATTAAAACAACAACAAACTTTTAATGATACTTTATAAACTAAAAACGTAGGGGGCTTGTCCCCCAAAGTTTTTAGCACACGAAACACATAAAATGTGTGGAGTGTGTTACACACTCCACGCTTTTAAAAAAGCGCTTCGTGTGTTTGCTTGCACCACAAGGGTGCTACGCAAATTTTATTAAAAGGCGAAAAATGAAAAGAAAAATTAAAAGTAGCATACACATTAAAAAAGCAAATGTATATTTTATTCTGCATAGTGTTAGAGCAAATGCAAGTTATAGTGTAGTTTTTACAGACGAAGAAAACGAATATTTATATGATAAAGAAACATCGCTAAAACTTTTTAGAGATGAATTAAAAAAAAGAGAGTTAGAATATAACAAGAGAACAGGAAAAAAACTGCCTAAAAACACAGCTATATTATTAAGTGCAATTGTAAATTTACAACAACATCATACACTTGAAGATGTTAAAAAAATAGCAGAACACTTAGAAAAAAGCTTAGATACAAAAGTCGTAAGCGTAGCAATTCATCGAGATGAGGGAAAATTAATTAAAAAAGATACAGGAGAAGAGTTTTATTCAGGAGTTGATTTTATCAGAAATGAATTTGATAATAAACTATATTGGGTAGATGAAAATAAAAAACTATTAGAACCTGTTAATTTAGAAGAGTTTGAAATTGTTAAAAATTATCACGCACACTTGGAATTCTTAGGTTTAGATAGTTCAGGAGTGGCAATCAAGCGTAATAAATTAAATAAATATTATTTGTCTAAATTACAAACGTTTGTAGCAAATACGCTTGGAATGGAAAGAGGATATAACTATTATCTAAACAATAAAAAAGCTCCAAAACGCCTTGATGTTAAAGAGTTTAAAGTTGCAGGAGTTCTTAAAAGAGAAGGGGCTAAACTTGCAAGGGTGAAAGACCTTAAAGAGCTAAATAAACAAATGAGAGAGTTTTACAAAGAAAAAGGAGCAGAGAGAGCCGATTATGCAGAATTGGAAGAGTTTGTAAAACAAGTAAAAGAGAAAATTAAAAATAAAGAGCTAACTATTACAGAGCTTGTAAAACTTTTTGATATGCAGTTAAAAAAATTTATTAAAAAAATTAAAAGTTTAGAACAGGAGAAAAAAGAACTAAAAAAACTTGTGTATAGCGACAAATATAAAAAAAGATTAGACAATAATGAAATAAGACAAGCAACATATGTAGAAGTTGCAGAGCATTTTAAAACAAAGTATGAAGAGCTTGAAAAAGAATACAATGAATTAATAGATGATTATAATGAATTAGTTGATAAAGTTGATGATTTAGAGGAAGAAAATAAAAGATTAAGAGAAGAAATAGAATTGCTAAAACAACAGCTTATGCAAAATTACAGAGCAGAAATTTATTGCGTTACTTGCAATAGAGTAAAACCTTTTGACCCTTACATTATTATGCGTTTAAAAGCAAAAAATTTAATAGAAGAATATAAAAGAAACGATGAAGGTAAAATGATAATTAAAACAAAAGAGTTTGAGCTTGAAGAAATAAAAGAAGAGGGGATTAAGAAAAAAGAAGGATTTAAGATTAAAAAAGAAAAAGGACAATTAACAGAAGAAGAAATTGAAAAAGCACTTTTAATTATCCTGCAAGTAAAGGGTTGGGATATAAACGATATTAAAGCGAACGGAAGCAAAGACTTTGTAGAAAAAGCAAATAAAGTAATTGAAAAATTAAAAGTAGAGCGTATTGTAGAAGAAAATTTTGAAAACTTGAGATGGTCTCTAAGCGATAATTTTTATCGCTTTTGCGAAAAAAACAACCCTGAATATGATAATTTTAACGAATTTTTCAAAAAATGGATTGTGGAACAGGTGCTAAAAGGAAATATTGACTTAAATGATTATATTAATACTCAAACACTTAAAACAGGCTTTAAATTTAAAAGGTAAAAAATGAAAATAATAGCTGATACGCACTTAGGTCATTCAAATATACTTCTATACGAGCCTATTCGTATCCAAAAAGCAAAAATTGAAGGATATGAAGATTTTGACAAGTTTTTAATTAATTGGCTGAATGATCATCTTAAAAAAGATGATGAAGTTCTGCATCTTGGAGATGTAGCTTTTAGAGACAATTACAAATTAGCAAAAAAGCTAAATGGAAAAATAACTCTTATTAAAGGAAATCACGATAAACAGGCTCATATTGAGTTTTATAAGTCTATCGGCTGGAGAGTAATTGAAGATATTGAAATTAAAATAAAAAACTTTGATAAGAGCTATTTAGATTATCTAAAATACAAATATGACAAGAAGACTTTATCAAAAACTGCCTGTTTAGTAAAAGACATTAACGGCAAAAGAATACTTTTTTCTCATTATCCCGTATTTAACAATAATCCTTACGACGAAAAATATCAAAAAGTAACTGAATTACTGCAAGAAATTTTTAATATATGCAACTGCGATATAAACATACACGGGCATACTCACTCTTATTGCGTAAATGACAAAAGATGCATTAACGCTTGTTTGGAAGTAAATGATTTTATGCCGATTGAAATTTAAATATCCTATTTTTTAGATTTTCATAAATGTTTAAGTGATAAGATCTCGATTTTATTCATATTCATAATAGAGACTATCAGAAATTCCTTGTCAGTCAAAGGTAAAATAATAAAAAAGAGGACTGACACGGAATTTCTAACAGCCCCGAAATAGTTATTACTTTTCCTTTTATCTAAAAAGTCAAATGAATTTTACGGTTCAAAATTCCAAACCCAACTACCTTTATTAGTATCTACTTTCACTTTTATAGGATTACATTCAGGAGATAATCTTACATTTAAAACTTCTCCCAGATTTAAAGGTTCTTTAGGTGGTGTAGAACTAACAAATCTAACATGGGCTCCTTCATAAACTAATTTTTTGCAATGACCATTATTCACCTTTACATCTTTTATCTGAATTCCATCTTCTAAAGCAGTAATCTTTATTTTATAATAATAATAATTCCATGCAGTATTATAATCTCTTACTACTTTTACATCTATTATATTATCACTATATCCGAATCCAATAAAAAATGCCAATATAAATACATAAATTTTTTTCATCATTACTCCTTTTTTGAAAATAATTAAAAAATCGCTATTTAATTTTAAACATTAATTCTGATAATAACTAATTATTTTCTATAATTTTCATT
>JALVAK010000033.1 GCA_027011225.1 Nautiliaceae bacterium | reverse complement strand
ATTTCTCATCCCTGATTTATCATTTACCCATCTACTCCACTGTTACAGATTTAGCCAAATTCCTTGGCATATCTACATCATTACCCCTTCTTATAGCCACTTCCATAGCAAGAAGTTGTGTAATTACCATCATTTCAAAAAATTCAACCATAGGATGATTAGTTTTACTTATTTTTATAAAATCATCTGTCATATCAATATATTCACTTGAAATTGTAAGCACTGTAGCATCTCTTGCTACAAGCTCTTCAATATTTGATTTAGTTTTTTCAAAAAGTATATTTTTAGATAAAAGTGCAACAACAAAAAGCTCAGGGTCTGCAAGTGCGATAGGTCCGTGTTTCATTTCACCTGCCGGGTAACCTTCTGCATGAATATAGCTTATCTCTTTTAGCTTCAATGCCCCTTCAAGCGCAAGTGGGAAAAATATATCTCTTCCAATATAGAAAAATCCATGCCCGTGAAGATATCTTTTTGAGAGTCTTTTTATTTTTTCATGAATTGCTGGGTCAACTTTTGTAACTTCAATAGCTTCATTTATAGCATCATATTCGTTTTTATCTCCTAAATAATTTGCAAGCATCCAAAGAGTCATAACTTGCGTTGCAAAAGCTTTTGTAGATGCTACCCCTTTTTCAATTCCAGCTCTAAGAAGTATAGTTTTATCAGCTTCACGGACAATTGAAGAGTTATCAACATTACAAAGCGCAAGAGTTTTTAGTCCTGCTTTTTTTGCCATTTTAAGCGTCTCAAGTGTATCTGCAGTCTCACCGCTTTGTGATATTACGACAAAAAGCGTATCTTTTGTAAGAAGAGGGTCTCTATATCTAAGCTCGCTTGCAACTTCTACATCGACTCTTATTTTTGCATTTCTCTCAATTAAATATTTCCCAACAAGTCCTGCATGATAGCTTGTCCCACATGCTGAGATGATAATATTATTAATTCCATCAAAAAATTCCCTATCAAGCTCATCAAATTTAATACCATCTTTTGTATTTCTTCCAAGAGTATTTTCTTTTAAAACATCAAACTGCTCATAAATCTCTTTTTCCATATAAAATCTAAACCCGCCTTTTTTAGCTGATTCTTTATTTGTAGGAAGAGGTTTAAATGTTGGCTTTATTTTTTTGCCTTCTTTAAACAAATGTATCTCTTCATCAACCCATCCAAATTCCCCATCTTCAAGATAATGAGCACTGTTTGCATATCCTATAAGCGGAGCATCTGATGAAGCAAAATAAATTTCTTTATCATTTTTAGCCACTATTAAAGGTGAGCCCTTTTTAGCAAAAAATATCTTTTTAGGCTCTTTTTTTGTAATTAAAAGAATCGCATAAGCCCCATCAATTTCATCTAATACTTTTTTAAACGCCTCAAAAGCATCTCCGTCATAATAATATTCAAAAAGTTTTACAATAACCTCAGTATCTGTTTGAGAGAGAAATTCAACACCCTCTTTTAAAAGTTTATTTTTTATCTCTTGATAATTTTCAATAATTCCATTATGCACTACTGCACTAAACTGCCCCTTATGAGGATGTGCATTAAGCTCAGTTGGTTTCCCATGGGTTGCCCATCTTGTATGCCCTATACCCATATATGGATTTTTAAATTTTACCTTTTTAACTTTTTCTTCAAGGTTTTTAAGCTTTCCCACAGCCTTTATTATTTTTAAATCCTCTTCATCCATCACGGCAATACCAGCAGAATCATAACCTCTATATTCAAGCTCTTTAAGTCCTTCTATTAAATATTTTACTGGCTCATTTACTCCTATACATCCTACTATTCCACACATTATTTAAATTCCTTTTCATAAAAATAATTTGTTGCTTCAATAAAGCCTTTTACACTTCCACAATCAAACCTTTTGCCCTTAAATTTATATGCTAATACCATACCTTCTTGTGCTTGTGCCATTATCGCATCTGTTAGCTGAATCTCACCGCCTTTTCCAGGTTTTGTATTTCTTAATAAATCAAAAATATCTGGTGTTAAAATATATCTTCCAATAACAGCTAAATTACTCGGTGCCTTGTCAATATCTGGTTTTTCAACCATATTTTTTACCATTATTACACCATCTTCTATCTCTTTGCCATCAATTATTCCATATTTGTTTACTTCGTTTTTATCCACTTCTTCTACTGCTACTATCGTGCATTTATACTTGTTATAAAGCTCCACCATTTGAGTTAGCACTTCACCTTCACACAAATCATCTGCTAACACAACTGCAAAAGGATTGTTTCCTATAAGAGGCTCGCCCGTAAGCACCGCATGTCCAAGTCCTAGCATCTCTTTTTGTCTAACGTATGTAAAGGTGCATTTTTGAATCATTTCATTTGTTTCATGCAAAAGTTTTGCTTTGCTTGAATCTTTAACTTTCTCTTCAAGCTCAGGCGAAAAATCAAGATAATCTTCAATTGCTCTTTTGTTTCTGCCCGTTACAAATCCTATCTCAAAAATCCCAGCATTCATACACTCTTTTATCCCATAATGAATCAAAGGTTTATTTACAATTGGTAGCATCTCTTTTGGCACTGATTTTGTAGCTGGTAAAAATCTTGTCCCATACCCCGCGGCTGGAAACAATGCTTTTTTTATCATCCTCTCTCCTTTAAATACTTAATAAAAACAATTATATGTCTTTTTCTATCTTTAAATAAAACACTATTTTCTTTAACTATATAAACAATATTTTTTGATTTTTGTATAAACCCATCCTTTGTTTTTTGCAAATTTTTAAGTGACAAAGGCTTTTTAGAGAGAATTTTATCAAAAAAATCCTTCTCATACCCTCTAAAATATCTTTTCATAAACATAAATTTATTATAACACTTATCATTTATACATATTCTATTCTCTTTTAACACAAATTTTACGGGAGCATTCCCAGCTTTATAAATTATTATCTCTTTATACCCAATACCCTCTTTCAAAAACCCAGCATCCGATACTCTAATTTTAGGTGATTTTATACTAACATATACGGGTGTGGTTTTGGTGGCACAACCGATAAAAAAGAAAATAGAAATGAGAGATGAGAAAAGAGAGAGAAAATATTTATTATTCTTCATCTTATCTTCTTTATTTTGTAATTGTTTATTTTGTAAATTTTTGAAGCTTCGCCTTCAAAAAGCTTTCCATCAACAACCACATCCGCTTTGGAAATAGCCCACTCTTTATCAAATTTTTGCCCGGTTAAATTGGCAGAAGTTGAATACATCCACTTGAATTTTTTTAAAAACTCCAAATGCCTTTCATCTTTTACTACCCTAAAAGAATCTCCATTTGGATATATAAAAGTAGTTTTTTTTGCTCTTCTTACAATCTTTTTAAATCTTTTTGGGACTCTTACAAATTCTTTTAAAGTATTTAAGGAATCTACTTCTTTTAATACTTTTTGCTCTAATGGGCGGTTTTTTATTTTATTTAATTTTTTA
>JALVAK010000032.1 GCA_027011225.1 Nautiliaceae bacterium | reverse complement strand
AAAAATGCTTCTTGAGGAATATTTACTTTCCCTATTGCTTTCATTCTCTTTTTACCCTCTTTTTGTTTCTCAAGCAGTTTTCTTTTTCTACTAATATCTCCACCATAACATTTAGCCGTTACATCTTTTCTAAGAGCTTTTACGGTTTCACGTGCTATTATTTTATTGCCTATACTTGCTTGAATCGCTACTTCAAAAAGTTGTCTTGGAATAAGCTCTTTCATTACCTTAATAAGCTCACGCCCTTTTCTCTCAGCTTTATCTCTTGGCACAATAACACTTAGTGCATCTACTACTTCTCCAGCTACCCTTATATCCATTTTAACCAAATCACCCTCTTTATACCCAATTGGCTCATAATCAAAACTTGCGTATCCTTTTGTTAAAGTTTTAAGCTTATCATAAAAGTCAGTTACTATCTCATTAAGAGGAAGCTCATATTCAAGCAATACTCTCTCTGGAGAGAGATATTCCATTCTAAGTTGCACTCCTCTTTTTTCATTTAAAAATTGAATCAAATTACCCACAAATTCACTTGGAGTTAAAATAGTAGCTTTTACATACGGCTCATAAATTTTTTCTATTTTATTAGGAGGTGGCAATTCACTTGGATTAGATACTTCAATCTCACTTCCATCAGTTAATTTTACTTTATAAGTTACACTTGGAGCAGTAGCTATAAGCTCAATTCCAAACTCTCTCTCAAGCCTCTCTTTAACAACTTCCATATGAAGCATACCAAGAAACCCTACTCTAAAGCCAAACCCAAGCGCCTGGCTGGTTTCAGGCTCATAGGTAATTGACGCATCATTTAATTTTAATTTCTCTAATGCATCTCTTAATTCATCATATTTATCTGTATCAATTGGATAAATTCCAGCAAATACAAAACTTTTTGCTTCTTCAAACTCATCTGCAGGCTCACTTGCAGGATTTTTAGCATCAGTTATAGTATCTCCAACTCTTATATCTGCTACGTTTTTAAGTCCCATCACTACTACACCAATTTCACCTGTTTTAATTTCATCAGTTTTTATTTTTCTAAGCGGATGAGGATAAAAAAGGTCTAATACTTTATGTTTTTTGCCAGTACCCATTACTAAAACTTCTTGGTTTTTCTTAATACTTCCATCAAAAACCCTAACTAAACATATAGCGCCTAGATAATTATCAAACCAGCTATCATAAATAAGCGCTTTTGTAGGAGCATTTGGATTGCCTTTTGGAGCTGGGATTCTCTCAATTATTGCATCTAAAAGCTCTTCTATTCCTTCACCTGTTTTTGCACTTACAAATATTGCTTCTTCTGCTGGAATTCCAATAGTTTGCTCAATCTCTTGCGCTACTCTCTCAGGCTCTGCGCTTGGGAGGTCAATTTTATTTATAACAGGTATTATCTCTAAATCATTTTCAAGTGCAAGATACACATTTGCAAGAGTTTGAGCTTCAATACCTTGTGTTGCATCTACCACAAGCAATGCACCCTCACTTGATTTAAGTGATTTTTTAACTTCATAAGAAAAATCAACATGCCCTGGAGTATCTATAAGATTTAAAATATGCTCTTTATATTCAAGCCTTACACTTTGAGCTTTTATAGTAATTCCTCTTTCTTTTTCTATATCCATAGTATCAAGAAGCTGGTCTTCTTTTTCTCTCTCACTAATCCCACCACAATATTCTATTAATCTATCTGCAAGTGTTGATTTTCCATGGTCAATATGCGCAATAATAGAAAAGTTTCTTATTTTTTCTTGCATTAAGCACCTTTTTTATTGAAATTATACCAAGTATAAAAGTAATAACTTAAATATTAATTTAAAATTAATTTTTTAAAAAACTTGACACAAGTCGACTAAATATAATATAATTTTGTTGTTTAGAAAATTTAAGGAGGGCGTAATGAAAAAAATATTATCATCTACACTTGCATTAAGCTTGCTTGCAACAAGTGCATTTGCAATAGATGCAAAAACAAAAGCAGTAAGCAATAATGCAGTAATAAAAGCTGAGCAAAAAGCACAGCAATCAACTCAACTTGTAAAAGAAGCTATTAATGCAATTAGATATACTCAAGATGCATTAATTTATCTAAATGCAAACAAAATCGACAAAGCAAAAGAAGCTATTAAAAAAGCAATTGCAGAACTTAGTGATGTATTAAACAGACCAAATCCACCATATTTATTACCAGTGGATATCAATATTGAAGCATATCAATTTGTAGGAGATTTAAACACTATTAAAAAAGCTGTAAGAGAAGCTAAAATTTTAATAGAAAAAAACAGACTCCCACAAGCAAGAATTGTATTAAATACTCTAAGAGATGAAATTGTAATTAAGACTATAAATTTACCGCTTGCAACATATCCAGCAGCACTTAATTTAGCGCTTAAATATATTAATGAAGGAAAAATTAAAGAAGCAAAAGAAGTACTTGCAATGGCACTTTCAACTTTAGTAGAAGTTGATACAATTATTCCAATTCCATTAATTAAAGCTGAGCAATTAGTAATTGCTGCTAGCAAAATTGTTAAAAAAGACAAAAAAGAGGCTCTTAGATATTTAGAAGAAGCAAAATATCAATTAACTTTAGCAGAAGCTCTTGGATATACAAGCAAAAGCGATACAACTTACAAAATGTTAAAACAAGCTATTGAAAAACTTGAAAAAGAAATTAAAGCAAATCACAAAACTACAAGCTTATTTGAAGAGCTTATTAAAAAACTTAAAGAATTTAAAGAAAAAGCTATCACTCACACTTCTAAATAATTTTTCCTCTTTTTTTCTTAATTTTTCCTTAATCTTACATAAAACTTACATTCATACTTTATAATAATAAAAATACTTCAAGGTATTTTTATGAAAAAATTGTTAATTTTATTTTTATTAAAACCTATATTTGCAAATACTATAATCCTTCAAAATTGTAATCAAACCGAATTAAACCTATCAAGTATCCCAAAAAGATATTATAATCAACTATATGTAAAAGCTCCGTTGGATAAAAAAATCCATCATTATACAGGCATTAAATTAAAAGATTTTGCAAACCTTATAAAAGCTAAAAATAAAATAAAATTTATTGCATATGATGATTATGTAGTAACTTTTGATAAAAACGAAATTAATTCTAACTATATATATTTTGCATTTTTAGAAAACAATAAACCAATCCCTTTATCAAAAAGAGGACCTGCTAAGATAATATATACAAAAAAAGACAATAATAAAGACTATTTTTTTAAATCAATTTTTCTAATAAAAAAGGTTATATGTGAATAAAAAAACCAATATTTTCATCATTCTATCTATTTTAATATGCGCTGTTTTCTTAATAATTTTTATCCAAAATAAAAGCATTTATATTAAAAACTTTGTAAAAGAGCAAATCTCAATCTTTCAAACCCCAATACCTTTTATTCATAAAATACAATATTTTTATGATAAAGCAATAATTAATTATTTAAACAAAAACAAAAAAGAAGCGCTTAAAAATTTAGAAATTTCAAAAGCATTTATTGCTTCTTGTGATATTAAAGAGCTAAAAGATGCACAAGAAATAATAAATAAAACAATAACATATATAAAAAATGAGCAACCATTTGAGTATAAAAATCTACAAAAAAACTTATATCTAAACCTAACTTCAATAGTTCACGATTATTATGTACAATCCCACAATGTAATTACATACCTCAACTCTTTTATAAAAAAAGATAAAAAAACTAGTTTGATTTTACAAATCACAATTTTTCTTTTTGCACTATTAGTTGCCTATTTATATGTTTTATATAACACAAAAGAAGAGATAAAGGAAAATGCGCTAATCGACCCTTTAACTAAAGCATACAATAGAAGAAGCTTTTTTGAAGATATAAAACACTTACCAAATTCTACTCATACACTTGTAATGACAGATATTGACTATTTTAAAAAAGTAAATGACACATACGGACATGATGTAGGAGATTTTATATTAAAAGAATTTGTAAAAATTATAAAAGAGAATATAAGAGAAGAAGATAAAATTTATAGATGGGGAGGAGAAGAATTTATAATACTTTTAAAAAACATTAATTCCCAAGATGCTTATAAAAAAATATTGGCTATAAAAGAAAAGATTGAATCCCATGATTTTAATGGTATTAAAATAACTGCATCATTTGGAATCAAAGAGATAAATCATACTCCAACTACAAATGACTTAAAAATATTAGATAATGCTTTATATATCTCTAAAGAAAAAGGAAGAAATAAAGTAACTATCCTAAATTAAGATTTTTTCTTTTTCTTAATAGGAGTCACTAAAAGATTTATATAATTTCCTTCAAGTTTTGGCTCACTTTGCTTCTCACCTATATCTTCTACCATTTCCCAAACTCTATTAATAACCTCAAAACCTTTCTCAGGTGTAGCAAGCTCTCTTCCTCTAAGAAATACTCTAAATTTTACATGTTTTCCTTTTTCCAAAAATTCTCTTGCATGTTTTACTTTATAATTTATATCGTTATCTTGAATTTTTGAAGTAAATTTAATCTCTTTAACTTCAATTTTAACTTGTTTTTTCTTAGCTTCTTTTTTCTTTCTCTCTTGCTCGTATTTATACTTACCATAATCCATTACTTTTGCAACTGGCGGATTTGCATTTGGAGCTACCAAAACTAAATCCAATCCCTTATTATAAGCAATCTCAAGCGCTTTATGAGAATCAACAACCTTTGGCTCACTATCACCATCTACTAGTCTAACTTTATCCGTAAAATCTAAAATATCCTCATTAATTAAAGTTTGATTATTTTTTTTACTCATATTTTAACCTCGCTAAGTTTTTTTATCATATCCACAAATTCTCCTTTTTTCATTTTGTATTGCTCTCTTTTTTTTCTATCTCTAATTGCAACTAGTCCATTTTCAACCTCTTCATCACCAATAATTACAACATATCCAACACGCTGTTTTTCAGCATTTCTAATTCTTTTATTAAGCGAATCGTTACTTGCAAAAATTTCTGTTTTAATATCGTCTTGTAGTAATTCTTTTTGAATCTCTTTTGCATAATCTATATGTTTATCTGCAATTGGCACAAAAATAGCTTTTATTGGTGCAATAAATGTTGGAAACTCTCCTGCATAATGCTCTGTAAGGATTGCTATAAATCTCTCAAAACTTCCAATAATGGCTCTATGAATCATTACAGGTCTTTTCTTTTCATTATTTTCATCAATATAGCTAATATCAAATCTCTCAGGTAAGTTAAAATCTACTTGAATAGTTCCACATTGCCATTTTCTACCTATTGCATCAGTAATTTTTATATCAATTTTTGGACCATAAAATGCCCCTCCACCTTCATCAATACCATAATTTTTACCAAGTTTATCAAGCGCTTGTTTTAGTGCATTTGTAGCTTTTTCCCAAATTTCATCACTTCCTATTGATTTCTCAGGTCTAGTTGAAATTTCCATTTCATAGCTAAATCCAAACTTTTGCATTATTGTATCTACAAAATCAAGTACTTTTATCACTTCTTCTTCAATTTGCTCTGGTCTACAGAATATATGAGCATCATCTTGAGTAAACTCTCTAACTCTTAAAAGCCCATGAAGTACACCACTTTTTTCATGTCTGTGAACTGTCCCAAATTCAAAAAATCTAAGAGGCAATTCTTTATAACTTCTAGTTTTATGTGCAAAAATTTTAACATGAGCTAGGCAATTCATAGGCTTAATTCCATACTCTTCTGGCTCTCTTTCTTCTTCATCATGAGCAATTTGTGTAAAATACATATTTTCTTTATAGTTATAATAATGCCCTGATATCTTCCACATCTCACTTTTTAAAAGCTCAGGTCCTCTTACTGGCTCATACTCTCTTCTAATATGAGCTGAAAACAGTAATTTTTCTAAATTTGCTCTAAGCATTGCTCCTTTTGGTAGCCAAATTGGCATACCTGGTGCCACTTCTTCATCAAATAACCAAAGCTCAAGCTCTTTACCTAGTTTTCTATGGTCCCTTTTTTGAGCTTCTTCAAGCATTTTAAGATATTTTTGCAATGCATCTTTGCTAGCAAAAGCCGTCCCATAGACTCTAGTTAACATCTCACGGCTTGAATCTCCTCCAAGATACGCACCAGCAACTTTTTGAAGTTTTACATTTTGAAGGTATTTAGTATTTGGCACATGAGGTCCACGACATAAATCTTCAAAATCTCCTTGCTTATAAATAGATACCGTATCACTTGGTATCATCTTTAAAACTTCTTGTTTTAATTCATCATCTTTAAATTTTTCAATAGCTTCTTTTTTACTTATTTCATATCTTTCAATTGGAATCTTTTTCTTAGCTAAAGCTTTCATTTTCTTTTCAATATTTTTTAAATCTTTATCAGTAATAGGAGTAGAAGTTTTTAAATCATAATAAAAACCATTCTCAATTGTAGGACCAACATAGAATTTTGCATCTGGATAAAGCTCTTTTATTGCTTGAGCCATTAAGTGAGCTGCAGAGTGTCTAATAATCTCAAGTGCATCATCACTATCATCAAAATAAATTGGTGTTGCTTCACTAATATCTATATTTTTGGCTTTTATTGTCTGTAAATCGACAATATTATCGCCTATCTTATAACCAATAACATCACTCATTAATATCCTTTTGAAATTTGAAATTTATGTAGATAAATGTAGAAAAATTGCAGTAAAAAATCTTATTCAAACAAACCCCTATTTATTGCAATCTCCTTTTTTTATTTGAATTTTAACTTAAAAAAAATTTTATGTCAATTAATAATAATTTTTGTTAATGGTGGTCGCAACAGGGCTCGAACCTGTGACCCCTACCATGTCAAGGTAGTG
The DNA here is from genome assembly GCA_027011225.1 of Nautiliaceae bacterium. Classification (GTDB taxonomy): domain Bacteria; phylum Campylobacterota; class Campylobacteria; order Campylobacterales; family Nautiliaceae; genus JALTBU01. The sequence goes on along the minus strand of JALVAK010000032.1, from coordinate 4,804 downwards.
CTCTACCAACTGAGCTATGCGACCTATGATGAAATTTTATCATCTTTTTTTACAAAGTAATAATAAGCAAACGCTAAAATAGACAAATCAATCATAACATCAGCAAAATTAAATATTGCAAAATCAAATCCACAATGATAATAAACATAATCAACTACTCCACCTCTTATAAACCTATCAAGAAGATTTGAAATAGCAGCTCCAAATAAAATGCCACTTAAAATTGGATGCTTATGTATAACTTTTTCTTTATAAAAATAAAAAAGCAACCCCAAAATTATTACTAATTGGATATATTTTAAACTCTCCCCTAAAAAACTAAACATAGAAAAAGCAACACCTTTATTTATAGCTAAAACTAAAGAAATGCACTTGCTTTTAAACTCAAACCCTCTTAAAAACAAATATTTTATAAATTGGTCTATTAACACAATAACAAAAAAAGAAATTAAAAATTTCTTCATAAAAGGCGGCTTTTAAAAAATTTAGTAAGTTTATCTAAAAGCTCTTTTGCCCTATTTTCATCTTCTCCTTCTACAAGAAGCCTTAATTTATTCTCAGTTCCTGAATATCTTACAAGATGTCTATATCCTTGCTTTTCAACTTCATTAAGTATCTCTTTAGCTCCTTCTATCTTCTCAAGCGGAATTTTCTCACTTACAATAATATTATTTTGCACTTGCGGATAAAGCTCAAACAATCTAAAAGCTTCACTTGCTTTTTTACCACTTTCAATCATATAAGCCACTGCTTGCAAAGCACTAACTAATCCATCTCCTGTTTTAGCATAATCGCTAAATATGATATGCCCAGATTGCTCCCCTCCAAAATTTAAACCATATTTTTTCATTGTCTCAAGCACATACTTATCTCCTACTGCACTTCTATAAACTTTTATGCCATATTTTTTAAGAAAATCCTCAAGCGCACTATTGCTCATAACAGTTACAGCAATTGCATTATTTTTTAATTTATTTTTTTTATGCAAATAAAAAGCTAACGCCCCAAGTAACAAATCCCCATCAATAATCTCTCCATTCTCATCAACTACTACAAGTCTATCCGCATCTCCATCAAATGCAAATCCAATATCTGCTCTATACTCTTTTACTTTGCTAGCTAACACTTCTGGATGCATAGCTCCTGCATTTTGATTGATATTAAAACCATTTGGATTATTATTAATAGTAATTACATCAGCTCCAAGCTCATTAAAAATAGTAGGAGCCACTTTATAAGCTGCTCCATTTGCCGTATCAAGCACTATTCTTATGCCATTTAAATTAAGCTGCTTTGGAAAAGATGATTTAATATGCACAATATATCTTCCAATTACATCATCTATTCTTTTGCTTTTTCCTATCTCTTTTCCAGTTTTTAAAGAAAAATTATTCTCAAAATATCTTTTCTCTATCTTTTTTTCTAACTCTTCACTTAGTTTATTACCTTCATTATCAAAAAATTTAATTCCATTATCATAATAAGGATTGTGACTAGCACTAATCATTATCCCCCCATCACATCTCATATCTTCTGTCAAAAAAGCTACAGCAGGTGTTGGCATAGGACCAATTTGTATTACATCATACCCTATAGCTGTAAGACCACTAACAAGAGCATTTTCTATCATATATCCGCTTCTTCTAGTATCCTTGCCAACTAAAATTTTCCCTGTTTTTTTAGGTATAACCTCTCCAAATGCCATAGCAACTTTCATAGCCAAAAATGGTGTTAAAAACTCACCTGCTTTTCCTCTTATTCCATCAGTTCCAAATAGTTTCATCCTTTTCCTTTTTAAAGAGAAATTTTAATTTGCAAATTTTATCAAATTTTTATAAAATACGCTTCAAAAAGGACATAAATGGCAAATACTAAATCTGCTTTAAAAAGAATTAGACAAACTAAAAAAAGAACAGAAAGAAACAGATACTACAGAACTAGAGTAAAAACTTTAACTAAAAAAGTAAGAGAAGCTGTAGAAGCTGGTGATTATGAAGCTGCTATGACTGCTTGGAGAGCTGTAAATAAAAAATTCCAAAGCTATATCAATAAAGGTATTTTGAAAAAAAATACAGCAAGAAGAAAAATTTCAAAACTTCATCATCTAGTAAAATCAATAGAGCCAAAAGAAGCTTAATTTTTTCTTTTCCCCTCCTTAATACTATCTCAAAGGAAAACTATGCTTTTAGAAAAACTTCAACCATTTATTGATAAATACAATGAAATAAATCAAAAATTAAGCTCACCTGAAATAACAAAAGACATAAAACATATGACAAAACTCTCACGCGAAGCTAAAAATCTTGAGCCTATTGTAGAAAAAGCAAAAGAGTATAAAAATCTTTTGCAAACAATAGAAGAAGCAAAAATAATGCTAGACGATGAGGAAATGGCAGAGCTTGCAAAAGAAGAGTTAAAAGAAGCAGAAGAGAAACTCCCTAAACTTGAAGAAGAGATTAAAATTTTAATGCTTCCAAAAGACCCAAATGATGATAAAAATATATTTCTTGAAATAAGAGCTGGAACAGGTGGAGATGAAGCTGCTTTATTTGTAGGAGATTTATTTAAAGCATATTTAAGATATGCAGAAAAGAAAGGCTGGAAGGTAGAGATAGTTAGTGAAAGTAAAAATGATATAGGAGGGTTTAAAGAAATTATAATGTTAATAAAAGGAGAAGGCGCATATTCTCGCCTTAAATACGAAGGTGGTACTCATAGAGTTCAAAGAATTCCTGCTACTGAATCACAAGGCAGAATCCACACCTCAGCTGTAACTGTTGCAGTTATGCCAGAAGTTGATGATGTTGATATTGAGCTTGACCCAAAAGATATTAAAATAGAAGTTATGAGAGCTGGAGGTGCTGGAGGTCAGCATGTAAACAAAACTGAGAGTGCTGTTAGAATGACTCATATTCCAACAGGTATAACAGTATCAATGCAAGATGAAAGGTCTCAGCAAAGAAACAAAGAAAAAGCTCTTCAAATTCTAAAAGCTAGAGTTTTTGAAAAATTAGAAAGTGAAAGACTTGCAAAAATAGGAGAAGAGAGAAAAAGCCAGGTAGGAAGTGGAGATAGAAGCGAGAGAATTAGAACATATAACTACCCACAAAACAGAATCACAGACCATAGAATTGGGCTTACTTTATATAGACTTGAGCAAATTATGAATGAGGGGCTTTTTGATGAAATAATTGAGCCTTTAATAGCTCATTATCAAGCTGAAGCACTTAAAGAAGCTGGATTATGAGAATTTGTGAAGAAGCTAAAAAATTAAATATTCCTGAGTGGGTTAGACCTACTCCATTTTTGACAGTTGATGGTATTATTAAAATTTTTAATCCAAAATTTAGCGGAATTGTATTAATCAAAAGAAAAAATTTCCCTTTAGGATTTGCACTTCCGGGTGGATTTGTAGATTATGGCGAGAGAGTTGAAGATGCACTAATTCGTGAGATGAAAGAAGAGACAAATCTTGATATCAAAATAGAAAAGCTACTTGGAATCTATTCAAACCCAAATAGAGACCCAAGACTTCACACTGCAAGTGCTGTTTTTATATGCCATGCAAATGAAATGCCAAAAGCAGGAGATGATGCAAAAGAGGCTTTTGTATTTAAGCTTGAAGAAATCCCTTGGGATAAATTAGTCTTTGACCATGCAAAAATTTTAGAAGATTTTATAAAAGGAGAAAAATCTCCTTAAAGCTTGAAAATGCAGGATTTAAAATATTTTTCAATTTATTGAATTATTTTTATTACATACCGTCTTTAAATAAAATCTTTTTTTCATAGGAAACCAATAATAGTTTCTATAATATCTTCCTATTCCTCTTTGGAATGGATAATGTTTGCACCATCTATTGCTCATTAATTCACAAGCGCCTTTTCCTGTAAGTGCAATTAAAGCCCTGTTAAAAGCATTGTAATGATTATAACTTCCGGCTCTTAAAAACTTAAATAAAGCAATTACATCAGGTGAAGTAGCCTCTTTTAAATATTTATCCAAATCTTCCACATCCGTAACTTCTACCATAATCCCGACTTCAATAGCATCTATTTTTGATTTTTTTCCTTTTGCAATAAGTTCATCATATAACTTTTGAAGTTCAGGATTTTTAAACTTTCCTACAACACTGCTTCTTACAGGTAAAGGAATATTATAATGTCTCAAAACATTTGCCACACTTCTTTCGTGAATAGTTTCAGATTTATAGATATTAAAAGCTCTTACATCAGGATACATTTTTCCTAATACATAATAGACATCTTTTGCAAGTTTTTCCTCCTGATACATATATGTAAGAGCCTTTTTTTCTTTTGGAGTAAGTGCAAATAAATTTACAACTACAAATAAAAATAGTAATAATTTTTTCATCTTTTTTCCTTTAAATTAAAATCTTCCACAATGACAACATCTAAAATGGTGCCATCCTAAAATATGAAAAACTAAAAATTTAATAAACGGCATTATCAAAAATAAAATAAATAGAAAGATTAAAATTTTTAATAAAGTTTTATCTTCCATAACTAACACACCTAGAAATTGGATAATCTCTTTTTTGAGTAATATCATAAATGTCTGTTGCTTTAATTACATCTGCTGGAAACATTGGAGGAGTAAATCCGCTTACTCTAACTTCATCTCCTTCATTTATAGGTAGATTTGAAATTCTAAAAGTTGGAGCAATTGCAATTTTATAAATTTTGCCATCTTTACCTTTTACATCCATAAAAAGCCACTCATTTGCCATTCTTCCATAACCTTTTTGAGTATACGCCTTTATTACTTTACCTTCAATAGCATT
>JALVAK010000031.1 GCA_027011225.1 Nautiliaceae bacterium | reverse complement strand
AAAGATGAATACTATCTAATGGACCCACACACAGCAACAGCAGTAAAAGCGTTTGAATATTTAAAAGAAAAAGGTAAGTTAGGGGATAATAAAGTAGTAATCTATTCAACTGCAGAGTGGACAAAATTTGCTCCAAGTATCTATTATGCATTAACTGGAGAAGATATTGATAGAGAAATAGCTGAAATGGAAGAAAATACCATCTCAGATAAAGATGCAATAGCTTATATAGAAACTCATTTAGGCGAAAAAGCACCTGATTTTATACTTGAATTATTTAATAAACCTATTGTAAATGAAAATATTATTCCAAAAGAAAAAATAAAAGAAGAGATTATTAAATTTATTGAGTCTTAATGCTTGGAATTGTTGGTATTTATATTTTTATTGTTTTAGGTTTTTTAGCAAAAAGACAATTTAATATAGATGGCAAAACTTTAGTAATACTCTCTACTTATTATCTTCAACCTTTCCTTACCCTTTGGGGTATTATGCTTATGCCAATAAATAAAGATTTAATTTTAGCTCCTATTTTTTATTTAGTCGTGGTTTTTATAGCATTGATTTTTACTTTTTTGATATCTTTAACACTTAAAGATAAAAAAGATAGAATAATAGCTACACTTACTCCTTTAATAGGAAATACTGGAAATCTTGGTATTCCTATTAGTTATTTTTTTTGGGGTGATTTTGGAGCGATGGTTGCAACTTTAATTAATCTTGCAAATATCTTTTTTGTTTATTCTTTTGGTGTTTTTTTCTTTGCTAAAGGAGAGTATAGCTTTAGGGAGGCTTTTAAAAAGATTATTAAAATTCCTGTAATGTGGTTTGGTATTTTGGCTTTAATTTTGAATATTAAGGGTATTCATTTTAGTGATGAGGTTATGAAGATTTTAGAGATGGGAGCATTTGCTTCAATTGTTACTCAGCTTATAATTTTTGGAGTTTATATAGCTGAGATTAAAATAAAAGTTGAAGATAAATTATTAGTTTTGATTACCATAATTAATAAATTTGTTGTATTTGTTTTTATTGGATTTATAGTATTAAAGTTTTTAGGAGTAGAAAAAAAACTTTTTTGGCCAATTTTATTAGAGATTGCTACTCCTCTTGCTATTTCAAATGTAAATTTAGCCGCGCTTTTTAATCTTTATCCTCAAAAGGTATCTTTTTTAGTGTTAATTACAAGTGTTATATTTTTAATATTAATTTTGTTTTTTTCAATCTAAAAACTTAGCTTTTAAAATTCCTATGTATTCATGAAATGCCCAGTAACTTTTGTAAAAAGAATCCATTGAAGGCAAAAAGTCATACCACACATAATTATAATTGCTTAGATAATCAGTAGGTCTAGGAATTACCTCAAATCCAGCTTTTTTAAAGTTTATCACAGCTCTTTTCATATGAAATGCGCTTGTGACAAGATATATTCTTTTCTTAAATTTAAGTTTTTTAAAAAGCTTTGCAGTGTAGTATGCATTTTGTTTGGTGTTTTTTGATTTATTTTCAAAGTAAGCTTTTATTTTAAAATTAAATGATTTTTCAAGATAATTTATGTCGTGTTTTACTTTTTTAGCTTCTTGCCCAACTCCTGCGCCTGTAAAAATAAGAGGTATGTTTTCCCTTGCGGCTATACTTGCTGCGTATACAACTCTTTTAAATTGATGGGCAGATGATTTAAAAATATCCTTATCTACTACTCCTCCTCCAAGAACTACCACATAAGGTGCTTTTTGTTTAGGGATTTTTATATTTTCTAAAGGATTTAATAAAAGATTTGATATAGGTTTTATAGATATTAGCCATGTAAACACTGCTAAAAAAAGAAGCGATTTTTTATATTTTGTTTTAAAAGCGAGAAATAAAAATATTATTATAAAAATTCCTGGAAAAAGTAAAAATGAAGTAAAAATTTTTGAAATAATAAACATTTAATCCCTTTTTGATAAAATCTTACCAAAAAAGGAATAACTTGAGAGTATTAATAACAGGGGCAAGTAGAGGGATAGGAAGAAGCTTAGCTGAGTATTATAAAAATAAAGGCTTTGAAGTTTATGGTATAGCAAGAGATGAAGAGAAGTTAAAAGAAGTGTGTGATAAATATTTTGTTTGTGATTTAAGCAATTTAGAAGAAGTAAGCAAAATTAGTAAAAAGTTAAGTGATGTGAAATTTGATTTAATTATTTTAAATGCAGGTATTTCTACTCCTCATTCTAGTGATTTTCCACCACTTAGTGCTTTTAAGAAAGTGTTTGATGTAAATTTACTTTCAATTCATGCACTTTTAGAGCATATAGATTTTAAAAATTCAAAACTTGTTTTTATCTCTTCTCTTGCTTCATTGCTTGGAGCACCTACTTCTTTAGCATATAGTGCTAGTAAAAGAGCGCTTAATTCGTATGCCCAGAGTCTATATTTTGCAGGGATTGATGTGGTTTTGATTTTGCCAGGATTCATCAAGACTGATATGACTAAAAATCACGAGTTTCATATGCCATTTTTAATGGATTTAGATGAAGCAACAAAAAGAATTGTAAAGATAATTGAAAAAGATAAGTTTTTTAATCCTTTTCCTTTAAGGTTTTATTACATAATTAAACTTTTTTCTCTTTTACCTAATAATTTGAAAAGAAAAATATTGAAAAAATATGCGAAATCGGATATAGTAGAGTAAATTCCTAATGGAGTGTAAATAATGAGAATTGAGTCAGTTTGTACTTATTGTGGGGTAGGGTGTGAAATTGAGGCTGAAATTGCAAATAACAAAATAAAAAAGATTCATCCTCTAAAAAATGGACTCTCAAGCGGAGGAGAGCTTTGTATTAAAGGTAGATATGGGTATGATTTTTTAGATAAAAGAATTGATAAGCATTTAGTAAGCTATGAATTTGTGGAAAAGAATGCTAATGATTTGCCTTTTGAATTACAAGTTAGAATTGCAAATTTAATAGAGTATGATGAAAAATTTTATGAAGCACCTTTCTCTCTAGCAGTTGATTTAGCAGCTTGGAAAATAAAAGAGATTATAAAAAAGTATGGCTCACGCTTTATTGCAGCAATTGGGGGAGCTAGGACAAATATAGAAAGTGCATGGCTGTTTCAAAAATTTGCAAGAGAAATTATAAAAACTCCACATGTAGATAATTGTGCAAGGGTTTGTCACTCTCCAAGTTTAAGTGGGCTTAAAATGAGTATAGGTGAAGGGGCAAGTAGTGTAAATTTTGATGAAATATTTAATGCTGAGGTTATTTTTGTAATTGGCTCTAATACTACAGAAGCTCATCCAATGGTAGCAAGCAGAATTATTAAAGCAAAAAAAAGAGGAGCAAAACTTATAGTAGTTGATGTTAGAGAGATTCCTTTAATGAAATTTGCTGATATTAAGGTTATATTGCCACTTGAAGCTAATTTGTTATTTTTAAATGCACTTGCTAAAGAGTTTATAGAAGCTGGGTTTGTAAATGAAGAGTTTGTAAAAAGTAGATGTGTGAAGTTTGATGAATATAAAGA
>JALVAK010000030.1 GCA_027011225.1 Nautiliaceae bacterium | reverse complement strand
GGAATAAAAGTTTATTCTCCTGAGGAGATTAGTGAAATAATAGAAACTTTACTAAGTGGTGCTAAACTTTATGGAATGCATAAAACTTCTCTTTATGTAAAAAATGACAAAAGATATCCAGGGCTTGGGGCAATTTTAGAGATGTTAAAATATGCAACTGGAAAAAATTATGAAGTATTTGGAAAGCCAAGTAAAAAGTTTTTTTCTGAGGCGGCTAGAAAAATCAATCTTAGTTTTGATAAAATTACTATTATAAGTGATGATTTATATGGTGATTTACTCCCTGCAAAAGAGCTTGGAATGAAAAGCGTTTTAGTTTTAACTGGGAAAATAAAAGATAAAAAAGAAATTACTGCTAAACCTGATTTAATCGTTAAAAATTTAAAAGAGTATTTAGATATTTTAGGGAGAGAGAATGGAGAGTGAATTAAAAAAATTAAGAAAAGAGATTGATGAGATTGATAATAAGATTTTAGAGCTTCTTAATAAAAGAATGGAAATTGTAAAAAAAGTAGGAGAGCTTAAAAATAATACTAATGCTCCAATTTACAGACCTGAGAGAGAAAAAGAGATAATAGAAAGGCTCACTAAACTCTCTAAAGCTCAAAATGGTATATTAGGTCGTGATGAGATTGAAGCTATTTTTCTTGAAATTTTTGCTGTTTCGCGCTCACTTGAGAGAAAAGAGAGAATTGCTTTTTTAGGACCAATTGGCACTTATACTCATCAAGCTGCGGAATCTCGTTTTGGTGCAAATGCAAAATATTTGCCTATTTTAAATATTGAAGGTGTTTTTAAAGCAGTAGCAAATAAAGAAGCAAAATATGGAGTAGTTCCAATTGAAAATAATACTGAAGGAGTTGTTGGAATAACACTTGATAGTTTAAAAAAATATGATGTAAAAATAGTAGCTGAGATATGTATGGATATCCATCATTCATTTGCTTCCTTGCAAGATGATATTACTAAAATAAAAAGAATATATTCCCATCCTCAAGGATATAATCAGTGTTTAAATTTTCTTGAGACTCACGGGCTTTTAGATGTAGAATTTATTCCAACGGAATCTACTGCAAAAGCGGCAAAACTTGCAAGTAAAGATAAAGAGAGTGGGGCAATTTGCTCTAAGATTGCTGCAAAACTTTATAATGTTCCGCTTCTTTTTGAAAAAATAGAAGATAATAATGCAAACAGAACAAGATTTATAATAATAAGTGATTTTAAAACTCAAAAATCAGGTAACGATAAAACAAGCGTAATTGCAAAAACTTCACATAAAAGCGGAGCACTTTATGAGCTTTTAAAAAGTTTTAAAGAGAAAAATATCAATATTTTAAAAATAGAGTCTCGTCCTAATAAAGATGATACTTTTAATGCATGGTTTTATTTAGATTTTGAAGGTCATATTGATGATGAAAAGGTTAGAGAGATTATTGAAAAAAATAATATGCTTTGGCTTGGAAGTTATTTAAAAAATTGCTAAAGGATATAAATGTTTGAGAGTCTTAAAAATTTAAAAACTTATGAAGCAGGTAAGCCAATAGAGTTAGTTGTAAGAGAATATGGAATTAAGCCAAATGAGATTATAAAACTTGCAAGCAATGAAAATCCATATGGTCCATCTCCTAAAGTTATTGAAGAAGTTAAAAACAATGCACACCTAATGCATAGATACCCTGATGATAGTTTTTATGAGCTTAAAAACAAACTTGCAGATGAGTTTAGTGTAGATGTTAAAAATATTATAATTGGTGCTGGAAGTGACCAAATTATAGAGTTTGCAGTACGTGGTATAAATCCTAAAAAAGTGCTAATGGCTGGAATTACTTTTGCAATGTATGAGATATATTCAAATCAAGTAGGAGCAAAAATACTTAAAACTTCTTCAAAAACTCATAATCTAGATGAGTTTTATCAAATTTATAAAAAGGAAAAGCCTGAGATTATTTTTCTTTGTGTTCCAAATAATCCACTAGGAGAGTGTTTAGATGCAAAAGATGTATTTGAGTTTATAAAAAAAATTGATGAAGATACTTTGATTTTAATTGATGGAGCTTATCAAGAATTTGCAAAATTTAAAGATAACAATAAAGAGATAAAACCAAAAGATATTTTAAGATATAAAAATGTGCTCTATACTGGAACATTTAGCAAAGCTTATGGGCTAGGTGGTATGAGAGTTGGGTATGGAATAGCAAATGAATATATTATTTCAAATCTTCATAAGTTAAGACCTCCATTTAATATTACAATTCTTTCTCAAATTGCAGCATCTAAAGCTCTTGAAGATAAAGAGTGGGTTAAAAAAGGGATAAAAAGTAATTTTGAAGAGATGCAAAAATATATTGAATTTGCAAAAAAGAAAGGATTTGAATATATTGAAAGTTATACAAATTTTATAGTTCTTTTTATTCCAAATTCAACTAAAATTGCAAATGAATTGTTAAAAAGAGGAATAATTGTAAGAGATATGGCAAGTTATGGATTTGAAGCTCTTAGAATTACTATAGGAAAACCTGAGGAAAATGATAAATTATTAAAAACTTTAGAGGAGATTAGTTGAATTTTGAAGAAATTTTTAAACAAATAATTTCATTTTTTAATAAATTAAATAAACAACAAAAATTAATTATTATCGGAAGTGTTATTGCTGTTATTGCAATAATAACTTTTTTAATAATCTTTAATACAACCTCACATAAACCAAGAAATAATTATGCAATTCTTTTTGAAAATTTAAAACCTCAAGATGCTGCTTTAATAGCTCAATATTTAGATAAAAAAAATATTCCTTATACTATTGCTGAAGATGGAGTTATTGAAGTTCCAAGGGATAAAGTTGCAAAGCTTAGACTTGATATTGCAGCTCAAGGTCTTCCAAAATCTAGTACTGTTGGGTTTGAATTATTTGATAAAACTTCTTTTGGAGCTACAGATTTTGAAGAGAGAATAAAATATTTAAGGGCACTTGAGGGAGAGCTTGAGAGAACAATTGAATCAATTGATGCAATAGAGAGTGCTAAAGTTAATATTGCGCTTCCAAAAGAGTCTGTATTTGTATCCAAACAGCATCCTCCAACAGCATCAGTACTTGTAAAATTAAAACCAAATATGATACTTACGCCAAAGCAAATTCAAGGAATTAAGTATTTAGTGGCTTCTGCTGTGCCAAATTTAAAACCAGAAAATGTAAAAATAGTAGACCAGTATGGAAATCCATTGGGTGAAAATGATGAGTTTACGCAAAACAATGAGCTTTTAAAAACTCAAATGCTTTATAAAAAAAGATTTGAAAAATCTTTAGAAGATAAAATAGTCTCAATTCTTGCCCCAATTGTAGGAGGTAAGGATAAGGTAGTAGCAAAAGTAAATGTAGATTTGGATTTTTCTCAAGTAAAATCAAAATCTACTATTTATGACCCTAATAATGTAGTAAGAAGTGAGCAAGTAATAGAAGAGAGCAGAGTTGGTATTAAACCAAAACAAGTTGGGGGAGTTCCAGGAGCTGTTAGTAATATAGGTCCTGTTCAAGGGGTTAAAAATAATAACATAGTAGAAAAATATAACAAAAGCGAAACTACTACAAATTATGAAATTTCTACTACTATAAAAGATGTTAAAGAGCCTATTGCTAAAATAAAAAGAATTACAGCTGCAGTAGTAGTAGATGGGCATTATAAAGAAGAGAATGGGACAATTAAATATATTCCTCTTAGTAAAATAGAGCTTGCAAATATTGAAAATTTAGTAAAAAATGCCATAGGATTTAATCCTAAAAGAGGTGATAGTGTAAGTGTTAGCTCATTTGAATTTGCTGCTTCTAAATTAAATAAACAAAAAGAAGTTACTATGGTTCATGGTGTTTTAATGTATGTAGGAGCATTTTTACCAATAATTAAATATTTAATTTTAGCAATAATTCTTTTTATCTTTTATAAAAAAGTAATAGTGCCATTTAGCGAAAAGATGCTTGAAGTAAAGGTTGAAGAAGAAGAGCCAGTTAAAAAAGAAGTTGAAATAAATGAAGAAGAAATTGAAACAACTTATGATAAAATAAAAGAATTAAAAGAAAAAGTTGAGCAACAACTTGGTATTAGTAGTGAAATAAATGAAGAAGAGTTAAAATATGAAGTGTTACTTGAGAGAGTAACAAAAATTGTAGAAGAAAACCCAGAGCAAGTTGCAAAAGTATTAGAAAATTTAATAAAAGAAGAGCATACAGAAATTTAAAGGATAAATTATGGCACTTTCACCTCAACAACAAGCGGTTTTAGATGAATTATCAATGCCTGAGAAGATTGCAATTTTATTAATACAATTAGGTGAAGATTTAACAGCTCAGATATTTTCTTATATGGATGTAGATGCTATAACTGAAATTTCAAAATATATCGCCACTGCAAGAACTATTGATAAAGCTGTAGCTGCAGCAGTTTTGGAAGAATTTTATGTAATTTTTCAATCAAATCAATATATTGCAAGTGGAGGGCTTGAGTATGCAAAAGAGATTCTTTATAAAGCGCTAGGTCCTGAAGAAGCTAAAAAAGTACTTGATAAACTTGCTAAGTCTCTTCAAAGTGAGCAAAATTTTGGATTTTTGCAAAAAGTAAAACCTCAACAGCTTGCAGATTTTATTGTAAATGAGCATCCACAAACTATAGCACTTATTCTAGCCCATATGGACCCTACTAGCGCAGCTGAGACACTTAGTTATTTTCCAGATGATATAAGGGCTGAAGTTTTGATGAGGATGAGTAACCTTGGAGATATTTCTCCACAAGTGATTAAAAAGGTAAGTGCAATACTTGAGACAAAGCTTGAATCTCTAACAGGTTATAAAGTAGAAATTGGCGGAGTTAGATTTGTAGCTGAAATATTTAATAGACTTGGTCAAAAGGCAGCAAAATCTACTCTTAAACATATAGAGCAAATTAATAATGAGCTTGCAGAGCAAATTAAAGAGAAAATGTTTACTTTTGAAGATATTTTAAAACTTGATAATACTGCTATTAGAGAAATTTTAAAAGAAGTTGATAAAAAAACATTGATGATTGCGCTAAAAGGTGCGCCAGAAGAATTAAAACAAAAGTTTTTAAGTAATATGTCTCAAAGGGCGGCACAAGCGTTTGAAGAAGAGATGCAATTTTTAGGTCCTGTAAAAGTAAAAGAAGTTGAAGCAGCTCAAAGAAAAGTTATAGAAGTAGTGCAAAAACTTGCAGAAGAAGGCAAGGTATCAATAGGCTCGGAGGAAGAAGTAATTGAGTAAAATTATTAATGGCGGAAGAAGTGATAAACATATAATAAAGAATTATCAATTTAAAGAGCTAGAAGATAATCAAAAAGAAGAACCTACAATTAATAATAATGAAACACCTCAAAGTGTGCCGGTTGAGAATAATGAAATAATTGAAAAATTATTGGAAAAAATAGAAGAGCTTTCAAAAAATATTACTCAAGCTCAGGCAAAATTTGAAACTCAGATAAATGAGTGCAATCAAAGAGTAGAAATAGAAAAAAAGAATGCTTTTGAAAATGGTTACAAGAGTGGATATGAAGATGGCAAAAAAGAATGTGAAGCAGAGTTTAGTGAAAAAATTAAATTATTAGAAGAATCTATAAAAAAGATTGATAAAATAAATGAATTATTTGAAGAAAAAATTCTCTCAGTAGAAAAAGAGCTTATCTCAGTAGCTCTTGATATAGCAAAAGAGGTGATTCAAAAAGAAATCTCTAAAGAATCACAAGAGATAGCTTATAATTTAGCAAAAGCTTTAATGGAAGATATAAAAGATGCAAGTAAAATAAAATTAAAAGTAAATCCAAAAGATGCTGAGTATTTAAAAAATAAATTTGAAAATGTTGAAATTATTCCAGATTCTGCTATAAAAGAGGGTGGAGTAGTAATACTTAGTGATTTAGGCAATATTGATGCAGAAGTTATGGAGAGATTTAAAACAATTAAAGAGGCTATTTTAGAAGGTAAATAATGATAAATGTTAAAAAAATGAGCATAGATGAATTAAATGAATTAGCTAAAAAAATAAGAGAGAGAATTTTAGATGTAGTGTCTCGTAAAGGAGGACATCTTAGCTCTACTCTTGGAGCAGTAGAATTAATCATTGGAATGCATTATGTTTTTGATGTAGAAAAAGACCCATTTATTTTTGATGTATCCCATCAAGCTTATGCTCATAAGCTACTTACAGATAGATGGGAAGAGTTTGAGAGTTTAAGACAATTTGGCGGTATTAGCGGATATACTAAGCCTAGTGAATCTAAATATGACTATTTCTCAGCAGGGCACTCTTCTACTTCAATTTCAGTAGCAGTTGGAGCTGCTAAAGCAATAAAACTAAAAAATGAAGATAGAACTCCAGTAGTACTTATTGGTGATGGTGCAATGAGTGCTGGAATGGTTTATGAAGCTATGAATGAGCTTGGATATCTTAAACTGCCGGTAGTTATTATTTTAAATGATAATGAAATGAGTATTGGAAAACCAATAGGAGCAATAAGTAAATATTTAACTAAACTAAAAGCTGGAAAATTTTATCAAGGCTTTAAGGAAAAATTTAAAAATTTTTTAGAAAAAATGCCTAAGGACTTAAAATATACTGCTAAAAAAATGGAAGAGTTTTTAAGTGTAAATGGGGTGTTTTTTGAAGAATTGGGATTAGAATATATAGGACCTATAGATGGACATAATTTAGAAGAGATAATTGAGACTTTAAAAATTGCAAAAGAGCTAAAAAAGCCAGTAATTGTACATGCTAAAACTATTAAAGGAAAAGGATATAAAGAAGCAGAGGGGTATTATGAGCATTGGCATGGGGTTGGACCATTTGATATTAAAACTGGTAAGCCGCTAAAGTCTTCTGGGCTTAGCGCTACTAAAGTTTTTGCTTCTAAACTACTTGAACTTGCAAAAAAAGATGAAAAAATAGTAGGGGTTACTGCTGCAATGCCAAGTGGGACTGGTATGAAAGAGCTTATGCAAGCATTTCCTAATAGGTTTTGGGATGTGGGTATTGCTGAGCAGCATGCAGTAACTTCAATGGCTCCGATGGCAAAAGAAGGTTTTAAGCCTTTTGTAGCGATTTATTCAACTTTCTTGCAAAGAGGATATGACCAAATAATTCATGATGTGTGTCTTGATAACTATCCTGTGAGATTTGCTATTGATAGGGCTGGAATTGTTGGAGCTGATGGGGAGACTCATCAAGGGGTTTTTGATGTAGGGTATCTTAGAATAATTCCAAATATGACACTTTTTGCGCCAAGAGATTTTGCTACTTTAGAAAAAGCAGTTGAATTTGCTTATAACTATGACAAAGGTCCAAGTGCTTTTAGATATCCAAGAGGAGCATTTGAGCTTGAAGAAGGAATTTTTGAAGCAAAAGACTTTGAATTAGGTAAAGCTGAAGTGTTAGTAGATGGTAAAGATATTATGTTAATTGGTTATGGAAATGGAGTGGGAAAAGCTTATAAAGTGTTAAAAATTTTAAAAGAAAAAGGAATTGATGCAGGATTGATTGATTTAAGATTTGTAAAACCTTTTGATGAAGAGCTTTTTAAAAATATAAAAGCAAAGAAATGGTATGTAATAAGTGATAATGCAAAAAAAGGTGGTATTGGAGAAATGCTTAGTAGTTTTGCAAAAGAAAATAGACTTCATAAATATATTAAAAGTTTTGAATATCCGGATAAATTTATTCCTCACGGAAGCGTTAAAGAAGTAGAAAAATATTTAGGAGTAGATGAAGAGTCTATTGCAAATGAGATATTAAAGGAGATAAATGGCTAAGGCAGTATTTGGAGGAGGGTGTTTTTGGTGTTTAGATGCTATTTTTAGAAATGTAAAAGGTGTGAAAAATGTAACATGCGGATATGCAGGAGGAAAAAGAGCTAATCCAACTTATGAGCAAGTCTGCAGTGGTGTAACAGGACATGCTGAGGTAGTTGAAATTGATTATGATGAAAACGTAATAAGCTATGATGATTTACTTGAGATTTTTTTTAATATTCACGACCCAACTCAGCTTAATCGTCAAGGGAATGATGTAGGGACTCAATATCGCTCAATTATTTTGTATCTTAATGAAGAGCAAAAACAAAAAGCATTAAAAAAAATTGAAGAACTTAGAAAAAAAGGTATCAATGTAGTGACAGAAGTAAAACCACTTGAAGTTTTTTATCCTGCAGAAGAGTATCATCAAAACTATTTTTATAATAATCCACAAAACCCTTATTGCTCTTATGTTATTGCACCAAAACTTCATAAATTTTTTCAAAAATTTGATAAAATGGTAAAAAAAGGAGGGGAAAATGATTGAAGATTTAATTAAAATTGGAATAGGAAGTGCGTTTTTAGCAAAAGAAAAACTTCAAGAATTTATTGAAGAAGCAAAAAAAAGAGGTGAATTAACTCAACAAGAGGCTGAGAAATTATTACAAGAGCTTAAAAAAGAATCTGAGCGAAAATTACAAGAGATAAAAAAAATGATTGAAGAAGAGGTAAAAAGACAATTAAATGAATTAGGAGTTGCAACAAAAGAAGATATTCAAAAACTTTATCAAAAAATAGAAGAGCTAGAAAAATTACTAAAAAATGAAAAAAATACTAAACCTAAAAGCTAGAGTCTCTTGTTTTGCATCTAGTGATTTTTTAATTGTT
Organism: Nautiliaceae bacterium; assembly: GCA_027011225.1. GTDB lineage: Bacteria > Campylobacterota > Campylobacteria > Campylobacterales > Nautiliaceae > JALTBU01. The sequence continues at coordinate 3,109 of JALVAK010000030.1, read as the reverse complement.
ATTGATGAAAAAAATAGAGTTTTTTATTTTGATGATGCTTTTAAGCTAAAAAAGGCATTTAAGTTAAAACTTGATAATAATGACCCTGATGAAAATAGTGTAAAAGTTTCTTATAATAAAAAGTTTGCATTAATAGCTATTAAAAATATATTAACTCTTTGGGATTTAGAAAATAAAAAACATCTTGCTTCTTTTTTACAAAAAAACGATATTTTAAGTGTTGCTTTTAGCAAAGATGATAAATACTTTGCTAGCGGTAATATTAATGGAGAAGTTTTTGTTTATAATCTTAAGTTACGTAAAAAAGTATATGAGCTAAAAAAACATAAAGATTTTATTACAGATTTATCATTTTATGAAGATAGAAGTTATTTAGTAGCGGGTGGATATGATGAGTGTGTAATTTTTCATAACTTGATTACTTTAGATAAAGAAGAAAAATATTATCATATTAAACCTGTAAAGAAAATAGAAAAAGAGAATTATTTAATTAGCTGTGATGCAATATCTTGTGTGGTAAATTGGGATGAATACAAAAAAGATTTTAAAGACATTACAAAATTTTATAAAAAATTTAGAGATTTTTTTATTTTTAAAAATTATTTATTGCTAGCAAGTGATAAAAATATAGCTATTTATAATCTAGATAATTTTGTAATAGAAAGTGATAATTTCTTAAGCTTAGGGGATATTGATAAAATTACTATTTTTAAAAATTACTTGTTAATTTCTACTATAAGCGGCGAAATTTATATCAAAAATTTGTTTGAAGAAGAAAATGAGCTTTTGGATTTAATCATAAAAGAAGAGTATAAAAAAGCATTTGAGCTTATAAATAAAAATCCATTTTTAAAATTTTCAAGAGGGTATAAAAAACTTCAGACAATAATAGAGCTTGAGATTAAAAGAGCAAAAGAATTGTTTTTAATAAATGAAGCTCAAGCAATAGAAATTTTAAATAAGTTTTTAGTTGTGCCAGAGCTTAGAAACAAAATCCAGAAAATAATAGAAGAATTTAAAAATTATAAAAAATTTGTCTTTGCTATAAAAGAGGAAAATTATGCTCTAGCCTATCTTCTTGCAAATAGATTTGAGCTTCTTAAAGAGACAAAATATTATAAATTGCTTGAGAAGAAATGGCAAATTGCATTTGAGAGAGCAAAAGAGTATGCTCTAAAAGGAGATATTTCAAAAGCAAAAGAAATTTTAGCTCCTTTTATGGCGGTTAGTGAAAAATTACCTTTAATCAAACTTTTATTACAAGAAGCAGAAATTTTTAAATTGTTAAAAGAAAAACTTGCAAAAAGAGATTTTAAAGGATTTTTTGATATTATTAAAAATCATCCAGAGCTTAAAAACACTTCTGAATATGAAAAAGTTATAAATTATGCAAATAGTTTATATAAACTTGCTAACAAATTTTTAAAAGAAGAAAAATTTGAAAAAGCCAAAAAAGCAGCTTTAATCTTACAAGATATAGAAGGATTTGAAGATAAAGCACAAGAAATACTTGAGAAAATAGAAGTAGCGCTTAAGTTTTTACACTATATTGCAAACAAAGAATATAAAAAAGCTATTGAGCTTAGTGAGCTTTATCCATTTCTAAAAGAGCTTCAAAGTTATAAAAATTTAATTAAAAAGCATAATGATATATATGAAAAAGTTGAAGAAATGATGGTAAATGGGGAAGTAAAAAAAGCACAAGAGTTATTAAATAAAGAAAAAATTATAAAAAGGTGATTTTTAACATTTTCATGTCATATTCAAATGATAAAATACCTTAAAAAAGGATTAAAAATGGATAATATTACAGATTTTGTAAAAAATGCAATCAGTGGCTCTGAAAACGGAGCAGTTACAGAAGGTATAAAAGCACTTCTTGGAGATAATTTTGATTCTTTAAAAGGACTTTTAGATAACAATGATTTAGAAGGATTTAAAAATCTTCTTGGAAAGATTCTCTCTGAAAATAGTGAAATTAAAGAATATATTCAAAAACTTGCAAGCGGAGAAGATGTTCTTGATAGTATAAAAGATAAATTTTTAGGAAAATTAAATATAGGTGGCATGGACTTAGGAAAGTTTTTTTAATTAATATTTTCACAATTATTATATTATAGGGTGATAATTCCTTATTAAAACTTTTGTGATTTTTCCTCTTTTGTTTCTATTTGATTGCTCTATTTGCAAAAACTTTTTTATAATCGCAGTGTTATATTATTACACTTTGTAGTGCAACTGAGACTGCTAAGATATTTTCTTCATCAAGAATTTTAGGATTTTTATATTTTCCCATAGGAATGTTAAAAATCCTTTTAATTCAAATTGCTGATGTAGTAGCTTCAAAAATTTACAGTTTCAAGTACTTACATTTCTTAGGAGTGGTAACATCAGAAATTTAAAATGGAAATATATCGATTGGGATAAAAAAGTTATAATATCTTCAAAAGATATTATGAGAGATACCATAGCAATTTTAGAATTCCTCTTACAGATACTTTGCTTGAGATTCTAAAATATTTTAAATAGTTTAGCAATAATAAAGAATTATATATTTGTATCATTTAAGACAAATAAGCAAATAAGTGAAAATTTTTTAGCAAAAACTTGAATTAAAAGACATTCATTCTCCTTATAGATGGAGAAGTGCTTTTCAAACTCTTACCGCTATAAAGAACATGGATTTCCTCTTGAAGTGATAGAAGTGATACTTTATCATAAAATTGGAAACAGAGTTACACACGCATATTTAAGAACAGATTTTTTGAATGAAAGGTATAAACTGCTTGAATAATAGAAAGGGTTTTTAATAAATTATTTAAAAAATTTTCGTTGTTATTAATAGCATAAGCAATATTAAATAGATCTCTTACTTTATTGTCATTTTTTCTATGAATAATTTTTTTAGCTATTATTTCTTCTGGAGTTTCAACAAGAATAGAATTTTCTTTTAACTTTAAAAATTTTTCTTTTTTAGGATTTAAATTTTCAACACTTAAAATATTTATATATACCATCTTTAAATGCATAATAATTTTTAAATTCTTTTGGAAATTTAGAAAAAATATTTTTTTGTAAAAATTCTAATGTGGAAATTTGATTCTTAAAG
>JALVAK010000029.1 GCA_027011225.1 Nautiliaceae bacterium | reverse complement strand
AGTTTTAACAAATCCTCTTTAACATACTCAAAAAATTCTTCTTCAAGCAAAATTTCAAACTTCTCACCCATTACATAAAGCGTTATATTTTTTTTCATTTTCCTAAAATTGCTTCAATTTTTGCTAAAACTTCTTCTAATTCAAGCTCTTTTAATGCCATATTCTCTTTACATTCCATAAGCTCTAATTCTTTTTCTTCTAATTTATTTTTAGTATTCTCAAGCTCTAATTTAAGCTCTTCATTTTCTTTTTTAAGCTCTTCATGATTTTTAATTAACTCTTCTATTTTTTCGTTAAGTTTTGCTAAAATATCCATTTTTCATCCTTTTTGATATAATTATAATAAAAAGGATGAGTTTGTTCAAATTAAATTCAAACTTCAAACCAACAGGAGACCAACCACAAGCTATTGAAAAACTCACTAATTGCATAAAAAAAGGAAGTAGATACAATACTTTAATAGGTGTTACAGGAAGTGGCAAAACTTTTACAATGGCAAATATTATTGAAAAGCTTCAAATTCCAACTCTTATATTAACTCATAATAAAACTCTAGCAGCTCAGCTTTATAGTGAGTTTAAAGAATTTTTTCCACAAAATCATGTTGAGTATTTCATAAGCTATTACGATTATTATCAGCCAGAAGCTTATCTGCCAAGACAAGATTTGTTTATTGAAAAAGATTCATCTATTAATGCAGAGCTTGAAAGACTTAGAGTCTCTGCAACTGCAAGTTTACTTGAATATGATGATGTAATTGTTGTAGCTAGTGTTTCAGCTTTGTATGGGCTTGGAAATCCGCTTGAATACAAAAAAATGGTAGCAAAAATTGCAGTTGGAGATGAGATAAACCAAAGAGAATTTATGATGAGACTCTTATCAATGGGATATACAAGAAATGATAAATATTTTGAAAGAGGTAATTTTAGAGTAAATGGAGAAGTTATTGATATATTTCCTACATATTTTGAAGATAATGTTATAAGAATAGAATTTTTTGGAGATGAAATTGATAGGATTTATTTAATTGATTATTTGACAAATGAAAAAATAAAAGATTTAAAAGAAATTACTATCTATGCAGCAAATCAATTTATTGTGGGTCAAAATAGATTAGCTAAGGCAATTAATTCTATTGAAAAAGAACTTCAGGAGAGATTACAAGAATTTGAAAAGCAAGGAAAAATTGTAGAGTACCAACGCTTAAAGCAAAGAACAGAATTTGATTTAGAGATGCTAGAAACCACAGGAACTTGCAAAGGAATTGAAAATTATGCAAGACACTTAACAGGCAAAAAACCAGGTGAGACTCCATATTCACTATTAGATTATTTTGAAATAAAAGGAAAACCTTACTTAGTAATAGTGGATGAATCTCATGTCTCTCTTCCTCAGTTTCGCGGAATGTATAATGGAGATAGAGCAAGAAAAGAAGTTTTAGTAGAATATGGATTTAGACTTCCAAGCGCACTAGATAATAGACCATATAAATTTGATGAATTTATAAATAAAGCTCCTCATTATCTTTTCGTTTCAGCAACTCCAGGAGAGTATGAGCTTGAAATTTCAACTTGTGTAGCCGAGCAAATTATCCGCCCAACCGGTCTACTTGACCCTATAATAGAGCTTTATCCAAGCGAAAATCAAGTAGCCACACTTTATGACAAGGCAAAAGAAGTAATAGCAAGAGGTGAAAAGGTACTCGTTACAACTCTTACTAAAAAAATGGCAGAAGAGCTTCAAAAATATTATCTTGAAATGGGTCTTAAAGTCAAATATATGCATAGTGATATTGATGTGGTTGAAAGAAATGAGATTATTAGAGGTCTTAGAAGCGGTGAATTTGATATGTTAATTGGAATAAATCTTTTAAGAGAAGGGCTTGATTTACCAGAAGTTAGCTTAGTAGCAATTCTTGATGCTGATAAAGAAGGATTTTTAAGAAGTGAAACAAGTTTGATTCAAACAATGGGAAGAGCTGCAAGAAATGTAAATGGAAGAGTTTTGATGTTTGCAAGCAAAATAGAAAATCCTGTAATTTTAGACGATAATTTAGAAGAGCTAGAAAAAATAAAAGATAAAATAACCCGCTCAATGTATAAAGCCATAAAAACAACACTTCAAAGAAGAATAAAACAAAAAGAATATAATAAAGCTCATGGCATTACACCAAAAAGCGCAGTTAGAAAGCTTGATAAATCTCTAAAAGAAGAAGGATATGAAGCTATCTCTAAAGAGCTTAAAAACAAAAATAAAATTCCAGCTAGTGAGAAAAAAGCAAT
>JALVAK010000028.1 GCA_027011225.1 Nautiliaceae bacterium | reverse complement strand
TTAAATTCTTTTGTTTTTATTGAATTTAGTGCTTCATATCCTGTCATATCAAGTTTTATAGGAGTGATTGAGACATATCCATTTTTTATTGCATCAAAATCCGTTCCTTTTTCTTCCTTGAAAGCTAAGGGGTGAAGTCCTATCCAATAATACTCTTCTCCTCTTGGGTCAGTGTGTTTATGAGCATCATTTCCATAAAGTCTATATCCAAGGCGAGTAAATTTAGCACCTTTGATTTTTTTTGTATTTGGAATATTTACATTTAAAATATGGCGATGAGGTATTTGTATTTCTTTGTTTATTACTTTTTTAGTGATTTCTCTTGCTACCTTTTTTGCATTTTCCCAATTAAGCTCACTTGGAGGATTATCAAAACTTTTTAAAACTTGTGAAAATGCAATAGATGGAATTCCATGAAGTGCACCTTCCATGGCTCCGCCTGCAGTTCCAGAATATGTAATATCTTCGCCTAAATTTGCACCATGGTTTATTCCGCTAAGCACTAAATCTGGCTTTTCTCCATTAAAAAGCTCTGGAAATGAGAGGTATACAGAATCTGTTGGTGTTCCATCATCAAGTTTATAAAAATTCTCTTTTACTTTTATAAATCTTAGAGGTTTTGTAATAGTGAGTGAATGAGAGCATGCACTTTTTGGATGAGCAGGAGCTACAATATAAACTTCTCCTAAATCTTTTACAGCATCAATTAATACTTCAAGTCCTTTAGCTTCATAAGAATCATCATTTGTTATAAGTATTTTCATTAATTTCCTTTAGTATAATTTTATTAAAAAAGGTTGAATATGGATTATTCAAAATTTATAAGAGATGATATTAATATTAAGATTTTATCAAATTTTGAGTTGAGTTTTTCTGATGTTGAGAGAGATTTTGAAAAATTTAAAGAAAAATTAAAAGATTATGATTTTGGAGTATGGGCAAATGATAGTAAAGAGAAAAAAATTGATAAATTAAGAATTTTTAATAATGAAGGAGTTGAGTTAAGGTATGAAGATATAGTTTTGAATTATCTTAATTTTTTGAATACTTTTTTAAGAGAGCAGGTGGGAGTGTGTATTGATAAAAAAATTCCAAGAATAATTGATAATGAATTGACTTATTTGATAGTTCAAAGAAAAGATTATAAAGATTTTGATGAAAATTTTTTTATTGCAAATAAAGGAGAAATTATTTTTCCAATGATTAATAAAGAGTTTGATATAGAGCTTGCTTTAATTAAACTTGCAGAGTGGAAAAACCGAGCTGGCAAAAATTTGATAAAATTTCAAAAAAAGGAGAATTGATGGCTAAACTTGTTTTGGTAAGACATGGTAAGAGTGAATGGAATAAGCAAAATAGATTTACAGGATGGGTAGATGTAGATTTAGCACCTGAGGGAGTAGAGGAAGCAAAAAAAGCTGGAGCTAAACTTAAAGAAGCAGGATTTACGTTTGATATTTGTTTTAGCTCTTATTTAAAAAGAGCGATTAAAACAGGAATTATTATATTAGAAGAGTTAGACTTATTGTGGATTGACCATTTAAAAGATTGGAGATTTAATGAAAGATTTTATGGTGCTCTTACAGGTCTTAATAAAGATGAGGTTAAAAAAGAGCTTGGAGAAGAGAAATTTTTACTTTATAGAAGAAGTTATGATGTGCCACCTCCACCACTTAGCGAAGATGATAAAAGACATCCAAGGTTTGATTCTAAATATAAAAATTTCCCAGTAGAGCTTTTACCAAATACTGAAAGTTTAAAAGATAATCAAATTCGTGCAATGGCTGCATTTCATGAGAGAATAGCTCCACTTCTTGTAGAAGGTAAAGATGTATTGCTTACAGCTCATGGAAATACTATAAGAGGAATGGTAAAAGAATTTGATAACATATCTGATGAAGATATTCCAAAATTTGAGATTGCCACAGGTGTGCCAAGAGTATATGAATTTGATGAAGCTTTGCATATTAAAAACGTTTATAATTTAGATTAAAAGGCTTTTGCCTTTTGTTTAAGATAAAAAAGACTTCCAAAAAGTGCACTAAAAAGATTTATGCTTACAAGCATATAAATAATTACAATTTGATAGCTGACTGCTTTAAGAGGGCTTGCGCCTGCAAGCAACATACCAGTAGTAATTCCTGGAATTGCAACAACGCCTATGGTTTGGAGCATATTATTTACTGGGATTAATGCCGCTTTTATAGCTTCTTTTTGCATAGTTTTAAAAGCATCTTTTATACTTGCTCCAATTGCTATAAAAGCTTCAATAAGCTCTTTTTGAAGCTCTAATTCTCTTTTTAATCTCTCAATTGTCAAAGTATAGGTATTAAGTGAATTTCCTATAATCATTCCAGCAATTGGAATAAATTCATAAGGTTTTAGAGAAATTATTTTTAAACTAATCATTGTAAAAAGAATTATGCTAGTAGCAAGGCTTATAGATAAAAAAGCTACTTTAAAAGAATATTTTGTTCTTTTTTTAGCTATATAGGCTGAATATAAAAACATAAAAATTAATATTGGAATATACCATAGAGGATTTTTGATTTTAAATAAAATACCAAGTATGAAACCCAGTGCTGTTAATTGTAAAAATGCTCTTATAGAGTTTATAAAAAGCTCTTTTTCTATTCCTATATTTAATTTATAAGAAATTATTAAAGGTATTAAAACAAAAATGAATGAAAGAGCAATAATATCAAACTGCATTAACAGCCTTTTTTGAAATTATAACGGAAGAGAATTAAAAGTTATAACTTATACTTCCATCTATTGTATAATTTTCACTCTCTTCCAAATCAACAGATGAATCAAACATAAAACCTAATTTTTTATTTATTGAATAAAAAAGTGTTACTCCTGCATATTTATACCAAGTAGATGAATCATAAGCAGAATTTTCAGTATATGCGTATGGAGATATTGTTAGTTTTTTATAATAAAAATCTGCAAAAGCAGTAATGGTATCTTTTGCATTTGTTCCGCTCTCTCCATAAATTTTATGTTTTTCACTTAGCCCTATATCAAAAGTATCAAAGAAATAGATTCCTTGTATAAAAAGAGCATAATCAATTTTATCATTAAAATAAGTAGGAAAATATATTTTTCCTCCAAGCTTTATTGATGTATTGTCTATAGAATAATTATAATAATAAAGTGATGTTATGAAATCGTTAGATTTATATCCATTCCCATAACTTAGCATAGAATAATATAAAGATAATTTAAATTGGTTTTTTTTAGCCGATAAAGATGTAAAAATTAAATGAGAGTTTTTTGAATTTTTATAATTATCATACTCATATCCAGCAGATAAATTAAATTTAATTTTATTTTTTTTGATTTCTTTGAGCTGATTTTCAGAGCATCCATTTTTATTGACTGTTTCTAAAAATGGAGTGTTTGGACATAAATCTAGATTATCAGGAACTCCGTCTAAATCGCTATCATTTGCAAATGCAAAAAGGGCACAAAGCCCTAATAAAATCAGTTTCTTCATTATTTTCCTTTATTATGCTCGTTTTTATC
>JALVAK010000027.1 GCA_027011225.1 Nautiliaceae bacterium | reverse complement strand
ATTTACCCTTTATTAATAGATTAAAAGATATAATTTAATAAATAAATTATAAAAAAAAGGATTGTAAATGAGAATTTGGAGTACAGAGCATAACCCGTTTATTAGAAACACTTTAGCGAACATCGCTAAAGAGAATAATTTAAGCATAATTGAGTTAGAAGAAAAATTAGAGACATATATCGAAAAATTTAAAAAACAGCATAATAAAATGCTGGAATTAGCCCAAAAAGGCAATAAAATTGCTGAGGGTAATATCCAAAATTATGTGGAAAGTGCTTTATTTGCTATGTTAGAGGATATGTTAAAAGAGGGTGTTATAGAAAGTAAGGTTGTAACAGATGTGAGTATTTTTAATAAATTGGTTAATTACATTAGAGTTATAAACCCAGCTTTTAAACACCTTAGGGATTATAAAACTAAAAAATACATTAGACCTATTATTGTTTTAGTTCCAAGCAAAGCCAAGGTAGACCCCGTTTTACAAAGTGTTACGACAGCAGGGGCATTAAGAAATGGGCAAATAGCTTTTAATAAAGATTTTGCTACCACCTTGTTAAATTTTGCGTATTACGCAAGAGAAGAGGGTCAAAGAGGTTATTTTGAAAGTCAAGGTGGACAAATTCCAGACTATTACGCTTATATAGAGTTTGTTATAATGCACGAACTATTACATATCCTTTATGGAGACCATTATCACGATAAAAAAACAGATGGTTTTACTCCAAATATGCAAAATATTTTAGGGGATTTTATTATTAATTATAACTTAGTAAAAAAAGGCTTTGCTCAATTGCCTATGGGGTTATTTTCTCCTTATTATAATTACGATAACCCAGAATTTAAAACAATGGAAGAGTTGCAAAAGAAGTTTTTAGAAGAGTGGCAAGAAATTAGACAAGAAAATGCTCAAAATGAAACACAAAAAACAGATGAGCATTTTGATGAAAATAATCAACCAAATGAGGGCGATAATCAAAAAGACAATGCCCAAAATGGGCAAGGGGAAGATGGCGAAAGCCAAGAAGATGGTAAAAAAGACAATGCCCAAAATGGGCAAGGGGAAGATGGCGAAAGCCAAGAAGATGGTAAAAAAGACAATGCCCAAAATGGGCAAGGGGAAGATGGCGAAAGCCAAGAAGATGGTAAAAAAGACAATGCCCAAAATGGGCAAGGGGAGAATGGCGAAAGCCAAGAGGAAGATAAAAAAGATAATGCCCAAGGGCAAGGGGAGAATGGCGAAAGCCAAGAGGAAGATAAAAAAGATAATGCCCAAGGGCAAGGGGAGAATGGCGAAAGCCAAGAAGAGAATAATCAAAGTATTCAAAAAGATAATCAAAACAGCACCAATCAAACACCTAATAAAAGTAGTGGAGATTGGCTAGACGGCACTTTAATAAGTGAAGTAGAAAGTGCTTTAGATGAAATGAACAGTAAAACAGCTGATGAAATAGAAAAAGAGGTTAAAAATTCTCAAAATGAGGATTATATTAATAGAAAAGAAGCTGAGGAACTACATAATAAATTAAGAGAAAAAGCTAAATTAGCACAAGATAATATCAATACTGATAAAGAACTAGTGCCAGAATTTAGTTGGAAAGAGTTAATTAAAAAAATGGTTGGTAAACCTAAGAAAATAAAAACTAGCTCTTATAATAGATTACATAATAGAACTTTAGGACAATTACCAACTATGGGAGGGGGTGCGAAAGTTAGTGTTAAAGCAGGTGTGGTAAAAGAGATTAACCCAGAAAAGAGCCTTTTAATTGTTATAGATAATTCAGGCTCTATGTATAGTACTATTGCAGGTATTTACAACTTTTTATATAAAATATTAGAAAAAAGTATTAGAGAAAAAGCAATTGAAAATTTAATTATTGCTAAATTTTCAGGAAATTATGTATTTTATCAAGCGGAGCTTAAGAGTGGTAAAATATATATGTATGATATAGATGTAAAAGAGTTAGAAAGAGGTAAAATTAAAGTCCTAAATGATACAAAACAGGACTTTAAAAAAGTTATGAAAACTGCTTTAGGCGGTGGTACTGATTTATCTAAAGAGTTAATGAGACATATAATAAAATTACAGGAATTAAAGTATAATACTTTAATGTGTTCAGATACAGACCTTTTATGGGCTGATAATAAACAACAATTAGATAAATTAATAGCTTTTGGTCGAAAAAGACCATTTAGTTTTAACTTAATATTAGATACATATTATGATTATAAAATATTTGTTAAAAAGTATAAAAATTATAAATATTTAAGCTATTTTAAAGATTAATTTTAAACACTCTTTTTGCCTTAAGGCAAGGAGGTGTTTTAAACACTCTTTTTAAACACTCTTTTTAAACACTCTTTTTAAATACTCTTTTTAAACACTCTTTTTTAAAAATTTCTTTTTAAACACTCTTTTTAAATATCCTTTTTAAAAATAATCTTTATTTTTTTTATAAATATCTTTAAAAAAAGGCTTTTTTAATATGATTTATCCTTTAAATATTTTTACACCCGACCCCGTTACAAAAAATTTAAGACCATTTATGATTTTTATACCCTTTAAAATAGAGTTTGATATTATAAAACAATTAAGTTATGGAGTTGATTGGGATATTATGACCCCCAGAATGCCTTTTGTTTTACCTTTTCCAACAAATGGATTACAAGATAATTTTTCTAATACTTATACTACACAACCTAGTGTTTTAGGGAATATCGGTAACAAATTAACAGATAAAATTAATAGTTTAGGTAATAAATTATCTTTAGGAACTATTGATAATTTAATACAAAGGGTTGGAATTGTACCAGACCCAAAAATGACAAATACTTATATGGGTAGCCAACCTAGACGCTTTAGTGGTGTGTGGCAATTTGTGCCGCAAAATTTTGCAGAAGCATTAAGTATGATTGCTATATTAGCATATGTTAAATATTGTGCTAGTCCAGATAAAAAAAGTTTAAATAAAGCTTTAGGAGTATTAACTCAACCTTACATTTTTACAATAATTTTTTCTAACCCCTCTATACAATTATTAACATCTTATTATAAAATGAGTTTAGAAAGTTATAATATAAGTTATTTTGTTCAAGGATACTCAAGCACATATAGTGATATGATGCCTAAAAATGTAGAATTAACAATGAACTTTATAGAATATGGATTAAAAACTAAAGAAGATTGGTTAATGGGTGGTATTGGAATTTAAAAAAAAAATAAGAAATTTTTACCCTTTTTTAAAAAGAGTGGTTAAAAACAAAAAAGGTAAAATAATATTTTAAAAAAAGTGTTTAAAAACAAATTTTTAAAAAAAGTGTTTAAAAACAAATTTTTAAAAAAGTGTTTAAAAACAAATTTTTAAAAAGAGTGTTTAAAAACATTAAAAAAATTTTATTTAAAGTTCAGTTAATAAATATCTTTTAAAAAAGGTTATATATGTTAAGCAATTATTTTAATACAGTCAGCTTAGGGAATATAGATAGTTATTCTCTTATGAATATAAAAAAATTTACAAAAAATACAATAGTTTTAAAATATGCTAATAAGGGCAAAAAATATGAAGTTGCTATTCTTAATGACGGTATAATTTCTAAT
>JALVAK010000026.1 GCA_027011225.1 Nautiliaceae bacterium | reverse complement strand
AACATATTATCTCCTTTTTTGATTTAAAATAACATAAAAACTAAAAAAAGGCAAGAGAAGTGGAGTGGATGGGTATAAGGGTGGATATAGTTAAAAAAAATAAATTTTAATTTTTTAATAACTGAAATAAAAATTAAAAGAATAAATTGAAACTGATATTCTAACTCACCTTTTTAACTATAAAAACAAACTTCAAAAACTTAACATAATAATATTACCCTAAACAAGTTTTTTTATATTTTCTTCTATTTCTTTTATCTCTTCTTCACTTAAAACGCTTCTAAGCTGCTGAATAAAAAGCCCCTTTTCTTTTTTTAAATATGCCCTTAAAATCTCCTCAAAATCATCAAATTTCAAAAATGCATCCATACTTTTTTCATGTGCCTTTTGCTGAATGTAATCTAGCATTCTAAAAAGCATATCTTTAACTAATCTATTCTCATTTACAAATTTTTTAGCTTTTTCATTTGTAATTCCATAAAATTGAAGATTAAAGTGAAACTCTAGCTCATCTCTCATTTTGTTACACAAATCATAAAGCTCTTCATAAAAAGCATCTAAGGGAGAGAAATTATCCCTTAAAAACTCCATTTTTTTAAATATCTCTTTTATCTCTTTTTGATGCTCTATTATAGGTTTTAACATAAAATTTTTCCTTTTTATTTAAAATGATATAATATCTTAGCACAAAAAGGGAGAAAGGGTATAAATGAAAAAGATATTGTTTTTTTTATTAATATTTTCTTTAGCAAATTCATCAACAAATAGACCTTTCATATGGGTTGATGATGAAAATTACAAACCTCTTATCTACCGCAGTAAAAATGGAAAACCAGCTGGAATTTTCAATGACATATTAACAGAAATTTTTAAAAGACTAAATATCCCACTCAAAAAAGCAGTTTATCCATGGAAAAGAGCTCAAAAACTTGTAAAAGAAGGCAAAGCTGATGGGATGGTTACAGTTTATACCAAAGAAAGACAAAAATTTATGTTGGCAACTGCTCCTATATGGTATATTAATGAAACACTCTTTTTTAGAAGAGACAACCCAAATGCCTGCAAACTTCTAAGGGTAAATTCGTTTAATGAATTAAAAAATTTTATTATTGTGGAAACTTTAGGTTCTGGATGGTCAAAAGAGCAATTTGAGAAATTTGGAATAAAAAAAGTAATCTGGGTTCCAAATACAGAGAGTGCATTTAATATGCTTGCAAAAAAAAGAGCAGATGTTTATATCACTTCAAATTCATATGCTTTAGAATTTTTAAAAAACAAAAAAAATATCTCAAACCCACTTTATAAAGATTATGAAGAAATTGTAGGAATTACACCTCCTTTTATAAAACTTCCATTTAGACTTTTAATTAGAAAAGATTCACCATATGCTAAACTTATACCTAAAATCAATAAAATTTTAAAAGAAATGAGAAAAGATGGAACTTATCAAAAAATTGCTAATAAATATTATAGTAAATCACCTTTATTTTAAGGTATAAAATGAAATATATTTCTATATTTAAAAGCAAACTTGCAAAAAAATTTTCTTTTTACGTAGTAAGTATCGGGATAATAACAGCAATAATTTTCTCAGCTACTGCTATATATCTAAATTATAAATCTGAAATTTTTTCATTTAAAAAAGAACTTCATCAGCTAGAAAATTCACTCAAAAATTCGTTTGAATTAAATCTTTGGGAGTTAAACACTCCTGCTTTAAAAATTATGATAGAAGACTTAGTTAGAAACAAAAATATTACTTATGCTAAATTATTAGACGATGAAGAAAATGTTTTAATCGAAAGAGGAAAAATTCCAAAAAAATATTATATAAAAAGAGAAATTAAGTTTTATTACATAATAAATAATAAAAAATATTATGTAGGCAAATTGGTTTATTATGCAAGCACCAAAGAAATTTATGAAAGAAATAAAAAATTTATGATAACTACCCTGCTTGGGATTTTTTCATTTTTTATTTTCTTAAGTCTTATTATAATTGTTATTTATTGGAATACAACAATAAAATATTTACAAATTATAAAATATTACACTAAATTTATAAAATCTTACGGTTATAAAAAAGGATTAATTAGACCTTTAATATTAAATAGAAATCAAAACGATGAAATTGATTCCCTTGCTAATTCTATAAATGAAATGCACAAAGAAATAGTTAAAAGATATAGTGAAATAGAATATAAATCTCTACACGACCCACTAACTGAACTTCCTAATAAAAGATATATTAATGAAACTTTTAAAAAGGTTCTTGAAAATTGTAAAAAATTTAATTGTTATGGAAGTCTTTTTTACATAGACTTAGATAATTTTAAAATGATAAATGATTCTATGGGTCATACTATTGGAGATAAAATTCTTAAAGAAATCGCAAAAAGATTAAAAAAACTATGCAGTGATAAATATATGCCTGCAAGAATCTCAGGAGATGAGTTTTTAATACTTCAAAAAGATATAAAAGATTCTAAAGAAGATGCCAAAAAAAATGCAATGGACTTTGCAAAAAAAATTATTGAAGAAATTTCAAAACCAATACAAATAGAAAATGAAACATTTAAAATAACAGCAAGTATAGGTATATCAATTTTTGGTCCAAACTTTTCACCAGAAATTGCTATAAAACAAGCAGACAATGCACTCCATCATGCAAAAAGAAAAGGAAAAAGAAACATTGAAATTTTTCAAGTTAAAATGCAACAAAAAATTGACAAACAATTACAAATAAAAAAACTATTAGACAAAGCAATAGAAAAAAATCTTATTTTTATGAGCTATCAGCCAAAATTTAATATTGAAAGAAAAATTCTATCAGCTGAGTCACTTGTAAGGATGAGAGATGAAGAAGGAAATATAATTTCACCTAGTGAATTTATCCCAATTCTTGAAGAAACAGGAGCAATTATACAAATTGGAGAAGAAATAATAAAAAAAGTTTATAACTTTATAAATAATAATCTTGATATTATAAAAAATTCCACTATTCAAACTATTGCTATCAACATATCGCCTACGCAATATAATCATCCTAATTTTGTAGATCAAGTCATAAAAATTACAAAAGAATATAATATTGACCCTAATTTAATCATATTTGAAATCACAGAAGAAGTCGTCGCACAAGATATAGATAAAGTAATTGATACAATGAAACATCTTACAAAATATGGATTTTCTTTTTCAATTGATGATTTTGGTAGTGGGTATTCTTCCATGAAATATCTTAAAAATCTTCCTATTAAAGAAATAAAAATTGATAAATCTTTTATTGATGAAATCACAACTGATGAAAAAGCAAGAGCAATTGTTAAAACAATTATAAATATGGCTCATAACTTAAATCTTCATGTAGTTGCAGAAGGAGTAGAGAGTAAAGAACAATTAGAAATACTCAAAAATTATCAATGTGATTTGTATCAAGGTTATTATTTTTCAAAACCTTTAAATGAAGAAGATTTTATAAACTTATTAAAAAACCCAAAAGGGTTTTAAAGTTAGTGTAAAAAGTGTCTTTTGCCGGTGAAATACATAGCAATTCCATGCTCATTAGCAGCCTCAATTACTTCATCATCTCTAATACTTCCACCTGGTTGAATTATAGCTTTTACTCCAACACTTGCA
>JALVAK010000025.1 GCA_027011225.1 Nautiliaceae bacterium | reverse complement strand
TTCCAAAATACTGAGCCAAATCATTATAAAGTAAAAGTAACTTTTGAAGATGAGAGTTTTGAATTGTTTGAAGAAGAAGATGAAGTAGAGGTTGAAAGTGGTGGAGTAAAAGTAGTTAAAAAAGCAAAAAAAATCACTTCTCTTGATAGCATTAATGGAAAACAAGTATATATTGTAGAAAAAGTAGCAGTTGGTGGTAAAACTGCTGTATGTAACCTTGCAAGTGTGAATTTAAGCAAAGTTAATACACCAGAAAAAATAGCTGAAGTTATTCCAGTTGCAATAAGAATGCTTGATAATGTAATAGATTTGAATTTTTACCCTGTTAGAAAAACAAAAGATACAAACCTTAAAAATAGAGCTATTGGGCTTGGTGCTATGGGTGAAGCTCAGATGCTAGCAGAAAAACAAATCTTTTGGGGAAGTGATGAGCATTTAAAACTTATTGATGAGATTTTTGAAGGTATAAGTTATCATGCTATTAATGCAAGTGCTGAGCTTGCAAAAGAAAAAGGAGCTTATCCAGAATTTGAAGGAAGCAGATGGTCAAAAGGAATACTTCCAATAGATAGTGCAAATGAAGAAGCAAAAAAACTTGTTCAAAGAGATTTATTTAGTGCAACTCAGTATGATTGGGAAGGATTAAGAGAAAAAGTAAAAAAAGGCATTAGAAACGGATATTTAATGGCAATTGCTCCAACTAGCTCGATTTCTATTCTTACCGGTACTACTCAAACAATTGAGCCAGTTTACAAAAGAAAATGGTATGAAGAAAATTTAAGTGGACTTATTCCTGTAGTAGTGCCAAATTTAAGTGCTGATACATATATGTTTTATACTCCGGCATACGAGCTAGACCAAAGAATACTTGTAAAAGCTGCAGCAGTTAGACAAAAGTGGATTGACCAAGGTCAGAGTTTAAATATTTTTATAACTACTGATAAAGCAAGCGGAAAATATTTAAATGAAATTTATACACTTGGATGGAAACTAGGATTAAAAAGTTTTTATTATCTAAGAAGTCAATCTCCTGAAGTTAAAGAAGAGGTAATGGATAGAAGTGTTGAATGTTTTGGATGTCAATAAAAATGGATGTTTGTTTAAATTAGAAAATTTATCAATTACTAAAAAGGAGCAATAATGCAAATAAAAAGACTATTTAACTATAATTGCCCAATGCATAGAGGCTCAACTACTTCTATTATAAATGGATGTACAGAAGGGATTATAAATCTTAATAAACTATCATACCCTTGGGCATATAACTTATGGGAGATGATGCTTGCTAATACTTGGTTTCCAAGAGAAGTAGATTTAACAGAAGATGCAAGACAATATCGTCAGCTTCTGCCAGCAGAAAAAAGAATGTATGATAAAGCACTCTCTCAGCTTATTTTTATGGATTCAATCCAGACAAACAACACACCAGACCATGTAAACCCTTGGATTACAGCGCCTGAAGTTAATATGTGTTTAGTAAGACAAGCTTTTGAAGAAGCACTTCATTCTCAAAGCTATGCTGTTATGGTTGATTCTATTTCCCTTAATACTGATGAGATTTATGAGATGTGGAGAGCTGATGAAAATCTTCGCAAAAAAAATGAATTTATCGGAAATGTTTATGAAGAGTGGGGTAGAAAAGCACTTGAAGGTGATGATATTGCTAAAATCTATATGATTGTAGCAAATCAATGTTTAGAAGGTATTTATTTTTATAATGGATTTGCGGCATTTTATGTGCTTGCTAGAGCTGGTAAAATGATAGGAAGTGCTCAAATGATTAGATTTATTCAAAGAGATGAAGTAACTCATACGCTTCTTTTTGCAAACATTTTTAAAGAAATTAAAAAAGAATATCCAGATTTGTTTACTCCTGAAGTTATTAAAAATATTAAAGATATGCTATATGCTGCATATGAGCTTGAGAGAGACTGGGGATTTTATATTACAAATGATGAAATTTTAGGACTTTCTAAAGAGCTTATTGATAGATTTACAAAATACTTAGCAAATAAAAGAGCAAATGCTATGGGACTTGAGCTATTATTCCCAGAAATTGGGCTTAAAAATCCTATTAGCTGGTTTGATAGTTTTTCTAGCTTTAACGAGCAAAAAACAAACTTTTTTGAAGGAAATGTGGTTAATTACTCTAAAGGGAGCTTAAATCTTGATGATTTTTAGACAAAAAGAAATTATTGTTAAAGCTCCTAGTAGGGGCTTTTTTTTAATTACTGATAAGATTTTAGAAGCAATTGATATAAGTGATATAAGTATGGGGATGATGAATCTTTTTTTGAAGCATACAAGCGCTTCTCTTACAATCAATGAAAATGCTTCACCTGATGTAAGAGTTGATATGGAAGAGATTTCAAGTAAGCTTATTCCTGATGGATATTTTTATCATCATTCTCTTGAAGGTCCTGATGATATGCCAGCTCATTTTAAATCATCTATGTTTGGAGTGAGTCTAAATATCCCTATTACAAATGGTAGACTTAATCTTGGGACTTGGCAAGGAATTTATTTAAATGAGCATAGAGATTATCCTAGCAGTAGGAAAATAGTAATTAGTGTTTGGGGAGTTTAGAATGGAAATAATTAATTTTAATGAAATAGAAAGTAAAGAGCGTTATAAATTAATGTCACAAAATATTATTCCTCGTCCTATTGCATGGATAGTAACTGAAAATGATGGAATTATAAATATAGCACCTTTTAGTTATTTTACAGGAGTTAGCTCTAAGCCACCTCTTTTGATGGTAAGTATTGGAAGAAAAAAGCCTAGCATTGATGAGCCAAAAGATACGTTTAAAAATATTAAAGAGACTAAAAAGGCAACTGTTTGTTTAGTGCCAATTGAGCTAACTGAAAAAATGGATAAAACTAGTGAAGTTTTACCACATAATATAAGCGAAGCTGATGAATTTAATATAGAATTACAAAGAATTGATGATAATTTTCCACCAATTATAAAAGGATGTAAAAGAGCATTTTTAACTACTTTGTATGGGACATTTGAAAATGAAGAGATGGCAACAATTCCATTTTTTCTAAAAATTGAAAAAATGTATATTGATGGAGAGTTTGAGCCAGTAGCAAGAGTAGGTAAAGGATATGCAAGACTTTGTGAAATGGA
>JALVAK010000024.1 GCA_027011225.1 Nautiliaceae bacterium | reverse complement strand
AATGAAAACAATTAACTTTCGAGAAAAAATAACTCCTTGTAAAATAGTTTGTGTTGGTAGAAATTATGTAGAGCATGTAAAAGAGCTTAATAATGAAATACCAAGTGAGCCTGTTTATTTTATAAAGCCAAATAGCTCTATTAGTGATGAGATTATTTATAAAGATGGGCTTCATTATGAAGGGGAGATTAGTTTTTTAATTGAAAATAAAAAAATAGTAGCTGTTGGATTTGGGTTTGATTTGACTCTAAGAGATATTCAAACAAAATTAAAACAAAAAGGGCTTCCTTGGGAGAGGGCTAAAGCATTTAAGGGTGCTGCAGTATTTAGTGATTTTGTAGAAATTGATAATGTAGAGAATTTAGAAGTTGAAGTAATCAAAAATGGTAAAGTTGCTCAAAGAGGCGGAATTAATCTTATGATGTATAAGCCAGATTTTTTAGTTAGTGACATAGATGAAATTTTTGGGCTTGATGATGGAGACATTATAATGAGTGGGACTCCAAAAGGAGTTGGGAGAGTAGAAAAAGGAGATGAGTTTATAGGTAGAATTTATAAAAATGGAAAAGTATTGGTTGAGAAAAAGTGGAGAGTAATTTGAGAATTGAGAATGGAGAATGGAGAATACCGGTAAGTGAGATATTTTATTCCATTCAAGGTGAAGGAAAATATTCAGGAAATCCAAGTGTGTTTATTAGAGTTGGAGGATGCAATTTAACTTGTCCTGGATTTAGTGATAGGGGGTGTGATAGTTATTATGCAGTTGATAAAAAATTTAAGAGTGAGTGGAAAAATTTAAGTATAGAAGATATTAAAAAAGAGATAAAAAAATATCTTAAATTTAAGCCTGATTTAGTAATTACTGGTGGGGAGCCTGGACTTTATTTTGATAGACTTTATCCAATTATTGAGTGGTTTAGAGGAAATATTACGATTGAGACAAATGCTACTATTTCTCCTGATTTTGAAAAATATCCTTTGTATAAAAATATAGCTTTTGCGATGAGTGTTAAGTTGTCAAATAGTGGCGAAGAATATAAAAAAAGAGTAAAAAAAGAAGTTATTAAAAGTATTGCAGAAAATGCAAAAAAAAGTTTTTTTAAGTTTGTAGTTGATAGGGATTTGAAAGAAGAGATTGAAGATATTGCAAGAGGAGTTGATATTCCAATTTATTGTATGCCACTTGGCTCTACTAAAGAGGAACTTGAAAAAAATGCTCCTTTTGTATTTGATTTTTGTTTGAAAAATGGGTATAAATATTCAGATAGGCTTCATATAAGGCTTTTTGGTAAAAAAAGAGGAGTTTAAATGATTATTAGAAAACTTTTTAAATTTGAAAATGCTCATATTGTAAGACATTGCACTTCTAGGAGATGCTCAAAATCAATTCATGGGCATAGCTACAAAGTAGAAGTAAAGTTAGAATCAAATTTTTTAGATAATGGACAAATGGTTTATGATTTTGGACTTATGAAACTTTATATTAAAGATTTGATTGATAGTTTTGACCATGCTATTACTTTATGGAGTGGGGATAATCCTGAATATTTGAAATTTGCTAAGAAATTTAGCGAAAGATGGGTTGAGCTTCCAGTAAATCCAAGTGCTGAGCAATTTAGCAGAGTCTTTTTTTTAATAATTGATAGAATATTAGAGCTTATGGAATTTAGAAATGGTGAGAGAGAAATTAAACTTCATTCAATTGTAGTACATGAAACAGATACAGGGTATGCTGAATGTTTTAGAGAAGATGCTTATAATTTTAAAAATATGGGAGAGATAAAATTAGAAGATATAAAATTTTCTCAAAGAGTAAAAGAAGAATGGAGAGATAAAAGTATGTGGGAGAAAATTTTAAAGGGAGAGAAACTAAAAGCTCCAAACGAAATTTAGCTTCTTAATTTATAAAACTTGACATAGTATAACTCAAATGATATAATTTTTAAAAACTAAAAGGAGAAATTTATGATAACAGAGCTTAGAGAAGCACAGCTTTTAAATACACTTGTATTTGAAACTCTTGGAAATCCAGAAAGAGAGAGAGAATTTAAAATCAAGCAACTTAAAAAATGGGGATTTGATTTAGTATTTGGAAAAATCGATGGAGAAGAAGGATTTTTTGCAGCTAGTGATAAAAATGTTGGTGATAAATATGAAGAAAATGAAAAAAGTTATGAAGTAGTTGAAATTTTAAAAGAGCTTCCAAAAAATAAAAAGCTTTTTGCAAAAATAGAAATGATTGAAGGTAGAGCATATTTATATGTATATTTAAGAGAAGATGATATAGATACTCCAATTTTACATATTCCAGCAGGAGAAATTTTAGTGGCATTTCTTAAAAAACATAAATTTATAAAAATTTTAGAAGCTATTAGAAATCTTGGAAGTGCTGCAAGTTTAGTTAAAAAACATGGGGATGAAGGAAAACCACTTCCATTTGAAGAACTTCCACCAGTTGCTAGAAGATTTTTAAGAGATGCAAAAAAAATTGAAAAAGAGATGGGATTTGGAAGAGTAGCTCTTGCTTATTTTGGAGAAAATAAAAGTGGTGAAGCAAGATATTGGATGGAATGGATGGTACCGACTATTGCACTATTTGATGAGAAAATTTCACAAAAAATAGATAAAGCACTGGCTGAATTTAAGTAAGGAGAAAATATGCTTATATTTTGGAGCCCTGTGGCTAGTGAGAAGGAAGAATTTTTAGAAGATGAAAATGGGAAGTTTATCCCAAGAAATGAAATACTTGAAGCGTTAGAGAGCGCGGTAGTTTTTTATTACATAAAAAAAGATAAAGAGCTTGAGAGAATTGTTAGAAAATATTTAATGCAAAAACCAAAACTTAAAGAAATAAGCAAGGAAGTTAAAAAAAGAGTATTTGATAAATATCCTATTTTAGATGGGATTGAAATACCTCATAAAATTTATCTTTCAAAAAAAGATATTAAAAACGAGCTTATAAAAGTATTTGATTTAGAAAAAAAAGAGTTTGTAAAATCTTTTAGGGCAGAAACATTTAAAGGGGCTTTAGAAGATATTGAAATTAAATCAAGTAATATGGAAAAAATAAAAAATGCTTGCAAAGCTTACTCAAGGGCATTACTTGAATATGAGCATAAAGCACTTAAAGATACTGAATTTGAAGATTTAATAGCTGAGTATCAAAATCAAGTAGCAAATGAGTGGGAGATTCCAATTCGTGTTGGTAGGTGGACAAATACTCCTTATAAGGGAGATTTATTGTTTTTCTGGAGAATTAAAGAAGTTAGAGATTACTTACTTAAAAATCTACATATTGATATACGTCCAAAAGATGTATTATATTTGCCAAGAACTAATGAATTTTTAGGATGGGGAGAGATTAAATGAAAATAGCGCTGCCAGTATATGGAGAAAATTTAGAGATTTTTACAAGAACGGGAAGAGCTCCTTATTTTGCAATTTTTGAATTTGATGGGAATGAATTTAAATTAGTAGATTTAAGAGAAAATCCTCATGCAAAAGAGCATGAGCACGGACATCATCATGAAGAGCATAGCGAAGAAGAGATAAATCATCACCACTCACATGTAAAAGCTGCAAATTTAGGAGAGTGTAAATATATAGTATGTAGAGCGCTTGGACCTAATATGAAAGAGGCTATTTTAAGAGAAGGGATTACTCCTATAATGGTTAGAAAAAGTGATGGAGATAATGCGCTTGAAGTATTGGAAAAAATTAAGGATGAATTAAAGTAAACAATTTTAGCTCATCTTGCTAAAAGGAGCTCTTTTTTTCTTTTTTATATGATAAAAACTAAAGCACTAAGATGATTTTTTAGATAATAAATTTAAAAAAAACTTTTTTTCTATTGAAATTGATTTAAAAATTTATTATAATTTTACTCCACAAATGGAGAGGTGGGTGAGTGGCTGAAACCGGCGCCCTGCTAAGGCGTTGTACCCACTTCGGGTACCGCGGGTTCGAATCCCGCCCTCTCCGCCATTAAATTATTTTTCAAATTTCAACTTTTTGTACAGAAATAACTTCTTGTGTATCTATACAAAATGCACTTAATTTTCCATATGTCGGAGGATTTAAATAACATCCAGTATCTATATTGGCATAACATGGTGTTATTTGTGCATTAAATGCTACAGGGGTGTGACCATGTATATTAAATATTTTGCATTCATGTTTTGGAGGATTTCTATTCCATAGGGCAAAGTATTTAAATTCCCATAAATTATTTGGAGGCCATGCATCAATACAATTTGCATGTGTTATTACAACAGGTTTTTGATTAATATAATGAGGCATTTTTAGATAAATTGGTAATGTTTCCATCCATTTTATATCTTCATAAAATTCATTTAGCGCTTTTTTGTTGTTTGTACAGATAATTTTATTATCTTCTTGTTTTATTAAATTATATGATTTTAAAGTTTCAAGCCCTCCATTATAATACCACATTAAAAGTGAATCATTAAAAATATTATCGGGGTAATTTTTTATAAAATTTTTACCATATTTAATCATCATATCTTCGTGATTGCCTAGTACACTAATGTAATTTGGGCTATTTCGCACTAAATTTATTACTTCTTTACTCTTAGGACCTCTATCTATTAAATCTCCCACAAAAATAATGTTTGAGTTTTTATCTAACTTATCTATAAGTTTAATTAGTGTATCATAATGAGCATGGACATCGCCGATTACATAATGTTTCATCTTCATCCTCTCGATAAATTATTCTTAATTATAGCAAATGTCATTGTATTGTCATTTTATAATATTACAATTCGTGCTAAAAAAGGAGAGAGAATGAAAAAAATATTAATGATATCAGCTACATTAGCATCGTTATTTGCAGCTGATTATCAAATAAGTGGTGGTTTTGGAAGACATGCAGTTAGTAATTCTTCAATTAAAGATTATAATTTTGGTAATTTAAGAATTGGAAAATATCTTCCTAAAAATCATATATTAAGACTTGAAGTAGAAAGAAGCACAAGTATTAAAACAAACACTCAAGATACATCTTTAAATAGAGTATTGTTAAATGTAGAGCATGATTTTGATATTGATAGTAACTTTGTGCCTTATGCATTTATTGGTGGTGGGTACCAATGGGTAAAAGGTGCTTATGAGAACGCTGCTGTTGCAGATTTAGGTTTTGGTGCAAAATATAAAATTACAGATGTGTTCAATATCTTTTTAGAAGCAAGAGGAATGAGAGATTTCCATAATAATGATAATCATTATGGATTAATTGGTGGTCTTGGTTTTGATTTTGGAGGAGAAAAACCAGTTAAAAAAGTAGTAGATAGCGATGGAGATGGAGTAGCAGATAATTTAGATAAATGTCCTAATACTCCAGCAAATGTAAAAGTAGATGCAAATGGATGTCCTGTTGATAGCGATAGAGATGGGGTTGCAGATTATCTTGATAAATGTCCTAATACAAAACCTGGTGTAAGAGTTGATGCAAATGGTTGTGTAATAGATAGTGATGGTGATGGTGTACCTAACTATTTAGATAAATGTGTAGATACACCAAAAGGTGTAAAAGTAGATAATAATGGATGTCCTATTGATAGCGATAAAGATGGTGTGGCTGATTATCTTGATAAATGTCCTAATACTCCAAAAGGAATGGAAGTAGATAAAAACGGATGTGCAATAAGCTATAATTTCCACATAACTTTTGATAATAATAGTGCAAAAATTAAACCTGAATTTATGCCAAAAATTAAAAAATTTGCAGAATTCTTAAAAGCTCATCCAAACGTTAAAGCTGAAATTCAAGGATATACAGATAATGTAGGAAGTTATAAATATAACTTAATGCTTTCTCAAAAAAGAGCAAAAGCTGTATATGAAGCATTAATTAAACTTGGAGTAAATAAAAATCAACTAACTTATAAAGGTTATGGACCTGCAAATCCTATTGCTTCAAATGATACTCCTGAGGGAAGAGCAAAAAATAGAAGAGTAGTAGCTAAAATTATCTACTAATCTTTTTTTCTTTTTTGTTATAATTGCCTAAAAAGGCAACTTATGATTAAAGAAATTCTTTTTGATACTATTTCTTTAGTTACTATATTAAATCCAATTGCTGCAGCTGCTATTATGCTTTCTCTTGTTAAATATTCTGAAATTCCAGATGTTTCTAAAAAAGCATCTTTAACAGTTTTGATTGCTAGTATTATTACTGCGCTTTGTGGAGGCATTATTTTAAAATTATTTGGTATAAATATTCCTTCTATTAAAGCAATAGGTGGAGTAGTATTGCTTATAATTTCTCTTAACATGATTCAAGGTAAGGAAATCGCTCCAACTAATTCTACTAAAGAGGAGCATATTGCCGCTACTAAAAAAGATGATGTTGCTATTATTCCGCTTGGTATTCCTATACTTTTTGGACCAGGAGTTATTACTACTATAATTATTTTAAGCGAAAAAGCTAAAAGTATTCAAGATAAGATTGCTTTATTAATTGCTATTGTTTTATCTACATTTATTGTTTATATTACTCTTAAAAATGCAGTTTTTATATCTAAACTCTTAGGAGTGAATGGGCTTAAAATAACTACTAGGATTATGGGGCTTATAATTGGGGCTATTGCATTTTTATTTTTAGTATCGGGAATAAAAGCTTTATGGATAGGCTCGTAAATGCAAATTAGAAATTTATTATTTTTATCAATTGTTACTGGAATAATTACAGGAATTTTTATAGTAATTTATGGTCTTTTAACAGAATTTCTAAAACACGTTTTATTTTTTGGTGACCCAATAGAGAGTATTAGTAAATTGCCTGCATGGTATGTTGTCTTAGTTCCAGTTGTTAGCATTTTAATAGTAAATTTTTTAATATCAATTAGTGAGAGTGTAAAAGAATATGGGGTAGGTGAGATAGCAGAGGCTGTTATTCAAAACAGA
Source organism: Nautiliaceae bacterium (assembly GCA_027011225.1). Taxonomy (GTDB): domain Bacteria; phylum Campylobacterota; class Campylobacteria; order Campylobacterales; family Nautiliaceae; genus JALTBU01. The sequence continues at coordinate 26,318 of JALVAK010000024.1, read as the reverse complement.
CTTGTTTTTGGATTTAAAGATTTAATTTTAAAAATAATTGCTTCATCTTTATCTCTTGCAAGTGGTTTTGCTGTAGGGAATGAAGGTCCATCAGCTGCTATTGGAGCAATGATAGCTTCAAAACTTCATCCTATTTTTAAGTTGCCAAAAGATTTGTTAAGAGTTAGTATTAGTATAGGCGCTAGTAGTGGGATTGCAGCTATATTTGTCTCTCCTGTAACAGGTATTATGTTTGCAATTGAGAATATTGCTTATAATTTTGTTAGAGATTATGTTGGATATTTGATTATTGCAGGAGCACTTGGATTTAGTGTAGCGTTTTATTTTTTAGAGCCGTTAATTTTTAAATATTCAATTGGTAAATTTTTAGAGTATAGATATATTTTTGCTTCTTTGCTTTTTATTCCAATTATTACATTTTATATTTATTTTTATCTGTGGTTAAAAAATAAAGTTCTTAAATTTTTAAATTTTAAAATAAGCGAAAAATTTCAAAAATACAAAAATTATATTTTTGGCTTAACTGGGGGTGTTATTATAGGAATGATTCTTTTAATTTCTCCATTTGCAGCTTTTAGTGGTCATGAAGTGGTAGAATATTTAATAAATGGTAAATTTCATTTGTCTTTTAGTTTGATTTTTTTAATTATTGTATTAAGAATTATTGCTACAGCTGTTTCAATTTATGCAAATGCAGTTGGAGGGATATTTATTGCACTTATGAGTATTGGAGCGCTTGTTGGGTATGGATTTGGAGAATTGTTAAGTATGTATGGAATAAATGTAGAGCCTTTTTATTTTGCAGCAATAGGAGCTGCCGTTTTTATGGGTGTTAATATGAAATTGCCTCTTACAGCCGTTGTAGTGGCACTTGAAATTACATATGATTATAATGTAATAGTGCCAACTGCTATTATGGTTACGATAGTTAGTTATTTAATTAGTTTAAAATTTGAGCTTCATAAACTTCATTTTAAATTAGGAGTTAGTGGTTGAGATATTTAGTTATCTTTTTATTTGATTTTCTTTTTGCTAGCGTAAAAGATTATGTATCTAGCAGTATTTTAAAAATACTAAATTATCCACTTTTTAAGATGGGAGATAGTGTTATTACTCCTGCAAATTTTTTCATATTTGTATTTGTAATAGTTATTGGGTGGATTGTAGGTAAGTATTATAAATTTATGATTTATAAATTGAGGAAAAAATATAATCTCTCATACTCTACTGCAACATTGTTAGCAAATATAGGATATTATGTACTTTTGACTCTTTCTTTTTTAATTGCTTTAAAATCAGTAGGTCTTGATTTAAGCTCTCTTGCTATTATTGCTGGAGCTCTTTCTGTTGGTATTGGATTTGGTCTTCAAAATATAGTCAGCAACTTTGTCAGCGGTATTATTATGATGTTTGAAAAAACTATAAAAGTAGGAGATTATATTCAAATAGATGAAAATACAAGAGGAGAAGTTGTTGATATATCTATGCGCTCAACTATTATAAGGACAAATGATAATATTAATCTTATTGTTCCAAATCAGGCATTTATTCAAAATAATGTAGTAAACTGGACTTTAGGAGATGATATTGTAAGGTTTAGAGTGCCTTTTGGAGTTGAATATGGAAGTGATATTGATAAAGTGGAAAAAGTTATTTTAAAAGCTCTTGAAAAATCAAATCTTCCTTATATTAAAAATAGCAGTAAATATGATGTTAATCCAAGAGTTGTGTTTATTGAAATGGGTGATAGCTCACTTAATTTTGAGCTGTTTGTATGGGTTAGAGGTGAATATGCTAAAAGACCAAGAAGAACAAGAAGTGAGTTTTTAAAAATGATTTACAATGCTTTAAATGAAGCTGGTATTGGAATACCTTTTCCTCAACATGATTTACATATTAAAGATTCTGTTCCTTTTGAAGTGAGGATAAAGAAGGAAGATGGGTAGTGTGAATAAGAGAGAAGAAGGGATGAGGAAGTGGATAAAAGGAGTTTTGAGTTATTAGCGGATAAAAAGCGTTAATTTCTCTAAAGTGGTTTATGTTTTTTAGATAAAAATTTGCATTTTTTGTGATTGTTTATGGGTAGTTGGGTGTAGGTGAAGTTATTTTAATACAAATAGTAACTTATTTTAAAAATTATGGTATAATTCCAATGCCCCAGCCCTGTGCAAGGGTGGTAGGAGGCAACGCTTCAGGCCCGGAAGGGAGCAGAGCACCTCCTATCACCCTGTGCCGCAGGTTTCTGGGGTCACTATCTTCAAATAGTCTTTGACCCCTTATTAGTAATTTTATCATTTGTTTTCAAAAAACTTGAGTGTGTTGTTGACAATTTTTTTGATAAAAGGTATAATTTTAAAAAACAGGAGGGGTACATGGAGCAATTTGTACAAGATATTGAAGTTAGTGTAGGAAAATTTAAAAAAGCATTAGAAAAAGAAAAGAAAAAATTAGCAGAAATTGAAAAAGAGCTTGAGCCAATAAAAAAAAGACTTCAAGAAATTGAAGATGAAATGATTGCTATTAAAAGAGAAATAAAAGAGCATGAAGCAAGAATAAAAGATATCAGAAATCATCTAAAAAGAATAGAGATGAAAACGCTTGAAGCTGAAACTGATAGAGAAATAGAGATGCTAGAGCGTGATAGAAAAAGATTAGTTGAAGAGCTTAATGAAAGAAAAAAAAGAATACAAGAGCTTAAAGAAAAGTATCAAAATTTAGTAATTGAAGAAAATGATTTAGTAAAAAAAGAGTTTGAATTAGAAGAGAAGAAAAAACTTCATGAAGAGAGAATTAGAAAGTATTTAAGACATATTGAAAGAGCAATGAAATCTATTCAAAGAGAAATAGATATATACAGAAGCCTTAGCTAATATAGTTTTTGGCTTCTTTTGGATTTATTTTTATTATTCTCTCATCCATAAGAGGTATTCCTATCGTAAAATCATAAACTGCTTGGAGTTTCCCATCTAGTATTTCATTATTAATTAAATCATCAAAAAAACATCCAATTCCACAGCCTCTAATACCTTTAGCTTCAGCTTCAAGATATAAAATATGTCCTACCATGCCAGCTTCTTCAAGAGTTAATTTGTAATGATAATTTTTAGTAATTCTTTCAAAATCTGCTACAAATGAAAAAGAAACACTGCTAAATTTACCTAAATCTTGAGTACAATTTATAAATTTAGAAGCTTCGCTAAAGTCTCCTTTTTCAATTAGATACAATCTATCTTCAATTTGAGTAAAATTATGTTTTAGTAAATTGTTTCTTGAATAGTAATATATCCCACTCTCAAGCCCGTTTACTCTATTTATAAACATAACTATATCAATATTGTTAAAGTGAGCATTAGTATTAAATGGGGGTATGTTTCTAGGGAGAGTTTTATCAAGCATATCAAGAAGCTCTTTTTTATCAATAAATTCTGGAATGTAGCCTAGAGCGCTTCTTCTATTTTGAATAATCTCTTCAGCATTAAACTTTGATGGAAGAAAAGTTATTTTTTCATTTATAAATTTTGGTGAATATTCTTCTTTTTCGAAACTCTCAAAAAGTTCATACACAACTTCCCATCTTATAGAATCTTTTGCAAGTGGCAGGGCTTTTAGATTTAAAGGAGTATTTAAAAATTCATCAATATTTAATTCAAACTCTTTATTATGCAAAACAAAAGCATTTTCAATATATTCTTCTTCATTTGGCGCAGTTTTATTTTCTAATTTTTTAAATGGGAAATGCTCTATTTTAGTAATATTAAATCCAAGCAAATTTGCACTAAAAGCCATACTTGCAATTGCATGCCCACTATCAAGAAGGCAATATCTAAGAGCTCTCTCACCATATTTCCACGCTTCTCTAAGTGGAATAGTGCCAAAAATAACAACTATTCCATTTTTAATAATTTCTTTATCAGCTTCTCCTAAAATTTCAAGAGAAAAATCTCTTACATTAAAATGAGTTATTTTATTTTCAAAAATTATATAAGTCTCTTCTGGATGTAGATTGCCGCTTGAGGGATTTACTCTAACTTCCCATTGAGAAGTATATAATCTTTTAATTGCATTTATAGCAAGCGAGTTTTTAAGAAGTGTGCCTATTGTTTTTAAATTTATATCAAAAGGAAAATTTTTAGTGTATAATCTCTCATATGGCAAGTTTATATCAAAATAATCAAGCTCTATTTTTGGTGCTAAGTATTCTTTATAATAGCTTGGCTGATTTTCCCAATCTAAATACCCTAAAGATTTTGCAAATTTATTTGGATAGTGTTTTGTTCTTTCGTGTAATATTTTAGCAAGCATTATTGACCTTTTAATTATAAATTACTGACTAAATACACTCAACAAGAGTTTAACGCTAAATAAAAGCTAAAAAGCATTAACTCACAAGAGACGAAATGCTTTTTTAAACGCCTTTATTTAGCTAAAATTTGCAATTGTTTCGCTTTATTTAGTCAGTATCTATTATAGCAAAATTAGACAAAATATATCTTTTTTGATATAAGGATAAAAATGAAAAAAATAATTTTAATAATTTTAGGAGTATTAACTATGGCAAATCATTTAGTAAATTCAGATAGCCCTTATTTGCTTCAACATGCAGATAATCCTGTAAACTGGTATCCATGGAGTGAGGAAGCATTTGAGAAGGCAAAAAGAGAAAATAAACTAATATTTTTAAGTATTGGTTATTCTACTTGTCATTGGTGTCATGTGATGGAGAAAGAGAGTTTTGAGAATAAAGAAATAGCAGATATTTTAAATAAGTATTATGTGTCAATTAAGGTAGATAGAGAAGAGATGCCAGATATTGATAAATATTATCAAAAGGTATATCAACTTATGAATAAAAGAGCAGGGGGATGGCCTCTTACAATTATAATGACACCTGATAAAAAGCCTTTTTATGCAGCTACGTATATTCCACCTCACTATTCTCAATTTGGACCGGGGTTAAAAGAGATATTAACAGCAATAGCAAGAGACTATCAAAATAATCCGCAAAAAATTAAAGAGATTGCTAATAATTTTGAGCAGTACTTCAAAGAAAATGAAAATAGAAGTTTGCCAAAAGAGAAAATTGATAAAAGTGTTTTAGAAAAAATTATAAATCAAGTAAAAGAGGAGTTTGATTTTACATATGGAGGGACAAAAGGTGCTCCAAAATTTCCTCTTGAATCTACGCTTGATTTACTAATAGATGTATATATGCTAAGTAAAAATGAAACTGTAAAAAAAGCTATTGATGTAACGTTAGAGAAAATGGCAAAAGGCGGGATATTTGACCAAATAGAAGGTGGTTTTTATAGATATTCAACTGATAGCAAGTGGGAAATACCTCATTTTGAAAAGATGCTTTATAATAATGCAAATCTTCCTTTGGTGTATCTTAGATGGTATAAGATTACGGGAAATGAGTTATTTTTTGAAGTAGCAAAAAGAAGTATAGATGAAATGCTACATAGGTATAGAGATAAAAATGGATTATTCTTTTCAGCTTCAAATGCTGATAGTGAAGGAGTTGAGGGTAAATATTTTGTATATGAATATGATGAGGTAGAAAAAGAATTTTCTAAATTTGATAATAAAGAAGAGTTATTAAACTATTTTGGGATTAAAAAATATGGTAATTTTAATGGTAGAAATAATCCTACAATTAATGGCAAAAGACCAAAAAATTATAAAGAAGCTCTTGAAGTGCTAAAAAATATTAGAAAAAAAAGAGTATTTCCTTTTATTGATACTAAAAAAATTACTGCTTGGAATGCTATGATGATAAAAGCACTTTTTAAAATAAGTGAATTTGATGAAAGTTATAAAAAGCAAGCAATTAAAACTCTTGAAGTACTACTAGAAGAGATGTATAAAGATAAGCTTTATCATTCATATAATAAAAATAAAAATGCAAAAAAAGAAGCTCTTCTTGAAGATTATGCTTATTTAATCTCTAGCTTAGTTACAGCTTATGAATATACATATGAAGAAAAGTATTTAAATTTAGCAAATAAACTTATAAATGAAGCTAAAAAATTTAAAAATAAAGAGTGGTATATGAATGAATCTAAAACTATTAAGGCAGATTATTCTGATAGCTCTTATGCTTCTTCTCTTAGTGTTTTAGCTAATGACTTTTTAGATTTAGCAGTTTTAGAATTTAATTTTGATTATTTTAATCAAGCAAAAGAAATTGTAGAAAATGGAAGTTTTTATATTAAAAATTATCCTTTATTTTATGCCACACTTACAAAAGCATTTTTAAAAATAGAATTTAAAGAGTATGTTATCAAGTCAAGCTATCCGTTGTATAAAGAGAATTTTTCTTATCCTTATATTTTATGGAAAAAAGGAGAGAATTTTGAGATATGTACAATTGAGAGATGCCTTGGAAAATCTAATGATTTGAAAGCTCTTTTAGAGGAAATTCAATAATAAATTCAACTCCTCTTTCACTTTTAACTTTTATTTTTGCCTTGTGTGCTTTTAGGATATTTTTTACTATACTAAGACCTAGACCAAATCCTTTTATTTCTTTATTATGAGATTCATCGACTCTATAGAATTCATCAAAGATAAATGGAAGTTTTTCTTTTGGGATTCCCATTCCATTATCTTTAATTGTTAAAATGATTTTATTTTTGGTTTTTTTAAGAATAATATCAATTTTTAAGGCTTTGTATTTTATTGAATTTTCAATTATGTTGCTAAGAGCCATTTTAAGAAGTGTTTTATCTCCTTTTATGATATATTCATCATCTTCATTTATATGCAAAGATATATGAATTTTTTTTGAGTATTTTTCAAAAAGCTCTAAAATAAGCTCTTCTAAATCTATTTCTTTTAGTTTGCAGTTATTTAAGTCATTTTTTGTTAAAAATAATAGTTTTTCTGTTATGTCGTTTAGATAATTTATCTCTTGCAATAAAGAGTTTAGAGTTTTATCACATTTTTTGTCTTCATTCATTAAAGCTACTTCAATTTCACTTTTCATAATAGCAAGCGGAGTTTTAAGCTCGTGTGATACATTTGAATTGAAATTTTTTAATTTCTTAAAAGAAATTTCTATTTGAGTAACAATTGTATCAATAAACTTATATCCAAGCATAAGTACAATTAGGAAGATTATAAATGAAATTAAAAGGGAAATGGTTCTAATTATTTTTATTTTGTCTTCATTAGTTGAGTAAAATGTAGATACTTTTATAAAGTAATTTCCTTTTTTAGTAGTAAAAGATATAATTTTTTCTTTTTTGTTGCTTGTTTTTTTTATTGAATATCCTAGTGGCAGATTTGATTTATTATTTATTATTTTTACAAAAAGAGGAAATATTTTATATTTATGCTGTATTTCTATTAAAGCATTTGGAGAGAAGTTTTTAGGATTAATTTCACTTGCTACTAACGCTAATTTATCCTTTAGATGTGTATCAAATGATTTTTTAAGGGCAATTAGCATTGCCCCTTCAAATATTAAAATAATAATAAATACAACTAAGGCAAATTTATAAAAAAGCTGGTTTTTTAGATTATTCATCGCTTATTTTAAAGCCCATTCCTCTTATTGTTTTTATTAATTTTTTATCTGCATCTTTATCTATTTTTTTTCTAATATGAGAGATATATACATTAATAACGTTTGAATTAATCTCATCATCCATTTCCCATAAGTTATTTGCAATCATCTCAGGAGTTACAATTTTATTTTTATTAATCATTAAGTATTTTAATAATTCAAATTGTTTAGCTGTTAAATCAATATATTTTCCTCCTCTTTTTACTTCTTTTGTTTCTGGATTTAGCTCTAAATCGGCTATTTTTAATACATTATCTTGAATATTTTGACTTCTTCTATAAAGTGCTTTAAGTCTTGCAATAAGCTCTTCAAAATCAAATGGTTTTGTTAAATAATCATCTGCAACTTTAAGCCCCTCTACTTTATCTTCAATTTCCCCTTTAGCTGTAAGAATTAAGATAGGAGTATGAATTCCCTCACTTCTTAATTTTTTAATCAAATCAATTCCTGAGAGTTTTGGCAGCATCCAATCAACAATAATTACATCATATTTGTTATTTTGTGCAAGATAAAGCCCCTCTTCTCCATCTTTTGCTACATCTACTCTAAATCCTTGTTTTTTAAGTCCAGTTTTGATATTTTCAAGTAGTTTAATATCATCTTCAATAAGTAAAACTTTCATATCAAATCCTTTTAGCTTTTAATGTATTATAATATAAATTAATGTTAAAATACACCTTAAAAAAGGAATTAAATGATTTTAGCGATTGAGAGTAGTTGTGATGATTCAAGTATTGCGGTAATGGAGATTGAGAGTAAAAAACTTTTGTTTCATAAAAAAATATCTCAAGAGATTGAGCATGCAAAATATGGAGGAGTTGTACCTGAGCTTGCAAGCCGTCTTCATGCCAAGGCACTTCCAAAAATTTTACAAGAGACAAAAGAATATTTCCCCAAACTAAAAGCTATAGCAGTGACTAATGCGCCTGGGCTTTCTGTAACATTGCAAGAGGGTGTAATGATGGCAAAAGCTCTCTCAATTGCTTTAAATCTTCCAATTATTGCTGTAAATCATTTATTAGGGCATATTTATTCGCTTTTTATTGAAAAAGAGGAAATTAAACCTATGATGGTGTTACTTATTAGCGGAGGGCATACAAAGATACTTCAATTTAATGGTGTGAAAAATATTTGTGAGATTGCTACTACTCTTGATGATAGTTTTGGTGAGAGTTTTGATAAGTGTGCTAAGATGCTAGGCTTAAATTATCCAGGTGGACCAGAGATTGAGAAATTAGCGCTTAAAGGTAAAAATATTGTCCCTTTGCCTCTTCCTCTTAAAAATTCAAGTGAAATTAAATTTAGCTATTCTGGGCTTAAAAATGCAATAAGACTGGCAATTGAAGAGAATAAATATAAAAAAGAAGATATTGCTTCATCTTTTCAAGAGAGGGCAATAGAGCATTTAGTTTTTATGAGTAAAAGAGCAATTAAAAAATATAGACCAAAAAATTTTGCAATAGTAGGTGGAGCGAGTGCTAATAAAAGAGTTAGAGAGGAGTTTGAAAAATTATCTAAAGAGTTTAATTTTAACTTATTATATCCAGAAATGAAATATACAAGCGATAATGCCGCAATGATAGCAAGAGCAGCAATTGAGCTTTATAAAAAAGGTGAATTTATTGATTATAAACATTTGGATGTAATGCCACGGGTTGAGTTTAGGAAATGTTAATGGAGAAAGAGTTAGGAAGCATGGGAAGTTGTAAGTTATGCATGTTGAGTTATGAGTAGCATTGTTATTATATGCGGTATATAAATGTCAAATTTATAGTTTAAAGTTAAAAATAAGCGCAGATTTAACAAAAAAGCGTATAATGCTAAATTTAGTGTCAGAGGTAAAAATAAAATAAATAAAAAGAGGAGCAGATTATAATCTGCTCTCATATCTTCTAAGCATCCAAAGTTTTCTAAGGATTTTTTTACGAGTCGCGATTTTTTCTTTTTTGCGTCTTTCACTTGGCGGCTCGTAAAATCTTCTTTTTCTAATTTCAACTACAATTAAGTTTCTATCAACTTGTCTTTTGAATTTTCTGTAAGCAGTTTCAAAATCTTCTCCCGGATGTACTACGATTCCTGGCACTGCTCTCACCACCTTTCATTTAATTTTGAAATGTAATTGTAGCATAAAAAATTAAATACTTTTTTAGATATTTTTAGATTTTTTCCTTTTTAGGAGGATAAGGAATTTTAAAGATGAAAATGATATAATTTCAATAAAAAAGGCATCTTATGGCTAAATATATTTTTGTAACGGGCGGTGTTTTAAGCTCTCTTGGTAAAGGTATTACCTCAGCTTCTATTGCTACACTTTTACAGCATAGCGGATTTAAAGTAAGTATGGTAAAAATTGACCCTTATATTAATGTTGACCCAGGGACTATGAGCCCATTTGAGCATGGGGAAGTGTTTGTTACAGAAGATGGCGCTGAGACAGATTTGGATATAGGAAATTATGAGAGATTTTTAAATAAAAATTTAAGCAAAAAAAATAACTTTACAACAGGACAGGTATATTTAAGTGTAATTGAAAAAGAAAGAAGAGGAGATTATTTAGGCAAAACTGTGCAAATTATTCCTCATATTACTGATGAAATTAAAAGAAGAATAAAAGAAGTGGGTAAAGATAATGATATTGTTGTTGTTGAGCTTGGAGGAACGGTTGGGGATATTGAGGGTCTTCCTTTTTTAGAAGCAGTAAGACAGCTTAAACATGAAGTTGGCAAAAGCAATGCAATGTTTGTGCATGTTACATTAATTCCATATATTAAAGCTGCAGGTGAGCTTAAAACAAAGCCAACTCAGCATAGTGTCCAAGAGCTAAGAAGAATAGGGATTACTCCTAGTATGATAGTAGCAAGAACAGAAAAGCCTCTGCCAAAATCACTTAAAGAAAAACTTGCAGTATCTTGTGATGTAGAAAAAGATTCTATTATAGAAGCTGTTGATGCGCCAACTGTTTATCAGGTACCGCTTAATTTTTTAAATCAAGATATTTTAAAACCAATTGCAAGGGAGCTTGATTTAGGAGAGCTTCACCCTGATATGAGTGAATGGAATTATTTAGTTAAAAAAATAATTTCTCCTCAAAAAGAAGTAAAAATTGCATTTGTAGGAAAATATCTTCAATTAAAAGAGTCTTATAAATCTTTAATAGAAGCTTTAATTCATAGTGGTGCTCATCTTGATATGAAAGTAAATATTGAATGGATTGATTCTGAAAAATTAGAAAAAGAAGAAAATCTTGATGAAATTTTTAATGAAGTTAGTGGTATTTTAGTACCTGGTGGATTTGGTGAGAGGGGAATTGATGGAAAATTAAAAGCAATTCAGTATGCTAGAGAGAATAAATTGCCTTATCTTGGAATATGTCTTGGAATGCAACTTGCAGTAATTGAGTTTGCAAGAAATGTAATGGGGCTTAAATATGCAAATTCTCAAGAATTTGACCCTGATACAAGTGAGCCTGTTGTATATTTAATTGATGAGTTTATTGATGCAAGTGGAGAGAAACAAATTAGAACGCATACATCTCCTCTTGGGGGTACAATGAGACTTGGGGGGTATGAATGTTTAATTAAACCAAATACAAAACTTCACGAAGCATATAAGAGTGACAAAGTAATAGAAAGACATAGACATAGATATGAAGTAAACGCTTCATATGAAAAAGAGCTCGAAAAACATGGCATGATAGTAAGTGGTAAGAGTAAAGAAGGGCTTATTGAAGCAGTTGAGTTAAAAGAGCATCCTTTTTTTGTAGGAGTGCAATTCCATCCAGAATTTAGCAACAAACTTAAATCTCCAAATAAAATAATTATGTCTTTTGTAGAAAATGCTTATAAGTGCAAAAGTTGTTAAAAAGTTTTTTTAAAAAGGCAACTATTGTTAGATAAGAAAAAAATAAAAAAAATTCTATCATCAAGAATTGATGAAATATCTTCTTTACAAATTCCACATTTTTCTCTTTTGAGTGATATTCAAAAAGCTTCAAGTAGAATAAAAAAAGCGATTGAAAATAATGAAAAGATAGTAGTTGTAGGTGATTATGATGTAGATGGTGTTAGTAGCTGTGCAATAATGCATCTTTTTTTAAATGAAATTTATGATAATTTTGAGATTAAAATTCCAAATAGATTTGCTCATGGGTATGGGTTAACTCCTAAGCTTTTAGAAGAGATTGATGCTGATTTAATCATAACGGTTGATAATGGAATAACTTCTTTTGAAGCAGCTAAAATTTGTAAAGAAAGAAATATTGATTTAATAATTACTGACCATCATACACCAAAGCAAATTGAAAAAAACAAGTTTGTTTTGCCAGATGCTTATGCTATTGTTAATCCTAAAACTTCTCCTAATTTTCCTTTTAAAGAGATATGTGGGGCTGAGGTGGCTTGGTATTTATGTGCAGCGCTTAAACATGAAATGAATCTAAAAAAAGATTTAAGAGAATTTTTAGATATTTTATGTATTGCTATAATTGCAGATGTAATGCCACTTACAAATATGAATAGGACATTGGTTAATATGGGGCTTAAGAGATTAAATAAGGCATTACGAGCTTTTAGCAAAGCTATTAAAAGATTTTTTAATTCAGAGATAAAAGCTATAGATATTGCTTTTAATATAGCTCCAAGATTAAATGCTGCAGGAAGAGTAGATGATGCAAAAAAGGCTTTTGAATTTTTAATAAGTGAAGATGAAAATGAAGCATATAAGCTTTATTTGGAGCTAGATAGACTGAATAATTTACGAAAAGAAACAGAAAAAGAGATTTTAGAAGATATTGAGATTGAAGATGAGGATGATTTTATTTTGGTAAAGGGGGATTATCACGAGGGTGTTATAGGAATTATTGCTAGTCGTCTTGTGCATAAGTATAAAAAACCTGCTATTGTCTTTTCAAGAGATGAAGAAAAACTAAAAGGAAGTGGAAGAAGCCTTGGAAATATTGATATATTTTCTTTAATTAGTGAATGTGAAGATTTATTAGATGGATTTGGCGGTCATAAGATGGCGTGTGGGCTTAGTATGAAAGAAGAGAAGTTTGAAATTTTAAAACGCTTATTAAATGAAAAGATTAAAAAATATAAAGAAAAAGATTTTTTTATTGAAGATTTTGTATTAGGAGAGCTTCCTTTTAGTGAAATTGATATAGAGCTTTTGGATATTTTAAACTCTTATGAGCCTTATGGGGAGGGAAATCCAAAGCCAAAATTTATCTCTACTGCAAAAATAGAGCATATTCAAAATTTAAAAGATAACCATTATAAATTGATTCTTTCTCAAAATGGTATATTTTTGCCAGCTGTAATATTTAGATATGATGGGGAGTTTGATGAAATTATTACATTTAAATTTTCCATAGAAGAGAATAATTTTAGAGGGAGAGAGATTCAACTTATAATAGAGGAGATATTATGAGAGAGCATCCTATATTTAAGCTATTAAGTGATGAAGAATATCAAGAAGCTATTAAGTTTTTTACTAAAAGAAGTTATCCAAAAAATAGCATTGTATTAAAAGAAGGCGAATATTCATCTAAAGCTTTTATTTTATTACAAGGAGAAGTGGAGATATATAAAACTTCTATTTATAAAGAAGATTATGTAGTGGAGGTTATAAAAGCAGGCGGAGATGAGTTTTTTGGGGAAGTTAATTTAATTGATAGAGGTCTTGTAACTTCTACAATAAAAGCAACTAAAGATATATCTACTTTAGAAATTGAGCATAATGAATTTGTTAGTTTAATTGATATGTATCCTCAAATTGCAGTTAAGATGCTTTGGGTTATAAGTTTAGATATTGCAAAACATTTAAGAAAAGCAGATAAAGAGATTTTAACTTTATTTAATGCATTAGTAGAAGTTGTTGAAAATGATTAAATATAAAGAAGTTAAAACAAAAGATAATACTTTTACTCTTAAAAATTTAGAGTATAACGAGTGTTATCACTCAAGTGAAGGAGCATTAAAAGAGACGTATTATAAACATGTAAGTGTAATGAAAGATTTAGCGGATGATATAGATGAAGAAGAGATAAGAATTTTAGATATATGCTTTGGTTTAGGTTATAATACTTTTGTTTCAATTCTTAATAGACCAAAACATAAGAAACTTAAAATATTCTCACCTGAGCTTGATTTAGAATTAGTAAAATCTCTTAAAAACTTTAAATATCCAAAAGAATTTGATAAGATTAAAAATATAATAAATGAAGTTAGCAAAAATTTGTATTATAAAGATGAATTTGTGGAAATTGAAGTAGCAAATGTTGATGCAAGGGAATATATTAAAAATTTAGAAAATATTCACTTTGTATATCAAGATGCTTTCTCACCTAAGGTAAATAAAGAGCTTTGGACTATTGAATATTTTAATGATTTAAAAAAAATTTTGAATCAAAAAGGAGTAATTACAACTTATAGTGTTGCAACTCCAGTTAGATGTGCTTTGTATAAACTTGGATTTAAACTTTTTACACATAAAGATGATTTTATAAGGAAAGGAAGTATTGCTGCATTTAGAGATATTGGGTATCCAAGAGTTAATTTTGAAGAGAAATTAAAAAGAATTAAATGTTATTTTTATGAGGATTAGATGAAAAGAATTATTTTTATTATTTTTTTAAAGTATTTATATGCTTTTAATTTAATCACTCCTATACCTGAGCATATTAAAATCGATAAACAAAAAGCAAAGCTTGGAAAATATCTTTTTATGGATAGTAGACTCTCAGCGGATAAAAAAGTGGCTTGTATTTCTTGTCATAAGCCAAATGAAGGATGGGCTGATAAAAGGAGAGTTTCTATTGGAGTTTTTGGTAAAAAAGGAAGGGTTAATTCGCCTACTATTTTAAATGCAGTATTTAATTTTAGACAGTTTTGGAATGGAAGAGTAAAAAGTTTAAAAGAGCAGGTTTTTGGACCTTTGCATACTACTTTTGAGATGAATATGAGTAAAAAAGATGTAGAAAAATTTGTTAATAAAAATTCTTTTTACAAAAAATTATTTAAAAAAATTTATCATACAAATTATATTACAGCTGATATGGTAGCAGATGCTATTGCTGAGTTTGAAAAAAGTTTAATTACTCCTAATTGTAAGTATGACTTATATTTAAAAGGAAAAGCTAAACTAACTCCTCTTGAAATGAGAGGAAAAATTTTATTTAAAAAATATGGATGTATTACTTGTCATAATGGAGTTAATATAGGGGGTAATTCTTTTGAGAAAATGGGTCTTATTATTCCTTATAAAAATTGTATAGATGATAGGTATGAAATAACACATAATGTTTTAGATAAATGTGTATATAAAGTTCCAACTCTTAGAAATATATCTCTTACTGCTCCATATTTTCATGATGGAAGTGCTAAAACCCTAAAAGAAGCAATCTCTAATATGGGTTATTATAATCTTGGTATTAGATTAAAATTAGATGAAGTTAAGGCTATTGAAGCTTTTTTAAAGACTTTTACTGGAGAGTTAAATAAATGAAAGTAATTTTTACAAAAAAAATGTTGTTAGTTATTTTACTTGGTGTGTTTGTTGTTATTAGCGTATTTTATTTTAATTATTATACTCAGAGATTTCTTGTTAAGAGCAATAAAATAATTTCAACTTTAGAAAAAATTCGCTCTTTAGAGCTGAGGTTAAATTATGAAATACTTAAAAATGGAGTGTTTTTGTATAGCAACAATGATTTTATTGCTCAAAATATTAAAAAAATAGAAGAGATAAAAATTGATTTTAAAGATTTGTATCCTTTAGAATATAAAAAATTTATAGAGTATAAGAAAAATCTTCAAAAAAAGATTAATTATATTTATCAGTTTCAAATATTAAACTCTTCTATTAAAAACTCCATAATTTTTTTTAACAAAGAGATTAATTATTTAAGTGATTTAATTTTTGAGGAGATAAAAAATGGTAGGTTTAATATAAATGATTATCTATTTTTTCAAAAAGCTAATTCATTTGTTATTTCCTTGTTTATAAGCAGGAATGCATTGGATAGGGATTTTTTAGTAAATAATATTAGTTTTATTAAAAATTATACTTCAAGTAATGAAAAAATAGATATTTTTAAAAAATTGTTTTTGATTCATATGAATGTAGTATTGAAAAATTATCCTTTATATAAAAGATTATTAAATCAAATAATAGATGAGAGCAACATTGATTTAATAAAAGATATAAAAACTGAAATTTTTCATAAAGAGCAAGAAAAAATCAAAGCTTTTAGATATTTTTCTTATATTTTAATTATGTTTATAATTTTTATCTCTTTTTTTATTGCTTATTTATTAGCAAGGATAGAGATAGATAAGATTAAACTAAAAAAATCAGTTAATAAATTAAAAGAGATAGTCAATAAAGACTTTTTAACTGGGCTTTTAAATAGAATGAAATTTAATAAAGATATTAAAAAAATTCAAAATCCGGTTCTTTTGATATTGAATATTAATAGATTTAAAAATTTTAATGATATTTATGGTACCAAACATGGTGATTTATTGCTAAAAAAAGTAGCTAGATATTTAACAAAGGTTACCCCACCTGAGATAGAGGCTAAATTTTATAGATTAGGAAGTGACGATTTTGGAGTTTTGTATCAAAAAGATAAAATAGATTCTATTGAGCTTGCAAATTATTTAAAAAATAAAATTGAATCTTATGTATTTAAAATAAGAAAATTGCGTGTATCTTTATCGGTGAGTATAGGAATTGCGGACATTCCTCCATTACTTGAAAATGCTGATATGGCTCTTAAAGCTGCTAAAGAGAGAAGAAAAAATATATTAAAATATTCTCCTAGCTTAGATATAAGAAAAAAGATTCAAGAAAATATTAAAAAATATAATATTATTTACTCTGCCTTAAAAGAAGATAGAATAATTCCTTATTTTCAACCAATTGTAAAAATCAAAGATAAATCAATAGTTAAATATGAGGTGCTTGCAAGAATAAAACATGATAATAAAGTAGAATCAATTTCTAGTTATTTAAAAGTTGCAAAAGAAAATAAAATATATAGTGAGCTAACATCTAAAATATTTGATAAAACTTATACTTATGTAAAAGATAAAAATATTAAAGTTAGTATGAATTTATCTATTGAAGATATATTGGATAAAGAGCTGATGAAAAATATTTTTTCTAAATATGCAAATAAAAACATCTCTCATAAAGTAACTTTTGAGATGTTAGAGAGTGAAGCTATTGAAGATTATGAAATTATTAAAAAATTTATTAATAGTTTAAAAAAATATAAAATACAAGTAGCCCTAGATGATTTTGGAAGTGGATATTCAAATTTTGCTCATATTTTAAATTTAAATATAGACTATATAAAAATAGATGGAAGTTTAATTAGAAATATTACTAATAATTATAAATCTTATCAATTAGTAAAATTAATAGTAGATTTTTGTAAACAAAATAATATTAAAACTATTGCAGAATATGTTGAAAATGAAAAAATTCATAAAAAACTTGTAGAAATTGGTGTAGATTATGGGCAAGGTTACTATTATGGCAAACCTATGTCAGAAATATTATAGAAATTTTACATAAATCTTACAAATTTAATATTTATTTAATATTTTTCTCTTATAATTCCACTACCCCCTTTTTCATCCTTTCTCCTTTTTATATTAAAGTGAGATTTTCAAAAAATTCAACCGAATTTTTAACCGAATCTCCTTTTATAATTATTGCATCAATGCAAAAAGGAGATGAGGCAAATCCTTTTTGCCTCATATAAATATGAGCTCCTTTTATTATTCTTTTTATTTTAGCTGGAGTTATATTATAGATTGGCTCAAATTTAAATCCACTTTTTACTTCAATGAAATGTAGAGTATTGTTTTTATAAGCAATTATATCTATCTCACCGCCTTTGAAATAAAAATTTCTCTCTAATATATTAAATCCTTTTTTTTCTAAAAATTCACATGCTTTTGTTTCTGCAATATTTCCTTTATTTTTTGTATTCATTTAACACTTCCAGATGCTTTTGTGGGATTTTAGATAATTTTCCATTTTTTATATAAGCTAATTTTATATCTGCTTCAAATATTTTTTTATCTTTATATATTTCTTGATGTATTTCAACTGAAGCGTTTTTTATCTTTTTTACAAAAGTTTTTATTTCAATAATATCCCCAAGTTTTGCAGAGTTTATATAATTTGCTTTTATCTCTTTTACTACATAGCCCTCATTCTCAAAAAATATATTGTGTGAAAAAAATATCTCACTTCTTGCTTGCTCACAAAATTTTAAATATTCAGTATGATATACAATGCCTCCTGCATCTGTAGCATCATAATATATTCTTATTTTCATTAAATCCCTTTTTAGTATAATTTTAGCAAAAAGGTTTAATTTGGTAGATATTGTTATTATAGGGGCAGGAGCAAGTGGGCTTTTTTTAGGCTCTTTATTGAAAAAAAATTATTTGATTTTAGAGCACAACAGAGAAATTGGAGCAAAGATAAAAGTTAGTGGTGGAGGTAAGTGTAATATTACAAATAAAATTTTATCTACTTCTAATTACAGAGGAGATAATAAGTTTATAAAAGAAATTTTTAAAAATTTTGATAATAAAGACTTACTAAATTGGCTAAGAGAGAATAATTTAGAAGTAAAGGAGCTTAAAAAAAATCAATATTTTTTCTCTTCTAGTGAAGTTTTACTTAATTTTTTTAAGAAGAAAGTAAAAAATATAAAAACAAATATTGAAGTTTTAGATGTTGAAAAACAAGATTATTTCATAATAAAAACAAATAAAGGTGATATTAAAGCTAAAAAGCTAGTAATAGCAAGTGGAGGAATTAGTTTTAAAAAACTTGGCGCTAGTGACATTGGTTATAAAATAGCAAAAAAGTTTACTCATAATATCATAACCCCAAAACCAGCTCTTGTAGGGCTTACAACTCAGCCAAGTGAAAATTGGTTTAAAAAGCTTAGTGGAATTTCATTTAAAGCTCAAGTAAGAGTTGATAAAAAAATTTTTAACCAAGAAATATTATTTTCTCATAAAGGCATTACAGGACCTGCTATTTTAAATGCATCTTTGTGGTGGGATAGGGGATTTATAGAAATTTCTTTTTTGAAAAATATTGAAAAATATCTTAAAAATCCAAATAAACAGATATCAACTCAACTTCCTCTTCCTAAAAGATTTGTGAAAGAGTTTTTAAATGTAATTAATTTAGAGGATAAAAAGGTTAAATTTTTAAGTAAAGAAGAGATAAAAAAATTAAAACTTTTAGAAAATTATAAATTTGCTCCTGCTGGTACTTTTGGATTTGAAAGGGCAGAAGTTACAAAAGGGGGCGTAGATACTTTAGAAATTGGTTTTGATATGCAAAGTAAAATAATAAAAAATTTATATTTTATAGGAGAGGTTTTAGATGTAACAGGTGAGCTTGGCGGGTATAATTTTCAATGGGCTTTCTCATCTGCATTTAATTTATTTTTAAGGTTATAAACTTCTATTTTAAATGTTAAGTTTATATCGTTTTTATTTTTAATAAAATTAAAAGGGAAATAAACTCTTATTAAATTTTTATAATCTTTGCTAGCATCTATAAAATCATAAAAATTTTTCGGTGATTTTATTCTAGCGGATATTAAATAAGAAGTAGCAATAAATTTATCTTTGTAGTTTGTTGTTTTTTCTTTTTTAATTGAATCTATTTTCATATAATTTTTAGCAAAAAGTGTAAAATCTTTGATATTAAATTCTTTTTGTAATGCATTTAGAATTTTTGAATTTTTCTTTTTCAAGGATTGCAGAGTTTGGGAAACTTCTTTGTATTGATTTTGTACTAATTGAAGTTGGTTTTTAGCTAAAAAATATTCTTTTTGTGTTTTTTTGAATAATTTTACACTAGGAGTTACGATTGTTGCTATTATAAACAAAATTATTAGAATATAAAAAGCAAAAAATAAAAAGTTTTTAATTACATCTATGCCGTATATTTTTATTCTTGGTATTTTTGGTATTTTAATTGTAGGCATTATCAGCCTTTATAGTGTTTATTGATTTGAATTTATACCAGCCATTTGGCAATTGGTAGAAATAAGTTTGGGTTTTTTCAAAGATTGATTCAAGAGGTGGTAACATTAGCATATTATATACATCTTTTGTTGGAGTTATCCCATAAATAATTAACTTATTTTGAGATAGCAAAAATTTATCAAGCGTAATAGGGTCTGGTATTAAATCAAGTAGATTTTTAATAGATGTTTTTATCACTGAGTTTTTAATTTGTATATTTTCATATAACGTTTTTTGAAGGAAAATAAGCTCTTTTTGAGTATTTAATTTTAAAATTTTTTGTTTTAAATAGATAGTTTCTTTATTTATTTGTTGAGTGTCTTTATTGTAAAAATATGCTTTTAATAATAAAAATACGGAAAACCCTACAAATAAAAGTATTGAAATAAAATAAAATATAAGCCATAATTTTGTATCTTCTTTAAAAAGAGGTTTTGGCTTTGGCTTTGTAAAACTATACATTTTCTCTCTCACTTAGTAAATTTATTTCTTTTAACAAATCAAAATCTATTATTTCACTCTCAAGCAGTAATTCATCTTCGGTTAGTTTTTTTAAATTATTACCTATGCTAATCGTATCTAAAAAGATAATTTTTTCTAAAAAATCGTTTGTGTAATTTTCATAATATTCTTTTATGCTATTTTTTAAACTTTTTATTATTTCATTTTCTATACTTGTAAATTTTAAGTCATCTTTTTGTGTGTCTATAATTTCTGCTTCTTCTTCTATATCTTCTGAAATTTCTTCTATATCTAAATCAATATCTTCTAATAAATCTTCTTCATCTTCTGTGGTTTCATTATTTTCAAATTCTATTATATCAGCAAAAATTGGTATTTCATTTTTGTATCCTACAATGGCAATTCTTTCTTTTAATATTAACACATAAAAATAATTATCTCTTTTTTTAGCAAAATTATCTATTGGCGCAAAAATAGAATAGATAAAATCTATATCAAATGGATATTCTTTTTGTATAGCTAAAAGCTCATATAATGCTACATAAAAAGAGTATTTATTTTTTATGCATACAATTTTTATATTTTCTATATCTATTTCTCTTTTTTTGTATTCATGTTTGTTGCAAGATGGAATAATTCCTTGATTTATGGAAGTTATTATGGTTGAGATAAAAATTTGAGTATAATCTTCTTTAATCTCATTTATTTCATTTATTAATTCATTTTTATTTTCAAACTCTTTTTTTATCTCTTTTATTGTCTTATTTTGCTTTTTTATCTCACATAAAAATTTGTAGTTTTCATCCTTATAAAAACTAACAAAAACTTTTTTTATAAATTTTTCTATGAGCATAGCGGATGCGCTTTTAAATAATTTTTTAGTTTTAATGAGTCACTAAGTTTTGTATAAATTTGAGTAGTTGATATAAATTCATGACCTAAAAGCTCGCTTACATCGGTTATTCTTGCACCTTTTTCAAGCATATATGTTGCAAATGAATGACGAAGTTGATGAGGGGTTATATGAAGACCTATTTTTTTAAAAGGTTTTTGTATAATATATCTTAATTGATTATCGCTTATTTGTACTCCATTTTTTTCAAAGAGGTATGTTTTAGGTTGGTAAGTTTGAATATATTTATTAAGAATTTCTTTTAGTTTTGGATGGATTGGAAGCATTCTAGTTTTATTTCCTTTTCCTCTAACTTGTATCCACTCACCTTTTATATCTTCTAATTTTATATTTCTAGCTTCACTAATTCTTAAACCAAGAGAGAATATAATCATAATTGCTGTAAATTCTTCAAGATTTGCTATTTTTAAAGCTTCTTTTATATGCTCTAAATTTACAGGTTTTGGAAGAGTTTTAGGAACTTTAATATGCTCATCACCTATTATTTTGAATTTATATCCTTCGCTTTCTAGAAATTCAAAAAAACTTCTAAGAGCTGAAATTTTTTTGGCAATTGTTTTTTTGCTTTGAGTTGCGATTTTTAATCTATAAGGAGTTATATCAATATAATTATCTTCTATTTCAATAGATTTAATCGCTTCTTTTAAAACACTTTCATAAGTGCGTAAAGTCTCTTTTGATTTAGTTTTTTTAACAAAATTTAAAAATTTTTTTGCTTCAATTTCTAAAAAGTTTTTCATATAACTCTCTTGCCTTTAGATATTTTTCTTTTGCTTTTTGTTTTAGCTCTTTTGGTAATAAAATAGATGGTTTTAAACCTTTATACTCTTCTAATAAAATTTCAAGCATTAATTTAATTCGTTTTTTATCTTTGTCAGTTATATTTTTTTTATTGGCAATTTTTTGTATTTTATCAAAAAAATTATTCGCATCGCTAATAAAATTTTTCCATTCGTTTGCAATTTTTGATTGCATTTTAATTGTAAAAGCCATTCTATTATAAGGATTTAGAATATAAGCTTTTTTAGCTAATTTATATGCTTTTTCATACTCTCCTATCTCAAAATAATATTTTGCCTCTAAAGAGAGTCTAAAGCTTGGATTGAAACTAAAATATCCTATTATAAAGATAATAATGCTTATTAAAAAAATTAAGACTTTTTTTATATTACCTGTCCTTTTAGTGTATGTTTATTAGCTTCATTAATTTTTACATCTACTATTTTACCAAGTAAATTTTTATTTTTTTCAAATTTTACGGTAAAAAAGTTATCACTTTTTCCCATGCCTTCTTCTTCAACTAGCACTTTGTAAATTTTTCCAATTTGATTTTTAGCTATTTCATCTAGTATTTGAGAGTGCATATTTTGAAGTTTATATAATCTCTCTTTTGCTATCTCTTTTGGCACTTGATTTTCATATGTTGCAGCTTCTGTTAGGGGTCTTGGTGAATATACAAAAGAAAAAATTTGCTCAAATCTAACTTTTTCAACAACTTCTAAAGTCTCTTTAAAATCTTCTTCACTCTCTCCTGGAAATCCTACGATAATATCAGTAGTTATTGCTACATCTGGAATTTGGCGGATAATTTCGCATCTATTTAAAAACCATTCTTTTGAATAGCCTCTTTTCATAGCTTTTAGTATTTTAGTACTTCCGCTTTGAAGAGGGAAATGTATATGTTTACAAATTTTTGGATTAGTTGCAAACTCATCTAAAAACTTATCATCAGCATGAAGTGGATGAGGTGAAGTAAATCGTATTCTCTCAATTCCATCAATTTTACTAACTTCTCTTAAAAGGTCTGTAAAATCAACTTTTGGATGCTCTATACTAAATCTTTTTCCATAATTGTTTACATTTTGACCAAGAAGAGTTACCTCTTTTACCCCTTCATCTGCGAGTTTTTCAATTTGTTTTAAAATTATATCCATTGGGATTGATAGCTCTTTTCCTCTTGTTTTTGGGACAATACAAAATGTACATTTTTTATCACATCCTACCATTATGTTTACAAAATCTTTATAAGGATTTTTTCTGGTGTTTTTAAAAATATAAGTAGTATCATCATAGTCTATATCAGTTATTACTGCTTTTTCTTTTTTTACAGCTTCTTTGATTCTACTTACATTTCTAGCACCAAGTACAAAACTTACATATGGAGCTTTTTTTATTATTTCTTTTCCCATGTGAGATGCGGTACATCCGCAAACACCAAATTTTGCGTTAGGATTTTGTTTTTTAAGAGCACCAAGCTCACTAAAAAGTTTAGCAACTGGTTTTTCTCTAACAGAGCAAGTATTAATAATGATTAAATCAGCTTCTTTTGGATTAGTTGTAGTAGTATATTCATCGGAGAGCTCTCCGATGATATGCTCAGAATCTTTTACATTCATCTGACAGCCAAAAGTTTCAATATATAGTTTTTTCACTTAAAGCCTTTAGATTATGTGCATTTCATACATATATGCACTCTCATCAAGACCGTATTTAACTTCTCTAAAGTATACTGAGTAGCCTTCTTCTTCAAGTTTGTCAATTAAATTTTTTAAATCTTTATAGCTTGTATCTTTATGAAAATAAAAAAAGCTATTTGGTTTGATTTCTTCTAAAAATTCTTTAAAATCTTTTTCAATAACGCTATTGTCTGCTCCAACAAGTTTTAATTTCATAAAAATCCTTTTTAATTATTATTTTATCAAAAATTTGTGTAAAATTATAACTAAAAAATAAAAGGATTAATGTGGAGAAAGTTCAAGAGCTGTTATCCCTTGTTGCTCATGAAAAAGGGCTTGATTTTGATGAAGTAAAAGAAGCTTTTAAGCGCTCAATTATAAAAACAGCTAAAAAAATTTTAGGTGATATTGATATTGATGTAGAAATGGAAAATGGAGAGCTTAAAATTTATCAAAATTTTGAAATTGTAAATGATGATAGAGCCCTTGAGCATCCAGAGAGATATTTATATTTAGATGAAGCAAGAGAATATGATAAAAATGCTCAAATTGGAGATAAAGTAAAAGCTGAGCTTGATTTGTCTAAACTTGGCAGAAGCGGAGCAATGGCTCTTCAAAGGGAATTTGAAAGAGAAATAACTAGACTTCTTGAGAATGAAATTTATAGAAAACTTATTTCTAAACTTAATACTATTGTAAGTGCAGAGGTTATAAAAGTTGATAATGAGGAAAATACTTGGGTTGAAATTGAAGGGGTAAAAGGAGTTCTTCCTAGAAGAAACAGAATTAAAGGGGAAAAATTTGAAGCAGGGGATGTATTAAAAGCACTGCTTAAATTTGTACATTTTGATAATAAAAAAGGTATTACAATAGAGCTTAGCCGTACTTCTCCAAAATTTCTTGAAAAGCTTATAGAGCAAGCCGTACCAGAAGTTAGAGATGGAATTATAAGAATTCATGGAAGTGCAAGAATTCCTGGAGTTAGAAGTAAAGTTGCAGTAAGCTCTCTTAATCCTAACGTAGAGCCAGTTGGTACTATTATCGGTAAAAATGGTGTAAGGATTAATGCAATTTCAAATGAATTAAATGGTGAAAATATTGATGTGATTGAATATTCTCACAAACCTGAGATATATGTAGCAAGAGCTCTCTCTCCTGCAATTGTTAAAGATGTAAAAATAGATGAAAAAGAAGGGGTTGCATACGTAGAAGTAGACCCAAGCGAAAAAGCAAAGGCTATTGGTAAAAATGGTGTAAATATTACGCTTGCTAGTATGCTTACTAAATATAAAATTCAGCTTCAAGATTCACAAGAGAAAAAAAGCGATACTTCAAAACTTGAAAATTTATTTAAAATTTAAGGGAGATAATGAGATATTTTTATTTTTCTTTTTTTATTGCATTAGTTGGTATTGTATTGGCATATTTTATAGGGGGTATTAAAGCTGTATATTTAACGTCAATTTTAGCTATTTTAGAAATTTCTCTTTCTTTTGATAATGCAGTTGTAAATGCGAAAATATTAAAATCGATGGATGAAGTTTGGAGAAAAAGATTTTTGACATGGGGGATTATAATTGCTGTTTTTGGAATGAGATTTATTTTTCCAATTCTAATAGTTGCAGCGGCTGCAAATCTTGGGATAATAGAAACTATTAAGATTGCTTTATATGAGCCTCATAAATATCATGAGATTTTATCAAAAACAGAAGATTTAATTTATGCTTTTGGTGGGGCATTTTTATGGATGGTTTTTAGTGAATTTTTATTTGAAGAAAAAGAGGTTAAATGGATAAAACCTATCGAAAATACGGCTGAAAAATTTGGAAAAGTAAGTAATGTTGCATTAATGATAGCAATTTTTATAGGTATTATAGTAGTTTATTATGCTAAAGATTATAAAGTAGCTATTGCTTATTTTTTAGGGCTTTTGAGTTATTCATTTATTAAAGGAATTAATGAATTTTTAAATTCTGATGGTGTTAAAAATGGGTTGATGGGGCTTATTTATTTGGAAGTTTTAGATGCATCTTTTTCATTTGATGGGGTAATTGGAGCATTTGCTATTACAAGTAATATTTTGCTTATTATGATAGGGCTTGGAATTGGAGCAATGTTTGTTAGAAGTCTTACTATTTGGATGGTAGAAAAAGGTGTTTTAGATGAGTATAAATATCTTGAGCATGGTGCTCATTATGCCATAGGTATTTTAGCAGTGATAATGCTTCTTAAAATTTTCTTTGAAATTGAAGAAGTAGTTACTGGAACACTTGGGCTACTTCTTTTAATTATAGCATTTATTCATTCAAAGATTGAATCAAAATGAAAAAAGCATTTACTCTTATAGAAATAATTTTTGTTATTGTAATTATTGGGCTATTGTCAATAATTGCTATTGCTAAGTTTAAGGAGTTAAAAAATCATAGTGTAATTGAGAGTATGTCATACACATTAACTACTGGAGTGCATGAAGCTGTTGAATTGGCTGTAAATTATATGGATTTAGAAAACAATACTACCTTTAAATTAGGAGATGTTTTACATATTAATGAAGAAGAGTTAGCTTATGCTCTTAAATGGAACTATACTACTAATGGAAGTTATAATAAAGATGGGACTTATTCTCTAAGAGATGAGACATATTCAACTCCTAAAGTTGTTTTAAGAATTACACTTGATAAAGAAAATAGGGTAATTAGATATAGGATTAATTGCAAAAACTTAAAACAATCAACACATAAAGAGTTAAGAGAGTTATGCATTAAAAAATGGGGAGATGAAGATATTCAAAGAGAAATAAGTTTTTAGACTATTTTTATCTCTTCTTCAAGTTTTATACCAAA
>JALVAK010000023.1 GCA_027011225.1 Nautiliaceae bacterium | reverse complement strand
GACTTACAAGCAGAAAGCTAAAATTAGTTTGGGGAGTAGAAGAGATTATAGAGCTTCCAAAAATTAAAAATCCAGAAAAACTTATTGAAAAATTCAAAGAAATTGCAAAAAAAGAAAAACTTCTAAACGAAGGTGATAAAGTAATTGTCACAATGGGAAGTATAATAGGAGAGGAAGGCACTACTAATATGATAAGGATTGTTGAGATTTAATTACTCTTTTGTAAGAGTAAGTATTCTACCTCCTCTTAAATACCCGTCTTCTGTTGTAAAAATGATATAGGTTTTTAAATCATTGCCGTTTTGTTCAACCGGCAATACCAGACTTTTTGAAACATTATCATCCATTACAATAATACTGTTATTTACACTATAACTGCCGGAATTTATTTCATTTCCATCAGAATCACTAACTGAAAATGTTCCATCATCATTAAATGTTATTGTTACATTATCTTCATTATCTTTCCATGTGCCGTTAACATCATCAACACTTATATCTATAAAAAATGTGTTTTCAAAAAAGTTTTTTACATTATCAGATGTAATTTGAGTATTTGTAGCATCTCCTTTTAACACAAGATATTTATCTATATCAAGAATTATTTCACTGTCATCCTCATTATATTCAATTGTATCAACTTCATCACCGTTTGTGCCTACAACAGCTAAATAATATGCAATTGCACCATCATTATATTCTGCTACATATACATTGTCTTTTTTTAGATTTTTAAAATTAAATTGATCTATTAAGCTTAAATTTTCTTCATTATATTCGCTATGTTTAAGTGCATTATTTGTATAATAATCAATCATAAAAAAATGATCCTCATTATCATATCTTGTTAATGTTTTATTTGTTAAATCATATGATTGGATAGAATAATTTGCATTTTCTATCGTTTTTTTAAACTCTTCTATTGTCGGAGGAATACCTTCTGCTTTTTCTAATTTTCTCTCAACTATTCCTGTAATTTTACCCTCGTTATCAACACTTAAAAAGTATACATCAAAACCATTTTTAATCTTACCAAGATTTATAATATAATATTTCATATCAGGTGTATCAATTTCTAAAATTCCGTTATTATCAATTGAATAATCTGCTTTTTTTGAGATATTGTTTAAAGGTTCTGCATATGTAACTTTACCATTTTGATCAAAACCTAAATAATAAAGAGTCTCTCCACCACCATAAACTTTCCATGAACCGTTTATGTCATCATTGCTTAAAGGAATTATATTTGTTTTATCAAAAAGTTTTTTAACATCATCTCCAGAATTAACTCTTACATTAAAAATATTAGTATCAAATGCTATTAATTTATCTTTTTCAATTTCATTATCCTCATTTACTAAAACTGATTCAACATCATTCGAAGAGAGCTGATTTGTAATAGCTAACACACTAATTATCTTTTTGTCATTTTTTACCAAATACAAATTATCAGGTAACGGTATAATTTGATAATTTCCTTTTTCAACAACATTTTTATCATGATAAGTTACATAACTTCCTTTTCCTAAATTATCAATAAAATCAAGTTCATTTACTCTTTTACCATCATCCATATATTCATCAGCAAACGATTTATTAAATACATCATAATTTATTGCGGTTAAATTATTTTCTTTTAAATATTTATGTAATTTTTCAGCTTTGTCTACAGCACTTAAAAAATCTTTATTAGGTACAAATACTATTACATCAGTAGGATCATCAACATCTTGCAATATTAAAATATCTCCTTTTTTATCTTTAACTCTAAAAGTTAAATCTCCATCTACATCTAAATACTCCGAAGATTCTGGTACTTTAGAAAATTTAAATGTTAATTTTCCATCATTTATCACATATGGTATATTTAATTTTTTATTTTTATTTGTTATATTGAAAATTGCAATTGAATCCTTAAACTCTATATGAACAATATCATTGCCATCATCTACTATAAACCAAAAATCTTTGTTAATCAAAGCATATTTTCCTATCCCGTATTCAACCGTAATGGCATAATCTTTAACATTTTTTTCAAGATTTTCTGCAGCTTTATTTTTATCAACATCAGGTAAATCAACTTTTAATTCTTTTTCTATTTTTTCTTTAATAATATTTAGTGAAGCTGTTACATTATTATCATCACTTATATTTATATCTTTAACAATCGATTTAATATATTTAGGATCAGGCAGTTTAATTACTCCGTCATTTGGATCTCCATCTGTATCTAAATTTTGAAAAATTAATGCCAAATTTGTAGCAACAGTAGTATTATTGTCCGCCAAATCTATAGGAGTTAAAATATCAGAAGCCGGTATAGGTTTATTTAGTATCATATCACCAAGTTTAAATACTACATTATCCCCTGGATTATATCTGTAATGTCCCTCACTATCAGTTACACCTGTAATTCCAGAAGAAGTTTCATAAGCAAGATTTACAACCGGTGCATCTATAAATACACCTGTTTTTGATGTATCTGAAGACACAGAAGCACTTGAAGAAGTTTCACCATCACTTCCTCCGCCACCACATCCTACAACAAATGCCAAAGACCCACCTAATAAAAGTGCTGTAATTTTACTTAATTTCATCCTTTCTCCTTTTTTATTTTTTACAAAAAATTATATCTAATTAGTGTAAGATTAATGTAAAATTAATTATCTTTCAATTTCAAAATAAAGTGACTTATTGCTTTTAATAAACACCAGAAATTTATTTTTATGTTTATATATTTTAAATATTTTTACTTTTTGCTCGAATTTATCCGCAAAAAATAAGTTGGTGTTTGGCAGAGTGATTTTATAGGGGGATTCAATCCTTATTAAAGTATTTTTATTTTTACTCACATACCAAAGAACATTTGGATAAATCAGATGATACAAAGAGTTTGAAGTAATTAGATAAATTCTATCATAATCAAAATTCAAAGAATGGACAATTTTGATAGACTTAGCATTTAATAAATCGTAATAAAGTGTTTTTATCATAAGCTCTTTTTTAGATGATTTTAAAAAATTTTTCTCTAAAATCTCCTTTGTGATTTTTAAATTTTTAATAACACCGCTCATGGCTAAAAAAAGAATACTTAAAATCATAATAGAAATTATTATTTCAATCAGAGTAAAAGATTTTTTCATTTTATACCTACCGAATACACAGTAATGCTGTTTGTTTTATCAAATGCTTTTAGTTTATTTACTCTCTCTTTAAATCTTATCCCAGAAATATTGTATTCCATGCTCAAATCAGCCTTTATTTCAACTATTATTTTATCTTTTTTCAAATCCCTTATAACCTCATCGTTTGTTATGTTAAATTCTTTTATCCTCTCATAATTGTTTTTCTTCTGGGGCGATAAAACTGCAACACTTGCTTTTAGAGAAAAATCATTGTTTTGTCGAATTAAAGAAATAAGACGGGTGTTGTTTTTCACTGCCTCAAATACAGCCATTACTGTAATAAAAAAGATAATTACCGAAATCATTACTTCAATTAAAGTAAACGCTTTTTTCAATAGTATTCTCCCTCTTTTGGCTGATAGTTTTTTAAAAGAAAGAAATTTTTAGCCTCTTCAAAAGAGTTAAATTTTTTTATAAAAAAAGGCTTAAACACATAAAATTCATTATTGTTTTTTAATATAAAACTATCCCCTATCCCATTTTTTACCGTATATTTAAAAACAATTTTTCTGTTTTTAAGATATCCGAATTCCTTTTTTTCAAAAAATTCCCCGTTATATACAAAAACCTCAGGAAGCGAAAATTTTAAATTAAGAGTTTGATTTTTATCTTTTATCAAAAGCTCACTTCCGTCATTAAAAAGATAAAATTCTCCATTTGGATACAATAAATTCCTTAAATTTAAAATTGAAACTTCTTTTGAAGAAGAAAAAGAAGGTAGACGAAAAACTAGGAAACTAATTAAACCTATTAAAATAACTATTAAAATAAGTTCAATTAAACTAAAAGCTAATTTTGACATTCAGATAATCTTATATCCTTATTCTCTCCGCTTCCGCCTTCTTTACCATCAGCACCAAGAGATATTATATCCACTTTTCCATCTTCATTTACATAAATATATTCATTCCCCCACGGGTCTTTTGGTAATTTATTACTACCTAAAAACCCCTCTTTTGGATAACTTTTGTATTTCTTAGGGTCAGGATTTTTAATAAGTGCCTTTAAACCTTCTTCCGTACTTGGATATCTGCCTTCTTGAACTTTAAAAGAATCAAGCGCATTTTTAAGAGATTTCATCTGAACACAAGTTAGTTTCTCTTTTGCTCTCTCACCCTGCCCTATCAGATTCGGTACCACAAGTGCAGCAAGAAGACCTAAAATTACAACGACAATCATTATTTCAAGAAGTGTAAAACCTTTTCTCATATAAAACCTTTTTTGCAATTATATAAAATTTAGTAAAATTGCACAAAAAGGTTTTTATGAAAAAATCAGTGGCGCTTTTTTTAACACTTGTATTTGTAACTTCTATAATTATTATCATAGGAGCTATTTTTGCACTTTATGAAAAATTTTCACATAACACTTTTTATAAAAACATATCCCAAAATTCTGTAATAATACTAGATATAAATAAATCACTTTTTAAGTTATCGAATAAAATCAATGAAAAAACCATAAAATACATATTTACATCATTTCCTATTTCAAGCAATAACGGTAACTTTAGAGCATTAATAACAATAATACCTCTTACAAACAGGGTTAATATAAATGAAGTATACAAAAACAAATATGCAAAAAAATATCTTCAAAACATTCTTGAATATTATCAGGTATTAGACCCTTTTTTTTTAGAAAATTTAATTTTAGATACAGTTGACTTAGATAATAAAGAAAGAATTGGAGGTAGTGAAATTGTATTAAAAAATCCTTTTTTTAAACAAGGGAAAATCTATAATTATACTCATTTAAAAAAAATTTTGGATTATTATTTTAAAATAACGAATGATAAAAACATATACAAAATTCCATGGCAAAAACTCTTCTTTTTTGGTGATAATAGCTCAATAATAGATTGTAATTTAATCTCAAAAGAAGTTGCAAAATTTTTAGGATTGCAATTTAGTGAAAAACTTTCATGTAATACTTTAAATAGATATGAAGAAAACAAAAAAATTATGAAAAATTTGAATATAATTCCATATAATAAAAATGTCAGTTACCCTGTTTTAATTAATGTAAAATATGATACAGAAGAATTGAATATAACCTATGATATAAATCAAAAAAGGATAAAAGATATCAAAAGCAATATTTTATACTAATGATTTTAATGAAATAATAAAAGAAAAAGTAGATGTTATTTTATCTCCTAAATTTTACTGGATAAAAAAGATAGATGTCCCTGTAAAAAATATTTTTCAGGCAAAAAAAATAGCAAAAAACATATTTGATTTAGAGGGAGAATATATTTTTGATGTTTTAAAAATTGATGATAAATATTTTGCTATTGCAATACCTAAAAATTTAAATTTAAAAATAGAAAAAAAATACATCCATTCAATAATACCTGCACAAAGCGTATTTTATGATTACAAATGTGTAGAAATAAACGAAAAATTTATGCTAAAAAAAATAGATGATATACTTTTTTGCTATCCAAATGATAAAAGCTGTAAAACGAATATAAAAGATGCAATAAAAAATATCAAACAATCAAGTAAAAAAATGAAGTTTGATGCTATAAATATTGATAAAATGACAATTTTTATGAGTGGTTTTATATTTTTAGCTATAAATATATATTTTTTATCAGGTTTTATAAATTACAAAAAAGTATCTCTCAAACTCAAACAAAAACAAAACGAACTATCAAAATATCATCTGCCCCTAACGCAAATTCAATTAAACGCTATATATTCAAAACTTAAAAAAATAGACTCTTTACAACAGATAATAAGAAAAGATTTAGAATTTTTCTCAAAAACACCGCTTAATAAAAATGAAGAATATAAAATCTTATCATTTGAGAATAAATTTTATTATATAAAAATAAAAACATCTAAAAATTTGCATAACTTTTTTTCAAAAAGATTTATTATAAAATCAGAAGAATTTAACAAAACTTCATACCAAACAAAGCTTACCCATGAATAAAAGAGTATTATTTCTTATCACATTATTTTTAATACTTTTAACTATATTTAATATAAAACTTTACATAAATACCAAAAAAGAAGTTTTAGAATATCAAGACTATCTTATTAAACTTGAAGAAAAAATTAAAAAAATTACTGTTCTTAAGCAAAAATACAGATTAAATACATTTTCATTACACAGACTAAAAAAATTTTGTGCGGTAAATGAAGAAGATGAAAAATATTTAATAATATGCAAAAATTTAAATACTTCAAAATTTAATACCGTGCAAAATATACTTTTTAAAACAAATTTTAAAATTAAAAACTTTAAAATAGAAAAAAACTCCCTTGCAAAAATCACTGCGGAGATAGAAAAATGAAAAGAATTATTATATTTGTTTTTGGTCTTTTTATAGGAGTAATTATTTTTATGCCAAAAGATAATTTATATTTTACTCTTCAAAAATATCTCGCAAAAGAAAAAATATATATAAACTCAAAAATAAAAAGCAATCTAAAGCTTACTCTATATAATGGAACAATTTATCAAAACGACATAGATTTCGCATATTTTAAAAAAATAGATATAATGCCTTTTTTATTATATAACAATATTAAAGTAAAAAATTTGAAAATAAACTTTCAAAACTATAAAATAAAAACTTTAAACATAACTTATTCAATACTAAATCCCGTTAAAATTTATATATCAGGCAAAAGCAGTTTCGGTATAATCAGCGGTGAGATAAATCTTCTTAAACGCTTTATCAGAATTTATATTTTAAATTTAAGCGATGTGAATTTAAAAACGTTTTTAAGAAAAGATAACAAAGGATACTTTTACTATGCAAAATTTTAAAATGGTGTTAATATTTCTTTTTGGCATTTCAATCGGCGCGCTGATTTGGGGAGTAAGTATGTTTTTTTTACAAAAAACTCCCGTTGTTTTTATCAAAACACCTAAAAATTATTCTTTTTATCCTATAAACCTTACACATTTATTTTTTAATAAGTATCAGACAAAAACTTTAATGCCAATTGCCACACTAAAAGACATAAAACTAAAAGGCGTATATTATGACGGACAAAAAGGCTTTGTAATAATTGAAGATAAAAATAAAACATATTTTATAGATTTAAACAAAAAATACAAAGGGTATAAACTTATAAAAATAGCTCTCAATTATGCTATTTTTGAAAAAAATCAAAAAGAATATAAAATTGTAATGAAAAAAGAAAAAATTCATTCTAATTACAAAATAATAAATGAGCCTGTCAAATATGTCAAAAAAAAAGTATTTTTGGAATATAAAAACAATTTAAGCAAAATATGGAAAAATATTGGAATAATAAAAACAGATAAAGGCTATAAAATAACATATATTAATAAAAATTCTATTTTTTATAAATTAGGTCTTAGAAGAAGAGATATTTTGCTTGAAGTAAACGGAAGAAAACTGAAAAACGACGCAGATGCATGGGATTTGTATAATAATGCTGATAAATTCAATCAATTTGAGATAAAAATTCTAAGAGACAATCAAATAAAGGTTTTAAATTATGAAATGGATTAAATTTTTAATATTATTTGCAACATTATTATTTGCTAAACAAATAGAACTTAACTTTAAAAATCTAGACATTAACGATTTTATTAAAATGGTGGCAAAAATCACCAACAAAAATATTTTAGTAACTCAAAACTTATCAGGAAAAGTAAATTTTATATCAGTAAAACCTGTAAATGAAAAAGAAGTTTATGATATTTTGCTTAATATTTTAAAAAGTAGAGGTTATACTTTGCTTGAAGATAATGGATTCTTAAAAGTTATACGAAGCGCTGATGCTTACAGAAATGCTCCTCCTCTTGCTTCAAATAACAACATTAATCAGCTTGAGACAGATATAATTTCTCTTAAAAATATAAAAGCTAAAAACGCATATTCACTAATAAATTACCTTGTATCAAGATATGGAAAAATTGTAATAAATAGAGATAAGAATTTATTGATAATAACGGATTATCCAAAAAACATACATCTAATAAAAAATATTCTTAAAAAAATTGATACTTCTAAAAGTTTAAAAACAAAATTTATTCATTTTAAAAATGCAGATATTCAAAATGTATTTCCAAAAATAAAAACAATTATAAATACCGCCTACCCAAAAGATATATATAACTACAAATTAATAAACGATGAATCAACAAATACTCTAATAGCAGTAGCTCCATACAATATTATAGAAAAAATAATATTAATTTCACAAAACCTTGACAAAAAACCAAATATTACTAATATGACAACTGCTATAATTACACTTAAAAATTCTGATGCTGTTGCTATGGAAAAAATACTCAATAAGATAATTTCTCAAAAATATTCTTCTTCTAAAGAAAAACCATCAGTTACAGCTGATAAAGAGACAAATTCTTTAATAATTATTGGAACAAATACACAAATTCAAATCCTAAAAAAAATTATTCAAGCTCTTGATATACCAAAACAGCAAGTTTACGTAAAAGCAAGAATACTTGAAATATCAAATTCAAAAGCTTCTCAGATTGGATTAAAATACGGAATTTTAGGCGGAATTGCTGATAGCAGCGGGCTATATACTTTAAACATAGATATAGGAGGAAGGGCTTTAGCATTTGACCCATCAGCCCTTGGTATTTCTATACCTACACTCAAACACGGGTTAGCTCTTGGTATAACACTTGATATGCTTGAAACCCTTGGAGCAGCTAAAAAACTAAGTGAACCTTCTATTTTATGTATAAACAATACACCATCAAATATTTATGTAGGAAAAACAGTTTCAGTACTCACAGGTAAAACCACTTCAACAACTACAAGCGAATCATATACACGAGAAGATATTGGTCTTACTCTTAAAATTACACCAAGAATTGATAGCGATTCAAAAGTAGCTCTTAATGTAAAAGCCACTATTGAGGATTTGCTACCAGGCAGCCCTACTCTTATGCCTATAACATCAAAAAGAACAATTGACACCACTACAATCGTCAGAAATGGTCAAAGCATTATAATTGGAGGGCTTGTAAAAGATAACAAAGATGTTACAATCAAAAAAATACCTCTCTTAGGAGATATTCCTGTTTTAGGTGCACTCTTTAGACATAAAATAATAAATAATGACAAAACTACACTTGCCATTATCCTTACACCTTATATTGTAAAAAGAAGCGAGGATTTAGATAAATTAAGAATTGCTATTTCAAAATTAAACGCACTTGAAAAACAATTTGCGCAAAAAATTATTAAAAAAATAAAAAAGAAAAAAAAGAAAAAACCAGTATATGATATAATGGGCGAGAGTTATGAAAACTATAGATAACATCAACCCAAAACCTTTTGAAATTGAAAATTTTGATATAGAAAAAGGAATAAAATATTTTCTTTTACCAGGTATTATAAATAATGAAAAATACTTTTTTACTACAAAAGAAAATTTAACTGATGCACTTAATTTTTATTCAAAAATTTCCATCCCTCTTAAAGTTATTTTAACAGATAAAAATTCATATGAGAGACTTTTAAATCAATATCTCGAAGTTAAAACTCAAAAAGATTTACAAGAGAATTCACTTGAAGAGATAGAAGAAGAGTTAAGTTTAGATGATTTTTTAAAAACAGGACTTGATATACTCCAATCTGAAAACTCAGCTCCAGTTATAAAATTTGTCAATTCCATGTTTTATCAGGCAGTTAAAAAAAACGCAAGCGACATACATATAGAAACCCATGAAAGTTTTGGTCTTATTAGATTCAGGATAGATGGAGTTTTGATAACACAGACAAAACTTCCTAAAAATATAACAAACCTTGTAATAAACAGAATAAAAGTAATCTCAAATCTTGATATAAGTGAAAAAAGAATTCCACAAGATGGAAGAACTCAGATAAAAATAGCCAAAAAAACAACTGATATTAGAGTATCAACAATTCCAACATATTTTGGTGAAAAAGCCGTTTTAAGACTTTTAATGGAGAGTGAAAACATTCCAAGCTTAAACAAGCTTGGATTTGATATAAATATTACTAAAGGATTTAAAGAACTGCTTGAACATTCATACGGAATGATACTTGTAACAGGACCTACAGGAAGCGGTAAATCAACAACTCTTCATTCATTCCTTCAAACCATAGCAACTCCGGAAAAAAACATTATCACAGTAGAAGACCCTGTAGAATATAAAGCTAATAATATCAATCAAATACAGGTAAATCCAAAAGTTAACCTTACATTTGCAAATGCTCTAAGAAGCATATTAAGACAAGACCCTGACATTATAATGGTAGGAGAGATAAGAGATAAAGAAACAGCAACAATTGCAATTCAAGCTGCCCTTACAGGTCACTTAATGCTCTCAACTCTTCATACAAACAACGCACCAGCTACAATAACAAGACTTATGGATATGGGAATTGAGCCTTTTTTAATAGCATCAAGTCTTATAGGTATACTTTCTCAAAGACTTGTTAGAACACTATGTGAATGTAAAGAAATTGATACAAATAAAGAAAGCTATGAAGAGATAGAAAAAATAATCCACAAATTTCCAAATCTTAATAAATATAAAATCAGTAAATTATATAAAGCAAACGGATGTCCTAAATGCAATTTTACTGGATATAAAAAAAGAAGAGCTGTAGGGGAGCTTTTTATTATGAATGATGAGATAAAAGAGCTTATTGCAAAAGGCTCAAATGATATAGAACTTAAAAATGAAATGATAAAACATGGAATGAAAACCCTAAAAGAAAATATTTTTGAACTTTTGATAAATGGAGAAACTTCTCTAAAAGAAGCTATAAGAACAGGGCTTAAAGACTAATGAGATTCAAATACATAGCACTTGATAAAAACGGAAAAAAACAAAAAGGCATAATTGAAGCACAAAACGAAAAAGAAGCAAAAAAACTATTAAAAGAATTATTCATACTTGATATTAAACCTGTAAAAGATTTTAAAATCGCTTCAAAAATAGATAAAAAAGAGCTTTCAAAACTTTTTTTAACATTAGGGCTTTATTTAAAAGCTTCTATACCTCTAATTAATGCAATAAAACTTACTAAAAACCAGAGTGAAAATGGAAAAATTATAAAATTTCTTGATTTTTTAGAAAAAGAAATAAAAGAAGGAAACAACCTCTCAAATGCTCTTGAAAAACAAAAAGTAATAAAACTCTCACCTTACATTATTAATACTATTAAAGTTGGAGAAGAAAGCAGTAAGCTTTATTTAGTTTTAATAGAAATGTCAAAATTTCTCAAAAATGAAAATAAACTTTTATCTAAAACAAAACAAGCTTTAATTTATCCGTTTTTTATTATATTAATGTCTGTTATTATGATATCTTTTATGCTAACAGCAGTTGTACCAAAAATTACAAAAGTATTTTCATCTCTTCATCAAAGACTACCTCCTATTACAGAATTTGTAGTAAATATAAGTAATTTTTTTAAACAAAATTATATTACTCTTGGAATTATACTTTTTATATTTGTTTTAAGCTTTATATTAGCATATAAAAAAGCATATAAATTCAAACTTTTTATTGATTCTATGCTTTTAAAAATACCTATAATTAAAAAAATAATAATCTCTAAAGAACTTGGCAAATTTTCATATCTTGTTTATGTTCTCACAAATTCAGGGGTAAATTATATAACCGCGGTAAATCTTTCTGCAAACACAATAGAAAACGAAAAAATAAAATACGTTTTTAAAAAAGCAATAAATGAAGTATTAGAAGGAAAAAAATTATCAATTTCACTTAAAAAAGCAGGATTTAATTTTGATAAAAGCTTTATTCAGGCTTTATCACTTGCTGAAGAGACAAGTGAAGTGAGTGAAATATTAAAAAATGTCAGTGAGATATATTTTGAAGAAAACGAATCAAAAATTAACACAATACTTTCTTTAATTGAGCCAATATTAATAATTACAATAGGAGGAGTTATAGGATTTATTATAATAGCAATGCTTCTCCCAATGTTTAATATGAATATGCTCAAATAATCTCAACATCAAAATAAAATTCAATCTCAGGAAAATTTTTATACAAAAACTCCTCTATTTTCCTTTGAATTTCAGCGGCTTGTTTTTCATTATGTGCACCAAATACTATAGCAATACTAGCCT
>JALVAK010000022.1 GCA_027011225.1 Nautiliaceae bacterium | reverse complement strand
ACCGTTGATAGCACAGGAAATATTGTATATGCTGGTTACAATTCGAGCGGATACAAAATATTTAAACTCGATAAAGATATAGGGGGTTAAACAAACAAGTAACTAAACTGCAAGAGATAAGGTGTTATATTACAATAGTTTTGGGACATTTTGTAATGAATGACTTTTTATACTATTTTTGACTTAACTTTAAACTCTTGTGAGTAATTTTGTTGCTAACCCATTATTGCTCTAATAATTTATTAATTGTTTCTTTTGCTATTTTTAATTTTTGTTTTAACTCTTCTGTTTCTTTTTTTAGTTTTTTGTTTTGTGCCTCTAGGCTGTTATACTCTGCTTTGGGTTCATTTACTGCCCATTCTGTTGTTTCATCCTCGTTTGTAGCAAGTAACCAATTTAAGTTACATCCATGTTTTGCTAATTTAATTAACATTGGTGATCCTGGCATGTGCTTACCATTAAGGTATGATGAATATAATGTGCCTTTTGTAGTTCCAATTGCATTAGCAAAATCATCAATAGAAGAATAATTATCATTCCCCCACTTCTTAAGCCTTCCAGCAATTCCCTTGGCATTTTTCTCATTATCCGAAATCATCTAAAATAAACTCTATTTATTAAATTTTTTTTAATTATTTGTGCTTAAAAAAGGCTAAAAACAAATTTTCCCAAAAAATCACTTATGTTTCCATAATTAACACTTGACAAATTACTTATGTATGCCTAAGTTAGTATTTTTGTTAAAATTCTGTAACACATTTTTTAATAAAACGGCTTACAAATTATGTCATCCATTAAAGAAACATACGGTATAGTAAATATAAATCAATCTAAACTTGCTGAAGCGTTATCTGTTACGCCTCAGTATATCTCAATGATATTTTCGGGTAAAAGAAAGGCTACGGAAATAAGGAAGCGTATAATATCCTTAATAGAGGTTGATATAGCTTCTTTTACATTCAAATTTAGCAAAGCTGCATAATGAGAAATAGTAATTCAATAATGTTAGAAAATGTTAATGTGATAGCCGATTCACATTGGGAATATAAAATTAATACAAGTGAATGTCTATTAAAATAAATGAAGTTTTTTTTAATCAACTTATTTGAACTAATTAAAAATAGGGAAATACTTAAATGGCAGCACCAAGAACTTTATACGAAGCTATTAGGGAAACGTTTGATTTCAAAAAAAAGAGTGCAGAGGATTTTTCGGTGGAATTGGGAATGTCTGTAAATTCAATTTATAGGTGGAACCAAACGGAAGATTCGGTAGGTTTTGCAGATTTGCCATTAAGACGATTGCTATCGGTATTAAATGTTTCTAACAACAATGCAATATTAGATTTTTTAGAAGCTCGTAGAGGTAGAATTTCTGTAAAGGTGCCTCGTGTTACTTCGTTGCCTAAAAATGATGAATCAAAAATGATTTCTGATTACCAGCTAATTACAGTTGGTGCAATAAAAGCATTAACAGAGTTTTTAGAGAAGCCATCGAGAATAAACTATTTGAATTGTGATGATGCTTTGAAAGATGTTTTAAGAAAAACGGTTGCTATTGATAAATACTCGGCAAAAAAAGCTAGTGGTCAGTTTGAAATGGAGTTTAACTAATGATAGACCGTGAAAAAGTGTTTCAGATGGCGAAAACTGGTTTTACTAAAACAGAAATTGCCAATAGGCTGGGTTGCAGCAGACGGCAGGTAACAAGGATTGTGAAAAGGATTGAAATGGATAAGAATGTGAAGTTTTCTGTTAATTATGATCTTAGAGATAAAGATGTAGAAAATGCAGTTCGTGGTTTTTGTTTTGCATGGGAAGGCGGACAGGCAACTGCTAATAGATTTGGTGTTTCAAGACAAGCAATTTTTAAGGGGATAGAGGTATGACTGAAATTACAACTACATCTGTTATGAATGAGATTAAAAATATTTTGGACGATGATTACAGTTTTGCAACAAAAATTAAGCAATATATTTTACTGCAAATTGCTATTTCTAAAAATAGTGGAGATAGAGCGGAAAGAAAATTGAAAATAGTTGCTCTGCTTAACTCTCCGTTTCACGAACATGAAACACTTAAAAGTTTACAAAAGGAAGCTATTAATAAATATAGGATTACTAAAAATGGATAAGGATTTAGAACTAACACGCAATGTTTACGATTTAGAGTTGGAAAAATTTGTAACTGTATCTCCCGAAACTCAAAGAACTGCTGGTTATGTGCATCAGCAAATATTAGCTGGTTCGTTAATTACTGCAATGGCATTAAAGAAAATAAAAGACGACAAGCTCTTTTTGGGGTTGGGATGTCAATCTTTTGAGGAATATATAAATAGTATGCTCCCTTTTGGTAGAAGCACGGCATTTAATTACTTAAAAGTAGCTAATAAATTAGAATCTGTTTTCCCAAATCAATTAGATTCTGCAGACCCAAAAGTCCAAACGTTTGGACATGAAGTCCAGCCGGCTGGACTTGATTTTAGAACTCTTCTTGAATTAACCAAATTTGATGATGATGGTTTCAAAAATCTCTTAAAAGACGGTATGGCTGAAATAAATGGCGAAACTATAACGCTTGATGAAATTAAAGATATGACAGCACGTGAAACGGCAAAAGCTGTTAAAAATATTAAAGAGAAATACTCACATAAGGTTGATAAGCAAGCTGCACAGATAGATTTGCTTATTTCGGAGAAACAAGCACTGCAAGATACAATAGAAGCCAACTCCGATATGGTTGCTGCTGCTGAGGAAAAGGAAAAACTTTACGGTGCAAAAGCATCTACTTACGAAAATAAATTAAGATTATTAAATGATGCTGAAAAATCTTTAGCAGATTTACAAAAGTTAGTTGTTAATGCAAATATTGATACGGAAGATTCAACAAATTTGCAAAAGAAGTTAGTGGGGTTATTAAAATCAATATCCAACACACACACTAACTTTATGAGTAATTATCAATCAGTTACATCTCAATTTTAGGATATTGATATGAAACCAGCTAATACTTCGACACACAGCTTTGATATTACCAAAAAGCAGATTAAGGCTATAAAAACCATATCCAAAATTGTTTTTAGCAATGATGATGAATATAGAGCTGCATTGAGTGGTTATGGGGTTAAAAGTTGCACGGAAATGACTTTTACACAAGCTGGTGTTTTAATAAATGATCTTACGAATCTAGCCGATTCAAAAACCCACTCTGGTAGAGTTCGCCCTAGCTCTGCCGGAGTTCCCTCCCCATCGGTTCAGAAGCAAAAGAAATATTACGGAAGTGGGAAACGTGGGTATAAACGTCATTTAACAAAACTTCAAGCAGAAAGAATTAAAATTTTAGAGGGTTTGCTAAAATGGAATAAAGATACAACAGTTAAATTTATTGGTAAGCAGACTAAGAATTTATCGAGTGTAGAAATGTTAATGAATTGGCAAGCGGTAAAGGTAATTATAGGTATGCAACGGATTTTAAGTATTAATTCAAAAATAGAATACTCGGTTATAAATGATACTAAAAATTACAATTTGAGGGGCATTTGTGAGTAATCTGGAATTATATAAAGCAATAGAAGCATTAGAACATAGGGATTTGGTAGTTGATGTAACAAGGTATAGTAGAAGAGTGGAATTAAGGTTTGTAGGTTTAAGCAAAACTAAATATTTGGTAGTAAAGTTAAAAAGAACTGATTTTAGCATAGATATTTATGTGCTAAAACTAATAGATGGAATGCAATTGTTAATAACAACAGAAGTAGAATTAAATGAAGTTATTAAAGATTTACAAAGAGCAATTAAACATGAGCTTAAAACTGATTGGTTAGGAATTAATGAGTTACAACAACTAAAAGTAGAAATTTAATTAACTAAAACGGCTAGACAAAATGATTAACGCAATAGCAATAAAGAATGAACTCAAAGGAGTTCGTAAAGGGATGCGAGGGCAAGTTGTATCCGGAATTGCAAGGCAATTTGGCGTTAGCGAGGCAACAATTTATAGAGTAGTGCGAAAAGAGTTTGGAGCATCAAAAAACATTGTAAGAGTTCCTAAAATAGAAGATAGGCTTATTGATAAAATAGGCAAAATGAAGCTAGAGGGCAGAGCTTTAGGGATGACAGAACGTGAGATATCAACAGAAGTATGTATTAATATCTTAAAAAATGAGATGGTTGTTGGTGCAGAAAATTTAACAGTAAGCACAGTAAACCGAAGGTTACGAGAAAAAGGTTTTAGGCAACGTGATATAATTGTGCGTGTTGAACCCGATTATGCAAACCAACAGCATCAGTTAGATTTTTCTCGTTCTAAATATTTTAATATTCATAAAAAAGATGGAGATGATTTAATACTTAAGGTTAGCCGTGTGCTTGCATATAAAGAAGATGGCAAAAAATTACGCCTTTGGCTTGGTGGAATTGTTGATAGTTTTTCACGAATTGCCGTTGCTCGTGCTTATGCAGCAACTGGAGAATCTACTTTGCTTGGATTAAAACTTATGCGTTTTGCCTACAACAGAAGTGAAGACGAGTTAAATTTAATGCACTTGCCAGAAGTTCTTAAAATGGATAATGGTCCGTTGGATAACAAGCAAACCGACCAAATGCTTGAAAAACTAGGGATAAAAAAAGAATTAGTAATGCCCTATGAAAAACGTGGAATACAGAAACAAGAATCTGTATGGCGGTTAATGTGGCAACGTTTTGAGCTACCTTTAGCATTAAAAATAGGTAATGGTGGAACAATACACCTATCGGATTATAACGATTTATTACACGAGTTTATGATTGAAAATCAAGCAACAGAACATCCAGTTCGTTCAGGAAGTAAAGCACACAATTATTTATCATCCATTACAGCACATCCTGTGCGTAGAATAGAACGTGATATAAGTGAATATATATTTAAGACTTGGAAACGAAAAGTAAATAACGATTTAGTTGTTTCTGTAACCTTTAAGGGAGAACAAGTAAAACTTAAAGCTCCAGCATTTGCATTAGATAAGTGGATTGGGGTTTATATTAGTTACAGTGGCGAATTTATGGGCGAACTATCGGACGAATATCATAAACCATTTGCTCTTGAAGTAACCGAAGGCTTTATATCCCTTGGTAACTTTGAACACAGAGAACATCAAACTTATAAAGAAAAACTGGAAGGCGAAATTAAGGAAGATCTTCGACTTAGCTCAGAGACCGATAAAAAATCTAAAATAAATTATATACCACCTACACAAGAAATTATTGAACCCAAAAGTAAGTTTGATGAAGCCGAGTATAGCGAAGATTACAAATTTAACTCAGTTTACGAAGCCAAGGCATACATTGGTAAAATGGTTAAAAAAGGTAAAAACTACACCGATTACAAAGATATATTTGACGAATTTTTAGAAGATGAAGAGGGCTTGATAAAAAGAAACATAGACTCAGTTATTTCAGCAATAAATAACCCAAAAAAAGCATTTGGGTAAGGAGAACAAAATGAGAAAGATAAACAGAAAAAGGCTTCCAAAATTTTACTTAGATAAAGATGGAGTTGAAGTCCCAACTGAAAGCATTAGGGAAGACCACCTTAAAAGACATTTGGTAGTAGAAGAAATTTTTGCACATGCTGGTCGTTTAAGTAAAAGAATGGTGTCCAATAAAAAAACTATTGTTGGGAAAATATCAAAATACGACAAATGGTTATCCG
This sequence comes from Nautiliaceae bacterium, assembly GCA_027011225.1. GTDB lineage: Bacteria > Campylobacterota > Campylobacteria > Campylobacterales > Nautiliaceae > JALTBU01. The sequence continues at coordinate 32,719 of JALVAK010000022.1, read as the reverse complement.
AATTTAAGAATGTAGAGAATGCGGAATTTGGGAACGTTACTATCACAAGTTATGACGGCTTGATGCAAGTCGTTAGAACAAGCCCAAAAGTCCAAGACCTTGATGAAGGGAAAGAATTGGCGAAAGCCAAAATAGCCCAATGTATTAAGAAATGGGAAAAAGGCTCCAATGAAAATCTTGTTGCTGTTACTAAAAAGTTATTAAAGATGGATGGGAATGGGAATATTGGAAGGTCTGCACTCATAGACTTTGCAAATTGGGATATTGATGATGTTGATTGGCGTGAAGCATCGGTATTGATTAAAGATGCAATGACTTATAGCAACAAAAAAGAATACCTAATGTTAAGAACACGTAAAAGTAAAAACGGCAAATGGAAAAATGTAAATCTTAACTTTAGCACTATTGGGGCAGAGGTGTAAGTGCAAAACCCAACCGTTAATACAATGAAAGAACTTACTGATAGCGAAATGAAAAAATGCAGTGAAGAGCTGGCTAAACGCCTTGTGGTTATTGAAGATGAAGTTTTGGCGTTTCTGCTAGCTCAATATATAATTAGTAAAAACGGTAGGCATTGGAAAGCAGTTTTATCTGAAATAATTGAACTGAATAAAACAACAATTAAAGGGAACTAAAAATGCAACAGTATAAAATATCTAACAGATTATTAAAACATTTTGGCGTAAAGAAAATGGGGGATTATTGGAGCGAAACTTGCGATGATAGAAAAGAGTTTATAAAAGAAGCAATTAACGAACAACAAATGCTTGCTGTGGTTGGGGAACGTGGTATAGGTAAATCTACATTGTTTGAAATTGCAAAGAACGAGTTAAGTAATAATACAATTTTTGTATATGCAAACGACCCTAGCAAAGAATTTATGAGTATTGGAACAATACTTACAGATATGGTAACAAAACTATCTGGCGAAACAAAACGAGGTAGCCGTGCCGCACGAAAGCTACAATTGGCACGTATTATGGGCGAATTGCATATTAAAAGCAACAAGAATATTTGTTTAGTAATTGAAGAAGCCCACCGAATAAACAAACTTATTTACCGAGCATTAAAAGAATTACGTGAAGCTGAGTATTTAGGAGTTTCTCCTTTGTTTTCGGTAGTGTTAATAGGGCATCCATTATTAAAAGTTAAATTAGCCCAAGTAGAAGAAGCCTTTTTACGTTCGCACATATTAGAACTATCTGAATCTGCTGGATGGTTAAATTACGAAGAACGCATTGAGTTTTTGCGTACAGTTTTTAGAGGTGCAATTAAACCAACAGTTCGTAAAAGGATTGCAATAAGTAAACGTCAACCGCTAGATATGATAAATTACGTTGAACAAAAGATGCAAGAGGCTTATAATGCAGGGCGTTCTGTTTTGGATGATGATGTTGTGCAACCCTCTCCAGCCGAAGCATATTATGCAATGAAAGAGAGCTACCCCGAAGCAATAAGCTACAAAGTTATTGCCGAGGAAATTAACGAAACTAGCAATACACAAATTAGCAAAACAACAGTTCACGATGTAATTAAACAAGGTAATTCCCATAAAAAATCTAAAGTAGTTATGAAAGCATTAGATAAAATTGCACTGAGCCAAGAGAAACAAACATATAGCAAAGCGAGTAACTTATAATGCCATGCCCCGATTGTAAAAATGCTGGTTTTTTGCCGAGCAAAGAAGTTCCAAGAGCAACAACCATTTATAGAACAGAACGTTTTAGAACGGTAAAATATAGGTATCATGTATGTTTACAATGTGGTGCTAAGTGGAAAACAAAAGAAATTTTTGATAAAAAAGTTACAGCGAGTAATAAGAAAACAAATGTCTGAATTTGATAATAGATATAAAGAATTTACCAAAAGGATTAAGCGATTGCAAAGCTCTGTTTCTTTTGATACCTACAAAGAGAGTGTAATACAAAAAATTATTGATTACGCAAACCAAAATCCAAACGCAGATTTAAAGGAACTAAAAAAAGAGATATCGCAAATATTTGGTGTGCCGTATGAAAGTTTTTCTAATGAACTTTTCATGCGATACGATGATATTATTGAAGTAACTAACAGACTTTACTATGATCTTGGAGTTGATTTAACAAGGGACCATCAAAAAATTCAAGCAATAGAAAAAATTAACGCAACACGTCTTGGAAGTTACGAGAAAAAATGGGTAAAAAAACTAAGCAAAGTTACACGTAAAGCTCTTTTTGAAAAAGTAGATTATTATGAATTACGCCATAGAATTAAAAAAGTTGGTGGTGGTGTTTCCGATTATGCCAACGTATTAGCTGCAACACAAATTAAAGGTTATGCTCGTGAAGTTAAACACCAAAAAGCCAATATAGGAGAGGTTTATTGGTATAAATATATGGGAAATATCCGTGAAACAACTCGTGATTTTTGCAGAGAAAAAGTAGGCAATCATTTTCACATTGATGAAATAAGGGCAATGGATAATGATCCAAGACAAGAGAAACAACTTAAGCCAGTAATAACTTATTGCGGTGGTTGGAACTGTAGGCACGATTGGGAGCCAAATCCGTTTTATAAACCGCCAAAAGATTAAGATTAGGATTAAGATTAAGATTAAGAGTAAGAATGAAGCAAAATGGAAAAACAAATAGGGAGAAAAGAACTATGAATACAACTGCTATTACGGTACATACTTATCCAGAGCTATCTACCATTCAGGTTAAAGCAAATGGAATTTACAAGGTTAGTAATATAACATTCAAAAATAACCGTCCACGTTTAGTAATACCAACAATTATAAAAATACTAATAAAAATTAAATGGCAAGTTTTTACTGAGTGGAGCAAGAAAAAATTTACAGATTTATTTGAGGAGCTATTATGATTCACTACACAATTGCAGCATCATTTATTTTTGTTTCTATAGTTGCCACTTACTACACAATGAAGTGGAAACACCAAAAAGAAGTTACGCATTTGAACAAACGTAATAGTAGTAACTACACATTATTTAAGAGTAAAACAGATACTCTCTGTATGGCAATTGATGAAAAAGCAAATGCACTAATTCTGCAGGAAGCAAAAACTAACAAACTTTTAATCTCTCTAAGAATTACTAGTGCATTGTTAGAAGAAGCAAAAGAGAAAATGGAAACATCTCTTAATAAAGGGTAAAGCGAGAAAATTATTTAAGAACACTAATTAAAAACAATGGTGCATAATGGAAAAAGAATTATTTATAGAAACAATAGAAGTTATTGAAAAGCAACAGAAAATAGATGAAGCCAATACCAAACATATTAACAAAGTTTTTGGAGGCTTTATAGAGAGTTACAACAACTCGTTAATAAACAATCAAATAATGAAATTACTACAAGCAGAATACCCTACTTATCCTGGTGGGATATGCGATATAGAATACTTCTGTTTTGAATTAGATTTTGGCAGAAAATATAAAGATGGCATGGTAACACAAGACGATGAAATTGTTGATTTATCTACATCGGGCAAACTGTGGGATTATCTTACTTCGACACCCAAAAGCAAAAAAATGATACTATTAAAAATTAAATATAGAACTAAATATTACTACACTAAAGCTATGCACTTTGTAGGTCTGTGTCCTAAATGCTTTAGTTGGGTAAACTATACAACAACTGGTAGAGCAATTTGCCCAAACGGATGTAAATATTAAGCGAGAAAATAGAATGCCACTAAACAAACAAAAAGGAAATATGTATCAGTTTATAACTCACACTTGGAATGTAATTAAAGGAGAGTGTTATCATAATTGCTCTTATTGTTACATGAAACGATGGGGAAAACTTAACCCAATACGTTTTGATGAAAAAGAATTGAACACAGATTTAGGAAGTGGTAATTTTATATTTGTTGGCAGCTCAAACGATATGTTTGCAGAGAACGTTAGCTCTAATTGGATAAATAAAGTTTTAGATTATTGCAAAAAGTTTGACAATAAATATTTGCTACAAACAAAAAATCCTAGCAGATTTTCAGAATTTGATTTGGATGATAGATTTACATTAGGCACAACCATTGAAAGCAATAGAGACTATAAGAATATTTATAGCAACTCTCCAAGTCCTTTAAGTAGGGCAAAAGCAATGACTAATATTACAAACCCAAAGTTTATTACCATTGAGCCAATATTGGATTTTGACTTATTAGAGCTAATGAATTTAATAACTATTGCAGATGCAAGTTGGATAAACATTGGTGCAGATAGTGGCAATAATAATCTTCCAGAACCAAGTAGAGTTAAAGTAGATAATTTAATAAAAGTATTAAATGGTTCTAATCATGTAGTTGTTAAAAAGAATTTGGGTAGGATAAAGTTGGTTGAAAGCTGATAGACCATCTTCCCGATGGCGGGAAAAGGGTTGTGGAGTGGATAACGTAGGTGCAAATGTGCGGATTTATTTTTAATTCCGCACATTTGCTTGTTAGTTTTATTACAAACTTGAAGGCAATGAGAAAGAAAACCAATTAAATAATTTACAATTTAACAACTACAATAGTTTTTGTGGTGGGAGATAAAATGGATAACAAAATAAGAGGTAGCATTGTAGATAAAAAAGGTATAGTGATAATGAGTGTTGAGAGTGCGAATGGTGGGGTTGATGTTGAAACATACGATACAATAGAAGATGAAAGAGTCTGTATCACTACCCATTTGGAAATAGAACAAATAAAAGAACTATTACTGACTTTGGAAGAAATAGTGTCATAATCACAAAACACAACTAAAATGGCGGCGGCGATTAACCCTCACGCAAGCGTGAAGGGTTGAATCGTTGGTTATCCAGACCAAAAAGCGAATAGCATCGCCGCCGCCATTATCCAGCACCGCTTTTTGGTGCTGGATAACGGCAATGCAACTTACTTGCCGATGTTAAAATGCAAGATAGATAAAATGAATTTAATTAACAAAACATAAAACAAAATAGCCTAAGCGTATAATCGGTCAAGTGCAGTTGCTGGTTATAAAGATTATTAAATGGGAGTTGAAAATGACCAAAGAAAAATTTGATAACAAAATTAAAGAAATAAATGATGCTAAAAATAAAGCCATAAAACAGCTCAAATACAAATATGCTATGAGCAATAACAAATATAAGGTTAATGATGTGATAGAAGACCATATTGGGAAAGGCAAAATTGAGGAGATAACCGCAATAAGTGGTGCTTTCGGAAATTATGGCGAATGCCTTTATAGATGCCTTGAATTAAAAAAAGACGGCAAACCCAAAAAGAATAAGAATGTTAGACAGTTTTACCAAAGTAATTTAATAAATGCTTTATAACGGCAATACGGTTGTGTTGCCACTGATAAAATTAAACAATTTAGGAGTAACAAAAATTATGAAAGATTTAGTAGAAAGGAAAACAAACAAGCGTAAAAGTGGTCAAAACGAACCGTTGGTTATACGGCGTAAAATATTATCTCTTGGAGATATGGACTTAATAGGGTTGTTTTCCAACAAAGTAAAAATTACAAATATACCAGCTGGAGCAGAAATACATAGAGTTAATTACAGCCACAGATCAGGATGCTGGGACGTAGTATTGGAACATGATTCTTTTGAAATAACAAAAGAAGGGTGCGAATATCCCTCTTTTTATGCAAAGGTTAAAGCAGTATAACGGATTTGAGTTTATTTGATTGCGTAAATAAAAGGAGATTAAAAATGAGAAACTTTGAAACAGATAGACAATTTTTAGAAGAAATAGAAGCGTGGCTTACATTTAACATTGAACCGACAAAAGAAAACTTAATTGAGTTAAGACGTGATATAAACAAACACATTAGCAATTCAAATACAGCGATTGTTAGCCACAAAAAAGAGCCTAATAGGGCTACTACTAAAGATTTTTTACTTGCGGAAGTTAAGGAGCATATTGCAACCCAAGTGGGGTATAATGTTGTTGAACCAGGATATGCAGATAGTGGCAAATGTGTATACGGCACAAATGATGATAATATTATAGAAATGACAATAAAATTTTTAGCAAGTAAAAATGGCTAATGGCGGCGGCGATTAACCCTCACGCAAGCGTGAAGGGTTGAATCGTTGGTTATCCAGACCAAAAAGCGAATAGCATCGCCGCCGCCATTATCCAGCACCGCTTTTTGGTGCTGGATAACGGCATTGGAGCTAAAACGCAAGTTTAAGATGCAAAAATGATTGATAAACTAACTAAATAATAAACTAAAAAGCCAAGCGTAAAACTTGTCGTTTTGTGCGATTGGTTATACGTTTATTGGCGTGGAGGATTAAAATGAGAAATATTAATGAATTGCGAATGGTGAGAGAAGAAGATTTCACATTTGATGAAGCAGTATTACTGGAAGGTGATTGGAGGAAACAGAACAAACTATTAGTTGATGAAATGGGTAGGATAGTGAAAGCATTGCAATATGGGGGCGGTCGAATGACAAAGCTGTATGATAGATTCGGAATATTGAAGGTTATCGAGAGTGCCAACGCCAAACATGTATAACGGATCGGCGGCGGCGATTAACCCTCACGCAAGCGTGAAGGGTTGAATCGTTGGTTATCCAGACCAAAAAGCGAATAGCATCGCCGCCGCCATTATCCAGCACCGCTTTTTGGTGCTGGATAACGGACTCGAACGAAGCCGTCCGAGATGGAATATTGAAATTAGCCAAAGCGTAATATCGGTCGGCTTGCGTGAGTTGTTAGGTGGATGATTTAAAAATAAATAAAAATGGAGAAAGAAATGTTACTTGAAAAATTAGAAGAAGTTAAACAAGCTGGAAATTATTCTGTTACTTTAATTTATGGTGAGGATGTAGGATGTGATGATTTAGATGTGCCAAAAAACGAACGTAAATTGGTAATAATGGCTTCTCCAGTTGGTGTATTGGGAAGTGTAAGAACTATGTGGAGAGGTAGCTTGGATACATTAGGAGACTTTAATCCTAAAAGTGAGCCAATTAGAATAAGTAACCCACCAAAATATGAGGAATATAATGAAGATGGGTTTTATGTGTGGGGGACAGAAGAAGGTATTAAGGGATTTACAGAAAAATTTTCCACCTAATGGCGGCGGCGATTAACCCTCACGCAAGCGTGAAGGGTTGAATCGTTGGTTATCCAGACCAAAAAGCGAATAGCATCGCCGCCGCCATTATCCAGCACCGCTTTTTGGTGCTGGATAACGGACTTGCGGTTGTGTTGCCACCGTAGAACTAAAAAATAAAAAAAAGGAATAACTTAAAATGAAACAAGAACTCTCAAAAAAAGCGAGCGTAAAAGGTGGTCAAAACGAACCGTTGGTTATACAACGATTTTACCAAACTTGCCAGGCTTGCCCATCACAATGGGAGGGATGGCTTGAAGACGGCAGAATGATTTATGTTAGATGTAGATGGGGTGGATTGGCTGTGAGTATTAGCAACAAAACGACTAAAGACGTGATGGACGCCATTGGAAAAGACGCTGAGTATATATTTAATGAACAAATTGCAGATGAATATGATGGAATAATGGACACTAATGAATTGATTGGACATATTGGACATTTAATAAAATTTCCAGAAACAGTTGTATAATGGCGGCGGCGATTAACCCTCACGCAAGCGTGAAGGGTTGAATCGTTGGTTATCCAGACCAAAAAGCGAATAGCATCGCCGCCGCCATTATCCAGCACCGCTTTTTGGTGCTGGATAACTACCTACTAACCAGATAGGCTTAAAAGTGTAAGTAAAACAATAACTTAACAAAGTGGTAAAACTAAAACGTATATACGTTTATATATGATAGTTAAAGAAAAAATATTATTCAACACTCCAGTTCTTTATACTGAAATAATAAAGGACCTTGTGGAACAACGTAAATACAGAAACTTAACAGATTTTGTTAACGAAGCTATAAAAGAAAAATTACAAAAAGATAATATAAACTTAGAGCCAGTAAAAGAACTAATTGAGGGCGTGGATTGGTTTTTGCAATAATTGAAACTTTACTATGATTAACCCAACAAAAATATTAAACGAAGAAATTAACTTTAATAACAATAGCGAAGTATTTAAATACGTTACTCTCTTTTATAATTATTATGCTAATAAGCCTTGCAATATACATATGCAAAATAAATTAGTGGCTGGTATTAAAGATAAAAGATTTAAACCTACAACTGCTTTTAATATTTTCCGTGAGGCTTTAGAGCAATTTGCTCTTTATGCCGACCAACCAGAAAAAATGCACTTTGCTTATTTTTATAAAATATTTAGCAATATGAAGGATAAAAAGCTACAAGACCATTATGCACAAATTAAATTAAAAACTGCTGCCCTTGCTGGTAATGAACGTAGAAAAGAAAATATAAGACAAGCAAATGAACGTAAGCAAACAATTGCAAATTTATATAAGTTACTTGGCACAATTAAAAATAAAATTACCAGCACTGAGTTTGCTCTTATTAGTGGCTTAATTAAAACCGATAAATTTGAGAAAGCTCAAAACAAAATAAATAACATTATTAACAAACAAGAGGTAGAGAGATGAAAAAACTAATTATTATTTTATCCGTTTTATTAACTACGTTGTTGTTGCAGAGTTGTGCAACGCTAAAGTATAAGGTGATGGATAGTTATGATAGATTTGAAAATATACGGACACAACAAACAAGGTGGAACTTATTGGGAAGCGATGGGCAAAGGGGACATGTGTATTTTGATTTATATAAAACTAGTGGTGCAACACCAACTACTTATTTTATAATTTTAAGATATATTGGTAGCAGTTGGATTTTTATCCCCGAAGGCGAATCGCTTGTGTTATTAATTGACGGCAAAAAACATGAGTTAAGTGGCGATGGGAGTTCTGATGCAAGAGAAGTTCTAAGCGGATTGGTCTCGGAAGGTGCAAGCTATGAAGTAAACAAGAAGTTTATAGAGAAAATATGTAATGCAAAAGAAATTGAACTAAAAATTAGAGCCGATTATAGTTTGGTAAGATATTTTACAAAAACAAACTTTGAGAGGCTTAAAGACTTCTATAATAAAAATATAAAGAATGATGATGAAATTTGACATTATCAAAAATATCACTTACTTTTACAGCGTTCAAAAATTTACTGGAGTGAAAGCTCCGCCCTAAAGCGGATTTTTCTATTTTAAATAGAAACTGATTTAGGCAACTCTATCCGCTACGTGAGTGCGGATGCTCCCTTCCAGTAAAGGAGTGAACAAGAGTTGCCTTTTTTTTATTAATGTTCAATTAATTTACTGGAGGTCAGAAATGACAAACACAATGCAGTATTTCGGTTTATCCGAAACAGAAGTTATCCGCAAGGATAATGAATTTTATCTTTCCATCTCTAAAATTTCAGAAGTACTTGGAATTTCAATCCAAAATATTCATCAAACTATTAAAAGAAACATTGATGAATTTGAAGGGTTTTTAAACTCTAAGTTTAAAAATGTCGTTGGTCGTCCAACATTACTTTTAAGTGAAGAACAAATTTACACTCTCTGTATGATATCACGTTCTGAAAAAGCAAAAGAGTTTCGTAGAGTTTTTGCTAAAATGATAAAGGCAATTAGAACCAAAGAGTATATCCACGTATCGGAGTATCAAGAACTAGCAATTAAGTATGAGAGTTTAGAAGAGCAATTACAAATTGCCAATATGGATGATGCTGTGCTTTACGAAATACCGCCACGTAAATTGGGAAGGTATAAAAAGTTCAGAAAGTTAGGTTTAAGCCGTAAAGAACTTTGCAAAGCATTAGATTTGCCATACTCTAAAATGAAAAAAGCGGATAAGCTGTTAGGGTTTTATAAACCCTACAATGCAACTCACTTAATACCATATCAGTATATAAGTGGTAGCAAAAAACAGAGGCGTTTTGAAGCAAACGAAAATACATTGTTTAGTGCCGAGGCATAATTATGAAAATGGAAGTGGAAATAGAAGAGGCTAGTTACTTTTACGAATTAATGATATCTAACCTAACAATGCTACATCAGGGCGTGATGCAGCTTGAACACGAGGTTGGCATTAGTGATTGTGTAGTAAGCCAAGGGCTTTATTTTGTAATATTAAATATGAGGTCTTTTGCTACTAAAGTGGAGGTTAAAAAAAATGCCTAAAGTGTAAAGTTAAAAGTGCCTAAAGTTAAGAGCAAAAGCTAGTTCACTTTAGGCACTTAAAACTTTTAACTTAGTTTTTTAACATAAATAGAAACACCAATAACCGTATGCCTTCCTGATTGCATTACTAACCCAATTTGGCTTTTTTGTTCACTTTCGTCTATAACATAAGGTTTTGCTTCGTAATCCCATCCTGGGTAGTTAGAAAAATAATTTAATAGCTCGGAGCTTTGATTTAAATTATTATTCATATTAGTCTGTTTATCAAAACTTTGAGATTCGGTAATAACCAAAACATCAAACTTGCCCTCTTTATATTCGCCAGAGCGGAACATAACTAAAGCTGCTGGAAGTTTTTTAGATGTTTCAATACCCTTTTTACTAATCTCATTTGTATAAGCACCAACGGAATTTGCATCAAATATTAAAGCACCATCGCTATTAGTTGCTTCTTTAACCCTTGCTATAATTGCATTTTGTATGTTTATCATTTTACTTCCTCTTAATTCTTAATCTGTTGGAGATTGCCACACCCAACAAAAAGCGTTGGGTTCGCAATGACACTTGTTTTTTTTATCAGTTCAACGGTTGCTGAGTGATTCCGACATGTTTTTTATGTTGGAATTGTATCGAAGCATTAGGTGAACCAATTTCTACTACCATCGGCATTACCAAACCTACGAGGTTTAGCAGTAACTTTAACAGTGTTTTCGGTTGCAATTTCACGAGCTTCAAGTTTACCCTCGCCACTTTTAATATTTTCTAAAGTTTCAATAGTAGCGTTGTAATCTTTTACAATTTGCGGATCACGGTCAAACTCGGTATCGCCATGTTTACGCACAAAACCACGATATTTAATAATATTAAGTAGGTGCAGTTTTAACGAACTTGTAAGAGAATCTGCATCTACATCAACATATTCGTTAAGTTTATTTTCGCTAAGTTCAATTTCGCTAGTTAAAATTGTTTCTTGATAAACTCCATTTTCATCAATATAGTAACTGTTAAATTGAACAAAATTATCTTTTACCCATGCGTTTGTAACTAGTGCCATTATTCCTCCAATAAATTATGAATGCTGAATTATGAATTGTGAATTAAGAGCAAAGGGCTTTTGTTTATAATTCATCATTGTTTTTCTTAATCTTACTCTTAATTCTTAATCTTTTTCTAAAAGTGCCTAAAGTGAGCTAAAGTTGAAAAGCAAAAGCTCTTTAATCTTAATCTGTCATTTTGAAATGACATGCTTTTTATTTATCTCTAAAAACTGTTTTTGTAGATTGTTTTTCTAAATCTTTTAATATTTCAACTACTTCTTCTTCTGTCATTTTAATAGCTAAATCGCCCATTGTATCGTCAATTAGCGTAAATAGTTTTTCATTTTCTGCTTTACTTAACCCCCAAAATTCTCTTATCACTTTGCTTTTACCAGCACCCATAATGTTGTGGTAAATTGCTAATTGTTCTTTTTGTGGAGAGTTAATAAAAATTTCCACTGATTTATTATCGTTAAATACCTCGTGGTCTATGCGGTGTATCATTCCAGACTTTTCATCAAACTCTAAATCTGGTGGCGATGTTGGTAAGCCGTGGCGTTTCCTTTTTTTAGCATAATTAAGGTTGTAGGCTTTAAAAGGATTTCCTTCAACGTCCTTGCCCTCTTTGGTTCTATTACGGATAATAAACCTTATTGCAAGAGCAATTTTGTTTAAGAATACTTGCCGTTTACTGCTATCCAAAAAACTCATAATCTTAATCCAACAAATCAGTTTTTGAAAGAGGTTTTTGTTTATCACTTACTTGCATCCCAAGTTTTGCGTATTCCGATGGATTAACTTCCATACCTTGCTCGTATGCCTGGTCTAAAACCAAAAGAAATTCTTTTACATTTATTGGTTCCGATTTGTCTATGCTAAAAGTAGGAAATTTTGTAACTCCTGCATAGTTACGAATAATTAGAAACCGTAATAGTGCTTGTATTTGTGTTTCTATAAAATAAATATCGTCAACAGCAAGTTCTAACTTTACTTTGTATGGTGCAAGGTTTTCGCCAATTTGCATTGTGGAGCTTTGTTGCACGGCATTTGCATGCCCTAGTAGAGAAATGGCAATTCCTTTATCGGAGTATCCCGCAAACTTTTCGTGGTCTCCGGTGCTACGATGGCTCTCTTTTATTTCAATTTCGGAACCCATAGGAGCAACGCCTCTACTTGATGCACCAAGTGAGTTTACAGCTTCTTCGAGCTGGCTAATAAAAGCTGCATCGGAGCCTGGTGGATATTTACCAATAATAAAGGGTTCGCCAAAGGTTTCCATAAATGCTGCCCAACTTTCTACACCAAATTCTTTTAGTATAAAATCTCGTAATACTGGTAGCATTATTGGGTTACGCTTGTAAACAATAGGAAAGCCACCAGTTTCTGGAATATCTAAAAGGTTGTTGCCATCATCAATTTTTAGTTTGTTGTTATCTTTAGTATCGAGCCTAAAATATTTTTGGTGCATTTTTCTAATTTCTGTTGGAACTTGTTTTTCTTGGTTGCCCACTTTTAATATATCCCAATTTTCAAATTCTAAGACAACAAATTTTTTCTTTTTTGCATCCATTATATCTTCAAACAAATCTCTCATGCCAATTGATTTGAAGTATTCTGTAAAGAACTCGGCAATTTGAACATCTTGTTCATTATCGGATGCTGGAGTTATGGACCACTCTTTTTTATACCCCGCATCACGTCCAAGTAAGCACCCAGCCACGTGCGAGTCTATTTCGGCAAACTCAATCATAGCAACTAGTTTAGCAACACGTCCGAGTTTATAATTGTTGTATGCTTCTTTAAAATACCTAGGGTTAAAGTTTGGTGTAATATCGCCAATTCTTTTATTTATTTTTAGTGCCATGTTTTCTCCAAAATTATAAATTATGAATTATGAATGTTGAATTAAAAGCATGGTCATTCACAATTCACAATTCAACATTCACAATTGCTTTTTAATTATTTTCTATATGAATATTTATCTCTGTTTAACCAACTATCCTCGTTGTTGCCGTATCTGCGTCCTTTAAGTTGTTTGAAACTTCCAGTTTCTAAATATCTTGGAAGCATAATAAATGCTGTTGCAGCCGCATCAAGTCCGTCAAGTTTTTTCTTTGCTTTACCAAAACCTAAGTATTGACTTAAGTAAATTTTTGCATCTTGAGAAAGAGCTTTGATAGATTTTCCACCACCAGAAAAAATTGTATCGGAGTAGCTAAACGAACCAGTTTGATGTGGGAAAACAAGATTCATAATTCTAGCATCTTTATCGGAACCGTAATAATCTGTTTTAAGGTGCTTTGCATCAAATGGCATTATTGAAAGATTGTTGCCTCTTTCAATTCTCCATTTATCGTAATAAGGTTGTGCATTAAACCATTGGTTAAAGTTATTTTCAAATAGCAAAGTTTTCCAATGTGTGTATTTTGCACGTATTGAAAAGACATAATCGAACACAGAGAGGTAGCCTTCTTTGCGTAAATAGAGTTCTAACATAACTGCTTGGGCTTTGTTAGTAATTCCAAGAGTAACAATCCCTTTATAACTTGCCGATGGCGATGAACCAGTGCTGGGGTCAATTGCAGAAATTGAAGCAACTATTTTAATAGTATTAATATTTATTGTGCGAAGCCAATCTATATCTAACATTTCTCCTTTTACAAGGGGGTCGTCCATATACTCACCCATCCAAACAGAAAAAGGGATAGTCTCTTTTAGATGGTTCCAATATTTGGTTGTATATTTTTTGCTCTCTTTCCAACAAGTTTTATCGTTAATTAGTGCAGGTAACGAGAAATGAGTTTTAGGAAACTTCTCTTTTATACGCACAATGGGGCAATCTTCGTTTATAGAGTTACCAAGAAATATTCTTAAACCATCTGGTTCTAACTGTCCGTCTGCTTCTGAAAGGACAAAGTCGGTAACTTTATCGTTATCACGTTCGGAAGTAACCGAGGTCATATTATAAAGATCATCCAGCACAAGCACTTTGAATCTTTTAAAGTCATCGTCCAAAATATTACGCAAACCAGTTTCGTAAGAAAAAGCTAAAAGGGTTGTGTTATTAATAATGTAATGCCCTTTTTTATCTTGTTGGATATTTATACTATAATCGTATTGCAATTTTTTATTACGTTTTATTAACCTAACAAGTGCTGCAGAACGTTCACGAGCATTTTCTTGTGTTCTTAAACCAATGCCCAACAAACCGTTGTTACCTATTGCAATAGGTTTTATAAGTTTAGATACAACAGTAAAAGCGGTTTTGCCAATACGCCTTGCACCAGAGATTGTATGCTTCCCTTTAGTTAATGTTTCAATGTGCCTATGCACTTTATTATATGGTTCACTAAATATATGAGGGAAATAAATATTGCAAAATGCAAAGTCATCGACATTAGCTAGTTTAATTCTCTCGGCTCTTTTTTCGGGCGTTAAATCTGTGTTGCTATCCTCGATAATTACCGAGTCGAGGAAGATTTCAAAATTATCATCTAACTGCTTTATAGAGGTGTTCATTTTGTGTTTTTCTCTAATTGTTAAAAATTAAGTTTTTGCAAGAGCAAGGCTTTTAAAAAAACAGTGCTGTATGCCGTTCAAAAGCCGTTCAAATTCAATTCTAAGCAAGTCAACCTTAAAATGCTTACAACACAGCCAAGTAGCCTTAGTTTTTGCCATAGAGCAAAAATTGATTTTTGTAAATAGCATTATCCTAACCGTTCTTTTAATTCGTTTTTGAAATGCCTAATTGCGTTAATAAATTTTTCGTTGGCAAGTTCAGGGTAGTGTTTTCGTAGAAACTTTATTAGATCGGTAAGTAGCTCAAACATCATTGGAATTTGATATCTTTTGTCTGTAATTTTTTCGAGTGCTACACGTAACTTTGCTAAAGCATCTGCCTCTTTAACATTAAAATCTTCATCGGGCTTATCAAGTATTACATGAATTTTCTTTAATATTTTTGTAGCCATCCTTTTGGGCGATAAAGATTCGTATTGAGATTGTGTATAATCGTCTCGTTCTTTAAACCAATTAGAACCATTGCTGTTTTTCTTTTTAGCCCAATTGGCTATTGTTTGTTTTGTAGGTTTATTGCTAAAGTGATTAGCAATATTATCGAAACCTTTGCCTTCTATTACAAACATTTTTTTTACTTCGGCTTTTGTATCGGGGCTGTAAACCATAACCACACCTTGCATTATTATATATGTGAAACAAAAAAATAGCTTCTTTTACTAATGCAAAGATACAATTCAGAGCCTTCAACCTAAGCAACTTTTGTTCCAAATCCGTATTTGGAATGAAAGTGCTTTCTCATATTTGACTTATAAGTTAAGTTTCCAATGAAAATTTAATAAGAGTAAAGTTAATGAAAAAGTTAGCACCACCAATAAAAATGTATGACCACATAGGCGAAGATTTTATCTCTGCAAAGTTGGTAGATGAAACTTTTGCTAATCTTGAAGCTGCGGGTTTTAACAAGTTCCAAATTTATGTTAAATCAAATGGTGGAAGTATTTTTGAGGGATTTTCAATTTACAATTCCATACAGAAACGTGATGTTGATACAATTATAGATGGTCTTGCAGCTTCAATAGCTTCATACTTTGTTTTGGCTGGTAAAAAAGTATCCATCTATAAAAACTCGTTCTTATATCTTCATAATCCTTGGAATATGACAATGGGCGATTATAAAGACCAATTCAAATCAGCAGAGGAATTAGAAGATTTTAGAAATACACTTATCGAAGTTTACACAGCAAAAACCAATAAAACACCAGATGAATTAAAATTAATGCTAGACAAAGGCACAATGCTTAATTCTCAGCAAGCATTTGATGCTGGTTTTGTTGATGAAGTAATTGATAATATATCAGAACTTGGTGGAAAAAATAAGTTAGATAACTATGTTGCTTTTTATACAGGTAATTACGAAACAAATTCAAAAAATAGTGAGGAAAAAATGTTAAACACAGTATTAGCATTCATGGGCTTTACGCCCGAACAAATAGAAGCTGGTGTTTCCGATGCAGAATACAACGCAAAACTTGAAGAACTAGGCATTGCAAAAGATGCTTTGTTAAGTGATGTGCTTGCTGCTTTATCTACCCCAACAAATGGGAAAGGTGGCAATACAGAGAATACTCTTCAAGCTCAAATTGATGCACAAGCAAAAGAGATTGAAGAATTAAAAACTTCTTTAGAAGCTGATGGAAAAACAAAAGCTGAGGCATTAGCAAAAGAAAAAGCTGAAACTTCGGTTAATGCAGCAATTGCCGATTTCAAAATACTAGCATCTCAAAAAGATACTTATGTTCTTGCTTATTTAGCCGATCCAGATAAAACTCAAGCTGAGTTGGATGCAATTGCAAAAGATACAGTAAAAGGAAAATTAAAAGTTGGTGAAACTTTTGATAGAACAGATTCAATTGCTATTGCAAATGCAATTAAAGCACACATTGCCGCTAAAGCAAAAGAGGGCATTGTAGTTAGTTATTTAGATGCAAAAAATGCGATAATGGCAAAATAGTTTTAGAAAACTATTGCAAAACAAAAAGTAAAAATTTTAACAATAAATAAATTGAGAGGATAAAATGAGTTTCAAAAACGCATTACTCACAAAAAATTACCAAGCTGGCGGAACAATTGAACAATGCACTATTGTAAAGTTCGGTTCATCCGATGAAGTAGTAGTAAAAGGTGCAGCAGCAACCGATTTGTTAATAGGTATTGTTGATATTGCCCAAACAGAAGATGGAAACAGTGTAGTATCTGGCGACCGTGTTGATGTAATTGAAGCTGGTATTGCCGAGCTAAAACTTGGCGGAACAGTTACACGTGGGCAGTTACTAACATCCAACGCAAGTGCTTACGGTGTTGCAGCAGCTCCCGCATCTGGTGTAAATAATTATGTAATTGGTCGGGCAGAAGCAAGTGGAGTTAGTGGAGATATAATTCCAGTAATGATTGGTGTTCAGCAAATTCAAGGAGAATAAAAATTGGTTCCCTTGTTGCTTCCTAACAGAACTCCCTAACTGTTGGGAAGCACATTATTAAAACTATGGTGCTTCTACTTTGTTCAGCAACCAGATATAATTGAAAACTATGGTGCTTCGACTTAGCTCAGCAACCAAATATAATTGAAAACTATGGAAAGCAAAAAGCAAAAATATAACTCGAAAAATTGTGTAGCACATGTTGCTGCAACAGCATTTGAATGTGAAGTAAAAGAGTTTGAGAAATTTGCAAATAAAAATGAAGATGGCACCTTTAATGTAACCGAGTTTTTACGTTTTGCACTAAGCAAAGGTTTTTATGTTGGGTATATATTTAATAACCCACGTTTTATAAATAACCAACTTACCACAAAGTTACATATAAATGATTTGCCTGCTCTAATTGTTACAAATAGTAAATACAATAAAAATTTAACACACGCTATTTATTGGGATGGAAAAAGAGTAATAGACTCCGACCCCGCAATTGATAACCCAAACTTAGCCAATTACCAACTGTTAGCTTGGTATCCAATAATAAAAATTAACTCTAATTAATAATAGGTATTAAAAATGAAAAAGATATTTTTTCTTGATTTCGCTCCTGGCGATTCGGCACCTTTTGTAATTGAACCTGAATATACTGGTTTAGCAGTTGCGTACGAAAACAGATTGCTTATTGCAAACGAAGCCCTTCCAATTGTTCCAGTTGGTAAAAGGATATACAAATATATGGAATTTCCACTTTCAGAAACTTTTCAAAGCGTTGAAACTGCTGTAGGAAGAAAAGGCGAAGCAAAAGAACTTGAGTATTCTGGAAAGGAAAAAACAGCAGAATGCACAAACCACGCATTAAAAAGCACAATCCCCTACGAAGAAATTGATGATGCTGGTCCTAACTACGACCCCGAAGGACGTGCAGTTATTAGTTTAACCAATGCAATACTTTTACGAAGAGAAGTAAGAGTTGCAAATATGGTTTTTAATGCTAGCAACTATCATTCCTCTTGTAAAGATACGCTCTCTACAAAATGGTGGGATGGCTCGGCACACACTGGCGACCCATTGGCAGATATTCTTGAATACTTAGAAGCACCTATAATGCGACCAACACAAATGCAAATAGGTGCTGGTGGATGGAGAATTTTAAGAACACATCCAGTAATTGTGAAAGCAATAAACGGAACATCTGGCGATAAAGGTGCAGTTTCTAAACAAGATATTATGGATTTGTTTGAATTACAAAAAGTGTTAGTTGGTCAAAGTCTTTTTAACACAGCAAAAAAAGGTCAAGCAGCAGTAATGTCTAAAGCATGGGATGATACTCATGTTGCACTAACATACATTGATCCTTTAGCCGATACTAAAGATGGAATTACATTTGGGTTTTCTCCTGAATATAAAAACATTGAAGTTAGCACTTGGAATAATCCAGATGCTGGTGGTCCTAAAGGTGCAAAAGTTATTAGACCATCAATGTCTATTGATGAAAAAATAATTGCTGCAAGAGCAGGATTCTTGATAAGTGGCATTAAATAGAGATAGCCCTCTATGGAACGGAGATTTGATAATTGGTTGATAGCTTTTATCGGTTTCCGTTCCACCCTCTAACTAACAATTGGTGATTAAAATCATGGATGAAAAAACATTGGATAAAGTAGTTGTTGACATTGCAGAAACCCGAAAGGATGTTGAATACATCAAACAGATGATAGAGACCAACATAGCTAACCAAATGGGTGATCACGAAACTAGACTGAGGGGGTTGGAAAAATTTAGATGGACTACTATTGGAGCGGTAAGTGTTATTAGTTCAATTTTTACAATTGTAATATCAAAACTGGTCAACTAATGTTTAATAAAGCAAACAGATATGATTCTTTATTCCAGTATTATGGCGAAAAAAACAATGTAGATTGGCTTTTGCTAAAAGCTCAAGTTAAAGCAGAAAGCAACTTTAATCCAGATGCAAAATCGCCAGTTGGTGCATTGGGTTTACCTCAATTTATGCGTGCCACTTGGGAAGAATGGCAAGATAGCACACCAGGCATTCAACTAATTAAAAAAACTTTTAGTAGAAACAATCCAGAACATGCTATCCGCTCGCAAGCTGTATATATGAAATGGTTACACAATAGATTTAACTATATGGGAGCCTACCAACGGCTTGATGCTGTTTTAGCATCATACAATTGGGGAATTGGCAATGTGAAGCGTTCAATTAAAAAACATGGGTTTTTAGAACTATCCTTTACACCTATTGAAACCCAAAATTATATAAAAAAAATTAGAGGCTTTCTAAATAATTATAAAAATGAAGGTAAAAAAGAGATGGAAGATAAAAATAAAATTGAAACACCCGAAAAGTTAGAAAAAACTAATAACGATGCTAAAAAACCTACAATGGAATTTGGTATTAAAGAAACAAAAGATTTGGTTATTACAATAATAAAGCTCGGTAATGCAACAAAATTATCGTTAAAAGACGATAAAATTACATTTACCGATATACCTCATTTTGCTAGTGCAGTTGCATCACTGCCCGCAGCTCTTGGCGGAATTAAATATGTGCCTGCAGAACTTGGCGACCTAACAGATACAGAAGTTGCAGAGTTAGTTAATCTTGTTATAGACGAGCTAGAATGGGCTAACGATGAAAAAGTAAGAGAGTTAGTTCAACATTCGTTAAACGCTGCATTAGAGATAAAAGAAATTATAGAATTACTTTGAAAAAGAAATTGCTCAAAATATTAAAAAAACTTGATGGCTGGAAAACTGTAATTGGTGCTGTGGGTACACCAATTGCAACAGCCTTAATACACTTTACCCCACCCCATACATTTGCACATCAAGCAAGTTATGGATTTACATTATTGTTTGGCACAACTGGAATTATTGGTGCAATTCATAAAGCAATAAAAGGCGAATTGCCTAGCGGAATTAGAAAACAAAATTGAAATAATTAAAAACGGAGAACATTATGGCTATGGATAAAAAAGCCGGTGCAATAGTTAAACATGCTGGTGGCGTTATAATGATAAAAGAAGTTAATGCCGATGGAACAGATTTAAGCACACCAGATACATTTAAACTATTAAGTTTTATAGATGATGGTGCTGGCTTATCGGATAAAAGTCCTATTGAAAAACAAACCGATGAAACTGGTGGCGTAATTAAAACCACTTATGGCGATCGTGAAGTTATTGTTGATGGTATGTTTATGCAAAGTGATAAAGATTTGTTAGACTTTTTAGTTGATGGATGCCGAAATAAATACTTTGCAGTTTACCGTTACGAAGGTATTGTAAATAAAAATCATCAAGAGTTCTTTTATGCAATAGGAATGTTTACACCACAAGTTGAATTAAAATCGGGTGCAAAACTTTTACCTTTTGAAATTACAATGCTTAAAAACGAAAGTGATATTACAATATTAAATGCAGCTTTACCAGCCGGACACCATCTTGGTGGTTCTACCGATGTTGTTATACCAGCAAATAAATATTATGTAAGTGTTGAAACGGCAGAGTAAAACTATAAGTCATTGCGAGTCCAACGCCTTTTGTTGGATAGTAATTAAAAAACCCGAAAGTGAAAAAACGGTAGTCGAAAGTAGGTAGTTAAAACTTCCGACTACCGATTTACGATTTACGTTAATTTAGGAGAGTAAAATGGAAGGTAAAATAAAATTATACGAGGGCTTAGAACTAACCGTTAAAAAATTACCAAACTCAGAAGATTTACAAAATTTAGCAGATTTTGGAATTGATTTACTAAGTGGTGTCGATTATGGTGTAGTTCTTTTAGAATCCTTTAGAGATATGGAAAAAATGAGAACTTTGGTTGGTTTAATTTTTGAAGGAGATATTCCAGAAGTAATAGAACCAAAGGTAACTGGTCCTGCAATAAACGAGGCGTTACGCTCTTTTTTCGGCAAGTTCGGGCTGAGTTTTCTATAAGCAAAGAGTTTAATTATGCCGATGAATTTAATTCTAAAACTGCTAATAAATTCAAAAACCGAATTAAACATCTGCATAGTTGCTTACCCGAACAATTTAGCACAGAGTATTTTATATACTCATCAACAGAAAGTTTAAGCTACACAGAAAAAGAAATTTTACAAATGCCTTTACGGAAGTTAGTAAAGCTACTTGGTTTTAAAAAACATGATAATTGGGTAGAAAGTGAAGCAATGGAAAACTGATGCTTCGATACGTTCCATGCTTCGATACGTTCCAAAAAAACGGAACTACTCAGCAACCAAAACGGAACTACTCAGCAACCAAAACGGAGCTATTTAGTAATTAACATAATAAAAACAATGTCATTCTGAACTTGATTCAGAATCTTTTTGAATTGTGAAAGATTCCGTGTAAGAGCATCACGGAATGACAACTTGGATTAAAAAAACAATGGCAAAAGGACAACACGAAGTAAATATAGTTTTAACCTTAGATGGCAAACAATTTACTGGCAATATTAAAACTGCTGGCGATGCTGCAAAGCTATTTAATAAAGTTGTTGGCAAAAGTTCTAAAGATGCTACTGGTTCTGTTAATGATTTAAATACAAGATTAAAATCTGCACGTACAACTTTTGAGGCACTTCCACCAAGCAGTGCAAAATATGGTAGAGCATTAAAACGAGTTCAAATACTTCAAAATCATTTATCAAAATCTACGGCTACTGCAACAATGAACATGAGCAAATTTGGCGGTGCAAGTGGTAAAACTGGTTTTGCAATACTAAATATGAATCGTGTAATTAGTGATGCTCCTTTTGGAATGATAGCAATCTCTAACAACATTGAACCATTAGTTAATAGTATGATGTCTCTTTCTACTACTTCTGGAGGAGTAAAAGGAGCTTTTAAGGCATTAGCTGGCTCAATGATGGGACCACTAGGAATTATGACTGCCGTTTCTCTTGTTACTGCTGGCATTACTGCATATACTTTGCGTTCTCAAAAAGCAAAAACTGCTACTAAAAATCAAAAAGATGAAACCGATGCTTTAATTAAAAAATTACGAGAGTATCAAGGAACTTTGAGAGATTTAGAAAAACTAGAGCTTGAAAAGAAAGAGAAAGAGCTAAAGGCAGCAAACGTAAAACTAAAAGCCCTTAAAAGAGATTTTACAATTTTAACAAATACTACTAGTTCTGGTATAGGTGGTGGTTCAGCAATAGCATTTGCAGGGGAACAAGTAGCAAAGCAACAAGAAAAAGTTAAATTACTCGAAGCAGAAATTAAGCCAATACGTGAAGTTGATAAAGCCACTCGTGATTTAATAAGCTCAATGGAAAAACAAGCAACAGCAATGAGTGGTAAAGAATTTGCAGCATATCTTAATACACTTAAATTAACAGAAAACCAAATGCGTGTGGTGGCAAACTCGTTTAGAGAAAGCAAAAGAGATATAGATACTAGCACTCAAGCATATAAAAATAATATTACCGCAATAAAGCATTTCGATACCGCATTATCTTTAATTGAAGGTAAGCAGTCAAAATCAAGTTCAAAAAAGGGAAATAGTATTGAGGTTAATTTAAAAGCCGAACCAAACACTTTAACAAAAGCACAGCAAAAAATATTTAACCAAATAAAAGAGAATTTTAGAACAAACGGCATAATGTGGAATGCAAGCACACAAGCATTTGCCCTAAATATGGCTTTGCAACTTAAAGAAGTTGGTGGCGACTCTGATACAGCAAGTAAAATTTTAGATGAAACAGAAAAAATAAAAGCTCACTTTGAAGCCAAAGGCTATAAATGGAATCCGTTTCAAGAAGCATTTGTTTTCAAAATGATTGCCGAATTAGCAGACAATGATTTTAAGTTAAAACCAGTAAAAGCCACAGCAAAAAAACCAGAAGTAAAACTAACACAAAAAGAGTTGCAAGGGTTACGCTTTGAAGCAAACTTGGCATCAATAGCAATAAACCAAACAGCCGATGCGTTGGTTAATGGTTTTATGGAAGGCAACATTCAAATAGGCGAAATGATAAGCAATATTGGTGCTTTAATTGCAAAAATGCTAATTGTGCAAGCCATTAAAATAGGACTTAATGCTGCGTTTCCAGGCCTTGGTTTAATAGGCGGTTTTTCTTCTGGTGGCATCTCTACAAAACCACAACATATGCAATTTGTAAACCCCAAAGTATTTGCAAAAGCACCACACTATAATAATGGTGGCATTGCAGGTGTTGGCACAGGCATACCCGCAATATTGCACAAAAAAGAGATGATATTAACCGAGCAAGACCAAACAAACTTACTTGGCTTAATCCGTGGTGCAAGAGGTGGTGGTTATGGGGGAATACAAAAAGTAGATGTAAATATTAGCGGTTCTATAAGAGCAAAAAAAGATTCTTTTGTTGCCGATTTTAATAAGGCATCGGCAGATAGAGAATTAAGGAAAGGGGGTTATAGTGTCGCTAACTATTAAAATAGAGGAAGCTGTTATTATCTATCAAACCGTTTCACCAGATGCAATTGATAGAATTACAAAAACTACCGAACACGATGTAACGACTAATTTAATTTATAGTGAAGAAGAAGTTTTAATTGAAAACGGCGTAGAGAACGAAAAGGTTTTTCACTATATCCCCACATCTATAGATTTAACAATGTGGGATTTTTCTTCAACAGTTGAAGCCTTAATGGAAAACTTAGGAGACAGAGAACAGTTCTTAGCACTAAAAATTTATGATGACTCAGTAGTACATTTTTATGGGTGGATAAACGCAGCAACGTATGACCATATTGATGAAACTTGGTTAATTGGTGCAGTTGATTTTAACAAATTCATAACAGAAAAATACATACCATGGGTTCTCACTACTGCGGGGAGACCTCTTGGGACAGTTAACCCAGCAGAAAGTTTATTTCAATATCTCCGCTATATTGTTGGCACTTATACCACGCCAAATCTTCTTTATTTTGTTTCTTCTATTGAAATTGACGTTGGGTCAATGGGAAGAAATTTTGACTATGACGAAATGGTTGTGTTGGCGACTGATGGAATGACCGAGTTTGCATTTCTAAAAGAAGTTCAAAAGCATTTTGCAGCGTACTTTTATATTGATACTTCGGGAGTTGCAAATTTTATAAATAGGATGGAAGCACTAAACACCACAGCAATAGCAATAGATGATGATATTTTAGATGACACATTAATTAGAACAAAAACAGATCCTAAATACAATAGCCTTTTACTAAATGTATATGGAGATTGGAGTGAATGGAATGGTAATTTAGGAACTGATGTACATGGACACTATGAGGGGTGGGGGGTACTATGGTTTGAAGCTGGGGAAATTAGAACTTTTACAGGTGTGAATGCTGATCTATCTAATATTGAGGGGAGACACAGATATTTAGATTTAAGGCAAAAATTACAATCTCCAAGTTATAGCTGGAAAGTTTTTGATTTTAGAGACCCAGAGATTACACTGAATGCCTATAAGGATGTTATAGTTCCAACAGAAAAAATTGAATGTGTAATTAATAGAATTGATATTAATGCTATGGAAAAAGTATCAATCAATTCTATTAACTATCAAGTTGTAAACTCCGCAAAAAATATCATAAAAAACAGTTCTGAATTGGTGTTGAAAAAATTATGAGTACAAAAGTATTACACGGCGAAGGGAAACCACGTATAGTAATTGATGAAACTGCTATTTATACAGGAACAATAGATTCCCGAAGCGGACATGTATTTACACTTACTGGCACACCAGTATTAACAGCCAATGTAATAGATAGAATGTTAGTATCACTTAACAGTAGTGATGAAGCTACCATAGGAAAAATTACAGCCTACAACTCAACAAACTACACAGTTACAGTAGAGAGTTTTAGCAACCTATTTCCAGCCGATACAAAGGCAGCAACAATTGAGGATAAAGTAATAGACTTGCCATATTGTGAAAGCCTTGAAGAGCAGATAGAAATTGTAATGAAGCCACCAAAAACTTTATATCATAACAAGAAAAAAATTAGAGAGATAGAAGGCTTTTACTACTACACAGCATTAAATTATAGCAGTTTTGCAGACCTAAATTTAATAAGCAAACTACAAGATATTTACGATAGTGCAAGAGCAAAAAACTTTACATTTTACCCACGCCTCGATAATATGATGGTAAGCTACCTATGCGAAGTTGACCCCGAGTACCCAATAAACTTTGCACAATTAAAATACCACCAAGGACACAGAGGGGTAATATTTGGCTTTGAAGGTGTAGAAATGCTAACCAAAGCACCACTTAGTAGTAATTTGAACGAATTGATAAGTAACCAAGTAATAATGGATGATTCAGCATCCGTTAGTTAAAAAGTTTAATAGATGATGGAGAAATAAAATGGCAACCTCAAATTTTGAAAAATATATGCACATTGCAGGAACACCTTTAACTGGTGCAAGTGCTTGGATAGTTCCAGAGCCTGGAGTTTACGGAGATGGGACAGAATTAGCATTAACAGAAAGTGCGACACGCCCTGCAGTTTACGAACGCACCGCAGTTCCCTCGGGCAATTACAAACTTTACTACGATTCAGGAGCTGGTGTAACTTTATACCAAGAAGAAATGTTCCACGGCGATGAAAAAATAAGCCGTGCAATGAAACATTTTGATGAAGCTGATGATGATAAGTTAAAATACACTGGTGCTCAATTTTTAGAAACAGATTTTTCAACTGATGGTGATACTGTTGTGCCAACAAACAAAGCTGTGATTGATAGGAATTCAAGAAAGGAAGATACCTTCCCTTGTTTCGAGAGATTTATCGCTGGAGATGTAAATACAATATATGGGAGTAGCACAAGACGTGGTGATATTCTATCTGCATTCAAACGATTAAAAATTTTTGATGGGTTTTATGATTCATCATTGTATTATTACAAACTTGGATTCATAAGAAGAGGGTTAACAACTGGAGCAAACGATTACGCCTTACAGTTTTATCGTAGGCTAAAAACTGGCGGAACTTGGGTGCTATGTAATTATACACATGCCACAGTAGTTGACCATCCAGATGGTGTGTTGGAAGTTAATGGCACTGGTACTGCTGGAGATTTTAAGTTTTACTCAGAAATAGACTGGAGCTTATTAGAAGAGGAATTGTCAGTCGCTATGCAACCAGATAGAGATAATGATGATGCAGTGTTTATTGTAAAACCTAGTTGTATTGATGGCAATACACAAATTGGGAAATTAGAAAAAGCATACACAGAGGATTATGGCTCAAGGAAAGAAGACACTTTCCCTTGTTTCCAAAGGTTTACTGCTGGCGATGTTAACGCATATAGTTATAGTGGTTACGATAAACTGTCTGATATGTTCTCTGCATTTAAAGTATTAAAATTATATGGAACGAGTGATAGTTATTATTACAAACTTGCTTTCTTTTGTAGGAATAGTTCTTCGCAGAAATATAGAATAATGATATATAAAAGATTAAAAACTGGCGGAATTTGGTCTGCCCTTATTGACACTGGTTCTGCTTTTGCGGTAACAGAAAATTCCAACGGAGTTACAACGGTAACATATTCGAGCGGAAGTATTTACATGTATGCAGAAATTGATTACCAAATGTTACGAGATACAAAAGCATCACAGTTAGAAAGTGATAGGGCAGCAGATGATCCAATATTTATAATAAAGCCAAATTCATTAGATAGTTATGCAAGAACAATAAGAAAATTTATTGATATAGATGATACGCCATCTTCTTATTCTGGGCAATCTTTAAAAATAGCACGGGTTAATTCTAGCGAAACAGCAATTGAATTTGTAAATAGCACGAGTGGTTCAGACCAAAATCTAAATACATCAGACGATGTTGAATTTAATTCGGTAACAGCGGGTGCTGTAAGTGTTCCTGGTTCACTATCAAGTGGAACATTAGCAAGTCCACCAACTGTAAACGTTGGCGATTTTTGGTTAGATACAACCGATTCAGCAACTCATCCAATAGTAAGGCAGAGGTTATCATAATGATAAACTTACCAAGTAATCTAAAAGGGATGATATTCCCTAAATCGACAATAAATGTTTATCCAAGCAATCATTTGCATGGTGCAGAAGCATCTGTAAGCCAAGTAACAGACACGATGAAACTAACAAGTAGATATGCAGCAGAATTATTTGGGTTCAAGAATAACATTGGATTAACGATATTTGATTCTCCATTTAGCGATGCAAGTGGTAACGATAGAACTCAAATGGATTTAACTGGTAGAGCAAAGTTTGATATTTACTTTCAAACAGATAGATGGTGGGATGGTTCGGATTATAATTTAATTCCAGACTATTACGCAAATGTATGGACTGCCGAAGGAGTTTCAGCGTTTAGTGGTGCGGTTTTAGGCGATGCAAAAGCATCAAGATACCCTAATCACGGACAAGAATTATATGATATTTCTGGTGGCGTTTATGGGTATGACTTTGTAACAGATGCAATGGGGAGTAATAATCTTGCAGAAATTAACACATTGGTCCAATATCATAAAGATTGGTTGTATAATTTAGTTGGACGCTATGTAAGTGGCTTTAGTTATAGGAATGGGGAAAAAGGAGCTAGGGAGTTATTGGTAAAACATTTTCTTGGGGGAAGAAATTCAAGTGCTACATATACTGGTGATAGTGTATCGAGTTATGGCACTTCTAAAATACCACCTTATACAGTTTTGGGAAACGGAGCAATACCAGATGCACGCTGGAGAGCAATAAATAGAAATGGTTCTACAAGGACTTGGGATGGGTGGAAAAGTTATGGCTTAACTGAATCTGGGTCACTTGCATACTCTAAAGGCGAAGTAGGGGAAGCTATATCTACAAATGGCTGGTATAACGACTTTATCCATTGGCATAACTGCTATGACAATGTTCCATCTTATAATGAATTTTTAGATACTTTTTATTCTCAAATCAATTCAGAAATTTCTACATCTTTTGTGAACAGAATGAGTTATGGGGATATAGTTTCTTACAGATTCTTGCGAGATTCTATTGATAGAGTTTCGGCTTTTGAAGAAAATGGAAGTCTTTATATAGTTGCACAAGTAAAAGATTTGTATAAAGGAACTACTCATGAAGGGTTAGACCAAGACATAATTTATAATTTAATAAATGTGCCGATAAGTTTTGAGCTTGATTTAAGCGGAACTGGATTAACTGGATTAGAAATAACTTCTAATGGTGCTGGTATTAGAAAAGTTTCAACTGATAATTTTATTGTTGATGCCAATTTAAGTAACTATAAAGAAGGTGTGATTGCCATAAAAATAGACTCGACTGCTTCTCCAAGTTATCAAGATTTCGATTTACCTTCGATAGTCTCTGCAACTGAAAGCGGTGGTTTATTAACAATCACAACAGACAAAGAAAGTAAGTTAGGATTATTCTGGACTACAAGAGGTGCAGAGCAAAAAACATCAAGAATTTTATGCAGAAGTAACACTTTAGGAGCTTCGCATATAATTGATTTGAATGATTCAGATGTTAGGAATTATTATGATGGTGGAAGCGACCCTAAAACAGTTACAGAAATTTTACAAGGCGATATTTATATAGGCGTGATAACTGAAATGAAACAAAGTATTTTATCAAGTGCTTATCAATACGCATGATAGACAATAACCAAAATATAGTTATAAAACAACGGCGAAAAAATAATCGCCATAACATAAACAAAAAGGAGGAAGTTATGCGTAAGCAACTTATCTTACTGATGATGTTCATATTTACATTATTTTTAACCATGCCGAGCTTGTTTGCTGAAAATGCTTACAATAATACGGCAACAGATGTTGGAGTGTGCCAAAACTTAGAGTTTACTTCGGCATCAACATTTGTGTTTGTTCTGCAAAAGAATAAACCAATACCCATAAATAATAGCTTAATGGAATCTAAATTAACCACAACCGATAAAGATGTTGTAGCTAATAATGTGATACTATTAAAGAAGAACTATAATGTAGGAGCAACAGTCTTGCCTGTATGCAAGGTTAATTATTGGGAAGTAGCTACACTTCGACTCCGCTCAGTGCAAGAAGAAAAAGTGTACTTAAATAAAATTGCCTTATTTGCAAGGAATATTGTTTATAGCAAACTTGAATAGCTACTTTAACACTTCGACACTTCGACAAGCTCAGTGCAATGCAAGCTGAGTGCAAGAAAAAGCGTAAACCACATTTGGAATTTTTAGTTCTGGATGTGGTTTTTTTGTTTGGTGAAAGGTAAAAGGTTAGAAGTTAGGGAAAAACAGTAACCTACTTTTAGGGAAAAGAAAAAGCGTAACCTACTGTGTAAAGTTAAGTTTTTCTCGTAGTTCCTCTTTTACTAGCAATATTGTGTTATTGGTAATTTTGAATACTGGTTGGTTATTGCTAAGTAATTTGTAATCGAGGTCTTTTTTAAGCGTCTCTTTTCTTATTTTATAATAAAGTCCTTCCCTAGTTAAGCCGGTAAGTTCTGCAAAATCGGAAACTGTAAAATCCTCTGCCTCTATATTTTTAATTGCCATGTTGAACCTTGTAAATTGTTAGTAAAAAAATGTGAAACGTCAAATGTGAAAAGAAAAAGCGTAATCACATTTTTGCTTTGCTCGGTGCATCGCTTATTTTTGCTTAAGTAGTTCCCTATTCAAAAAATAGGTCTTGGTTTTTTTGATGTTATTGTAAAGAAGTTGCTCGTTATTTTGAAGCTCGGCAAGTAGAAAGTAAAAAACATCCTCAATATTACTGCTGCTTAATTCATCACGGAGAGTAAAAATTATCCATTTAAGCGAGTTAAAGCCAGTATTGTTGTTTAACTTATTATCCGTGCAATAATCTTGTAACGTGCTAAATTGCTTTATTAGCTCTGGATAGTGTTTTTTTGTGTGATCGTATAAAGTTTTTAAGTTGTGGTACATAGTTATTCCTTAAAAAAAAGTGTAATAGGCTTTGCGTATTTTAATAAACTTAGCAAAAGAAAAATAGTAACCACTTGACAAAATGTCAAGTAAAGGAAAAGTGTAACCTACTTTTACACTTCGACTCCGCTCAGTGCAAGAAAAACAGTAATCTACTTTTCTAAGTTTTCCATTGGTGTAAAGTTGATGTCCAGCACACAATTTAAAACTTCTGCAATTTTTACAAGTTGATCTATAGAGAGGGCAATGTTGCCCTTTTCAACTTCTTTTATAAAATGCTCGGTGTTCCCAGCTTTCCAGCCAAGAGTTTCGGGAGTCATATTTCTATACTCCCGAAGTTGTTTAATGTTTTTCCCTATGTGCGTTAAATGTGTTTGTTCCATGTTAGCCTATTTGTTGTTTAATTTCATCCAAATTATATGGGTTCTCATTTTCAATTGCTCTTAATTTTGCTGCATCAACGTCATATTCGTTTGGGGAAATTTTTTCAACATCTTCAGCAAAATAATTATAATCTACATCATTAAACCTTTCTGGGTAATTTGGGTCAAAAATTTCATTCCCATTTGCATTTAAAACGGTTCCATCTTTTTGAGGATAATAGTCGTTTTGCTCTAATTCTAAGATTTTATCGTAAAAATCTTCTAAAGTCTCAACGGTTCCAATAAATTCGTAACCATTTGTTGAGCGGTTGTAAGTGCTTACATTGTCTGATGTTTTCTTAAAAATAGCTTTCATTTTGAATCTCCTTTGTAAAGTTAAAAAAATGTAATCTAATTTTAAATATATTTATAGTTTCTGAAATACTATTGAATGAGTTGTTTTGCTGCTTAATGAAATATCTAGAGCAAAATTGTCTCTTTCTTTATTCAATAATTTACAGATAGTCTCTGAAAAACGATAAATGCTCAAAAGGGTTTCTTTTGTAAATATATTTGTTTCTGTTTTTGTTGATATTTTATATTTAGTCATATTAAAGCCTTTTTTTTATCTCATTAGTTAGACTGCTAATTTTCTTCTTTCTGAAGCTGTATTATGAATTTCGGCTAATTCATCTTTTAGTTTAATTATTGTTAATAGCTCTGTGTCCGTTACAAATGGTGTTAGCTTTTCGCCCAAAATGTAACCGTAACTATATTTCCTAGCATGTTCAATAGTAAAGGCTTCTTTTTTTGTTAAGATTCTGCCACTTGTCTTTAAATCCTCTAAAAAATTCATTAGCTGGGCTATTGCTGAAAAATCGGGCATCCCATGAAAATTATATTTACCAGTAAAAGGGTTGCAAGGGTAAACTTTTTTTGCTTTTGCTGGTTCCTCGAATCTGCCAGAAATCCAATTTGAGCTAGAATCTACGCCAGCCCATCCAAAATGGAATTTTCCTAAAGTTGTATTAATTGTGTGATTATACATATTTCCTCCAAAAAAAATGTAATGTGATGTCTCAAAAAAGCGTAATGTGATGTTTCAAAAAATTAGGGTATTGTTTTATAAATCTGCTTTTGGATATTCAATATTGTATATCTCTCTTATTTCTTCAATTGTAAAGCCATAAGGCTTTAATTTGTCAACAACGTCAGAAATATCACCAGTATAAAAACACTCGTGATTATACAATTCACGTTTAATAATTGCGTCTTTACCATTTTCTTTAATGTCCTTTTTGATAGCTCCTTTGTGGATGCTGTGCAAAGTGTCAATGAATTCTTTTGCGTTTTCTTTAGGACAAATCATTCCAGCACCTAAATGATAGTATTTAACGCCCTCTTTTTTTGCTTCATCAAATTGTTTATTGCTGAATGCAAAAAATGCTCCAGTTTTGTTAAATAATGCTGTTTGTGCTGCTTCTTGATAGATTTCATTTTATAGCCTTATATAATGGTTTCAAAAAATTAGGGTGTATTTTTGTTCTAGTTTTTTACGCATCAAAAAAGCGTAACGTGTTGCAACTTCTAACTCCGATATTTTGAGCTGTGAAGCCTTAAAAATTATAAAACGTGTTTGTAGTTGCATATAATATGCAAAAGTGATTTGTTTCATTGTGTCCGCCTTATTGCTACTTACTAGCAATTGATTATAAAAAAATAGTAATGTTATTAAACAAGCCAGTTATTATTGGCTATTTTCTGAACTAAAACGGCTTCTTGATTTAATGAGATTTTTATCTCGGTTGCTAACTGTGTAATTTTCGCATCGTGTGGACCATCTAAAACAAACTCAAGGATAGTGCTATTCTCTTTTATCCCTTTCCAATATCCAACAGCTTTATTAATTGTGAAGCTGTCAAAATATTTAGAAGCAGGTTCTTGAATCGTTTTGGGTTTTAAATCTTCGGTGAAAATTCGATATAACATGTTTGAGGCTCCTTGTAGTTACTGTCTAACTACTGCTTATATTATTAAATAAATCTAAATAACTATACCTTAAATATCGGTATAACTTGGCAAATTGTCAAGTAAAAAATGCAATTAATAACAATTATTTTTGTTATTTTAGTATGAAAATATTAAACAAAAACCCTTAAAAATGGATTAAAAACAAAGCCCTCAGATTATGGATCATGTCAACCTAAAGAATAATAAAATATTCCATTTATTGCAGTTTAGAGTGTGGTTTTTTGCGGGCGGTATATGAATATTATGAATTTG